>CAZPTI010000426.1:0-3427 GCA_964588925.1 uncultured Anaerolineales bacterium | reverse complement strand
ACCGCCCCGGCAGGCGCAACCTGCGCGACGGGAAGTGCGGCGCGTGTGGGGCGGAAATCGCAGGGGTGGGGCTGGTGTAGCAACAGGATTGACAGGATTTTGCAGGATTGGCAGGATGCCAATATGATGGTTCGTAGTAACCGGCGCACGCGCCGCCGCTTCAGCGCCCGTCGCGCTCAAGCGCGCATTACGCCCTACGCACTATGCTCGACCAAGCCGTCACACGCCCGAACACTCCCGCCGAACCCGTCGCGCCGCCCTCGCGCCGCCTCTGGGCCGCGCTCGCGTGGCTGCTTGCCGTCGCTGCGCTCGTGGCCGCCGGGGTGTGGATCGTCCGGCAGACCCCGCTCATCGGCATCCCCGTCACCGTGCGCGTCGACGGCCATGCGGAAACCGTCCGCAGCGCGCAACGCGACGTCGCCGGGCTGTTGTCCGAGCTGGGCCTGACCCTGCGCCCTGAAGACGCGCTCGCGCCCGCTCCGTCCACACCCCTCCAGCCGAACCTCGTCATCACCGTCCAACGCGCGCGCCCCGGCCTGGTCAGCAGCGACGGCCGCCTCGTCGAAGTGTTCACGCGCGAAACCACTGTCGGCGGCTTGCTCAAGGCGGCAAATATCCCCGTCTCCGAGCAGGACGAAGCGCTCCTCGACGGCCAGCCCACCGCCCTCGATGCGCCCCTGCCCGTCGTGGCGCGCCCCGTGGTGACGCGCGGCTTCCCGCTCGGTCGCGCGTGGAACGTCCCGCTGCCCGCCCCGGCGCACCTGTCCATCCATCGCGCCGTCCCGATCACGGTCAACGATGGCAGCGTGCCCTACACCCTCTACACCACGGCGGCCACGGTGGGCGAGGCGCTGCTGCGCGAGGATGTCACCCTCTACCTGGGCGACGAAGTGCAGCCCGGCCTCGGCGCCCGTGTCAACTCCGGCATGCGCGTCGAGATCGCGCGCTCCAAGCCGCTGGTTGTCTCCGCCGACGGCCGCACCGCCCAGACGCGCACGAAAGGCCGCACGGTGGGCGCGGCTCTCATGGACCTCGGCATCATGGTCGCGGGCATGGACATCGTCAGCCCGGCGCTGCATGCGGAGCTGGTCGACCACATGACCGTCAGGGTGACGCGCGTCGCCGAAGTGACGCTGGTCGAGTCCACGCCCATCCCGTTCGAGTCCATCTCGGCCCCCGACGACAACCTTGAGATCGACAAGACGCGCCTCGCGCAGGCCGGGCAGAACGGCGAGTATCGCAAGCGGTTCAAGGTGCGCTACGAGGACGGGCAGGAGGTCAAGCGCGACCTGGTCGACGAGTGGCAGGCCGCCGCCCCGGTCACGCGCATCATGTCCTACGGCCGGCAGATCGTCCCCCGCACGCTGGACACCGAGTACGGCCCGCTGACCTACTGGCGCAAAATCCGCATGTACGCCACCTCCTATTCGCCCGCCCGCTCCGGCACGCCCCGCAGCGCGCCCTGGTACGGCCGCACGCGCATCGGCCGGCCGCTGGTCAAGGGGCTGGTTGCCATCGACCCGAAAGTCATCCCCTTCCACACGCCGTTATACATCCCCGGCTACGGCAAGGCGCTGGCAGCGGACACCGGCGGCGGCGTGCGCGGCAAGTGGATCGACCTCGGCTTCGAGGATCACGACTACCAGTCGTGGCACTGGTGGGTGGATGTCTACGTCCTCGAACCCCGCCCGGTCACGGGCAAAATCCTGTGGGTCCTCCCCAACTACCCCCCGGCAGGCTTCCCGAAGAAGCGCTAGCCGGTTACTACGAACCAGTCCCGCAAAACTTCGCCCCTTCTCACCTCAGTGCTATAATTCACCGTCGTTCTTAGTCTGGAGGATTTGTTGGCCGGGACAACCAACGAGGAGGCGCTGCCCGCTGCGGAGCCGAAACGCTCGCGCGCGTGGCTGCAACGCGTCCTCGAACTGACCATCAGCGGGGTGTGCCTGTGGCTCGCCCTGCGCGCCATCGACTTTCACGCGCTGTGGGCCGCGCTCAAGGCGGCGCAGTGGGTGTGGGTCATCCCGGCGGTCCTGGGCATCACGGTCATGATGTTCATCAAGGCGTGGCGCTGGCAGCTTCTGTTCCTCCCCGAACACAAAGTGCCGTTCGACTCGGTTTTCACCGCCCAGTCCGCCGGTTATCTGGCGAGCAACGTCTTTCCCGGTCGGGTGGGCGAGCTGGTGCGCCTCGTCCTGCTGGCGAGCGAGCAGCCGGTCGGCGGCGCGCGCGTGCTCTCCACCATCGTCGTCGAGCGCCTGCTGGACATCCTGTCGTGCCTCGGCGTGCTCGTGCTGCTGCTGCCGTTCGTCGAACTGCCCCCGCTCATCATGCGCTCGGCCTATATCCTCGGCATCGGCGCGCTGGCCGCCTCCGCCGTGATCGTGCTGCTCTCCTTCTGGAAGGCGCGCGTGCTGCGGCTGGCGCACGCCGTTCTCGGCAAAGTGCGCTTCCTCGACCGCCCCGGCGTCTACACGGCCATCGAGCACCTGATCGACGGCTTTGCGGCCTTGCGCGGGCGGCGGGGGCCGGCGCTGATCGCGCTGTCGTTTGCGGCGTGGGCGGCGGTCATCGGCGAGGCGTGGGCCGTCCGCATGGCTGCGCAGTCGAGCGCGCCGTTCACGTCGATTGTCTTCGCCGTGGTCGTGACGTCGCTCGGCATGATCGCGCCCTCGTCGCCCGGCTACGTCGGCGTGTTCCATTTCCTCGTCGTCGAGTCGCTGCGCCCGTTCGGCATCCCGCAGACCGAGGCCATGAGCATCGCGCTCATCTGGCACGGCGTGAATTACATCGTGCTCAGCCTCACCGGCCTGATCATGCTCGCTGCGCACGGCACGTCGCTGGGGCAGGTGGTGAGCAAGTGGCGGAATCGCGAATCAACCCCCGTCCGGTCTTCGGAAACCTGACGGGTTTCAGTGTTGCATAACAAGGAAGAGATAACCATGCGTATCCTCATCACAGGCGGCGCCGGCTTCATCGGCTGCAACCTCGCCGACGCCTGCATCGCGGCAGGCGAGCGGGTGACTGTGCTCGACAACCTCTCCCGGCGCGGCAGCGCGGCCAACCTGCAATGGCTGCGCGACCGCCACGGCCAGCAGGGGTTCGACTTCGTTCAGGCCGACATACGCGATGCGGCGGCCATGCTGGAAGCGGTCAGGGGCTACGACGCCGTCTACCACCTGGCGGCGCAAACCGCTGTCACCACCTCCGTCATCGACCCTCGCACCGACTTCGAGATCAACGCGCTCGGCACCTTCAACGTGCTCGAAGCCGTGCGCCAGTCTGCGCCCGAGGCGGTCGTCATCTACTCCTCCACGAACAAGGTCTACGGCGGCATGGAAGACGCGCCCGCGACGGAGCTGGAGACGCGCTACATCCTGCCCGACTACCCGCACGGGGTGGGGGAGGATCGGCCGCTGGATTTCCA
>CAZPTI010000425.1:0-3463 GCA_964588925.1 uncultured Anaerolineales bacterium | reverse complement strand
GGCGCATGGTTGACCGCCGGGATGAACGGCGCGAGGCGGATTTGCTCCGGCGGGATCGCCAGCAGCAGGTGCATCATGGTCGGGTTCGCCGCCACCGTCACCTTGAAAATCTCGTCCGGTCGCGCGTTCACCTGCTTGCAGGTCTGCTCCAGCAGCCGGTTAATCGTCCCCACCACCAGCCGTTGCAGCTCTTCCAGTTGCCCCGGCTTCTTCGCGTAGATGATGCGCGAGATAACGTCCTCGCCCCGGCCGATCTGCGCGTTGTAGTCCCCCGCCTGCGCCACCACGTCGCCGCTCTCAAGGTCCACCAGCCACACCGTGACGGTCGTCGTGCCGATGTCGATGGCAGCGCCGAAATTCCGGTCGACCTGGTCCCCCGGCAGCACAGCGAGCACCTCCGCCGGCCCTTCGGGAACATCCCACCGGTCCAGCGCCACAACCGCCGTCACCTCCCACGGCTCCCACGCCGTATCGTCCGCCTCGCCGAACGCGCCGCCCCGCAGCACCGTGCCGAGTTGCCGCAACGTGGCGAGCGATACGCGCGCATCCTTCACGCCCTGCCTCGCCAGCTCGCGCCCCACGCGCGACCAGTCGTCGGTCTGATCGGAATAATCGGGCGGATCGAGCCGGAGGAAATAGCGCCGCACCGACTGATGGCGGTCCGGGTCGTAGTCGAAGGGAACCTGGACGCGCGCCGCCGCCTTCTGCGTGGTCAGCCGCCGCTCAATCGTCTCCTGCGGCGGGATGG
The DNA here is from genome assembly GCA_964588925.1 of uncultured Anaerolineales bacterium. Classification (GTDB taxonomy): domain Bacteria; phylum Chloroflexota; class Anaerolineae; order CG2-30-64-16; family CG2-30-64-16; genus JALOOB01. The sequence continues at coordinate 2,715 of CAZPTI010000425.1, read as the reverse complement.
TGACGTAGCACTCCCCCTCAATGACCGTCTGGCACGCCAGCGCGTACCCCGCATCGAGGTCTTCGGGCGAGAGGCGAATCGTGGAGCGCCGGCGGACAGCGGAGCGGCTGTTGTCGACCAGCACGGCGCACCGTCCGCACCGCCCCTGCCCGCCGCACGGCTGATTCAGATCGAACCCGGCCCTGCGCGCCGCCTCTCCGAGCGTCATACCGCTCGGCGCGTCCACGGTGACATGGCCGGGCTCGAAGTGAATCGTGTAGTTCATGGTTGGGGAAGACTAACCCACATCAAACGACGGGTCCGTCAGGAACGCGTGCATATCCGCAGCCGCCCGCTTCCCCGCGCCCATCGCGCTGATCACCGTCGCAGCCCCCGTGACCACGTCCCCCCCGGCCCACACGCCCGCCAGCTTCGTCCGCCCCGTGGAGTCGTCCGCCACGACCGTCCCATGCTTCGTCCGCTGCAACCCCTGCGCGTCCGTGAAGACAATCGGGTTCGGGCTGGTTCCGAGCGCGAAGATCACCGTATCGACCTTCATCTCGAACTCCGAACCCGCAACCGGCACGGGCGAGCGCCGCCCCGACGCATCCGGCTCGCCCAGTTCCATGCGGATGCAGCGCATCGCGCACACGTTGCCCTTCTCGTCGCCCAGGATCGCGATGGGGTTGGTCAGGAAGTCGCAGATGACCCCCTCCTCGACCGCATGATGGAACTCTTCCTCGCGGGCCGGCACCTCAGCGCGCGACCGCCGGTAGACGATATGCACCTCGCCATGCCCGGAGCCGTTCGCATCGACCGGCGCGTACAGCATCTGCAACCGCTTCGCCGAGCGCGCCGCATCCATCGCCACGTTGCCTGCGCCGATCACCGCCACATGCCGCCCCGTCTTAACCGGCGTATCGTAGTCCGGGAACTTGTACCCCTTCATCAGGTTCACGCGCGTGAGGAACTCATTGGCCGACATCACGCCGTTGAGGTTGATGCCGGGGATGCGCATGAACGACGGCAGCCCTGCGCCCGTGCCGAGGAACACCGCATCGTACTCGTTCAGCAGCTCGTCAATCGTGTACGAGTTGCCGATCACGTGGTCGGTCCGCAGCTCGATGCCGAGACACTCGACCGCCGTGCGAATCTCCGCATTGATGATGCTCTTGGGCAGGCGGAATTCCGGGATGCCGTAAATGAGCACGCCGCCGGGCAGGTGCAGCGACTCGAAGATCGTCACCTTGTGGCCGAGCTTCGCCAGGTCGACGGCGCACGTCAGCCCGGCCGGCCCCGAACCCACCACCGCCACCTTGCGCCCGGTCGGCGCGGCCGGCACAGGCGGGCACGCGTTCTCGCGCAGCGCATAGTCGCCGACGAACCGCTCCAGCCGCCCGATAGCGACCGGCTGCCCCTTCTTGCCGAGGATGCAGTACGCCTCGCACTGCGTCTCCTGCGGGCACACGCGTCCGCAGATGGCGGGCAGGTTGTTCTTGACCTTCATCGCCTCCACTGCGCCGAGGAAATCCCCCTCGCGCAGCGCCTTGATGAACTGCGGGATCTGCACCCCCACCGGGCACCCGTCCACGCAATGCGGCTTCGCGCACTGAAGGCACCGCTCCGCTTCGAGCTGCGCCAGCTCCCACGTCAGCCCCAGCGCCACCTCTTCAAAGTTGGCGTTGCGGACGTCCGCTTCCTGCGTCGGCATCTCCTGCCGCTTGATTTGCATGCGTTCTTTGTTAGTTAGCGTCGACATCGTTTACCTCCCGCCCGCTTCAGCGAGAGCCTGCTCGGCGGCCTTATCCAGATTGCACTCGTGATCTTTTCTGACTTTATTCCAGTGCTCGATGGCGGCCTGTTCCTCCTGCCGGTAGAACTGGACGCGCGAGAGCAGGTTGTCCCAGTCCACCTGGTGCCCGTCGAACTCCGGCCCTTCCACGCAGACGAACTTCGCGCCGTCGATCATCGCCACGCGACACCCGCCGCACATCCCCGTGCCGTCGATCATCACCGTGTTCAGGCTGACGATGGTCGGCGCGTTGAACGGCTGCGTCGTCTTGGAGACGAACTTCATCATAATGGTCGGCCCGATGGCCCACACCTTGGCGACCGGCGCGCCGCTCTCCAGCAGCTCCTTGAGCGGCTGCGTCACCAGCGCCTTGCGCCCGTAAGAGCCGTCGTCCGTGCAGATGATCAACTCGTCGGACACGGCGCGCATCTTCTCCTCCCAGAACAGGAGCTCTCTAGTGCGCGCGCCGATGATCGAAATGACCTTGTTGCCCGCCGCATGGAGGTCGCGCGCAATCGGGTACATCGGCGCAATGCCCACGCCGCCCGCCACGCACACCACCGTGCCGTAATTCTCGATCTCCGTCGGGTGGCCCAGCGGCCCGGCGACCGAATAAAACGCGTCGCCCACGGCCATCAACCCCATCTCCATCGTGGACTTCCCCACTTCCTGGAAGATGAGCGTGATGGTCCCGGCCTGCGCGTCGCTGTCGGCGATGGTGAGGGGGATGCGCTCGCCGGTCTCATGCGCGATTACGATGACGAACTGGCCCGCTTTGGCCTTGCGCGCCACGTGCGGAGCGTTCACCACGACCAGCTTGGTGACATCGCTCAAGACTTGCTTTTCGAGGATGTTATACATCGCAGCTTCTCTCTAAGGATAAGTGCCACAGGGTGACGTCGCGACACAATTCGCGACAAGAGCAGCATACCGCCAGGCGCGCC
>CAZPTI010000424.1:0-3466 GCA_964588925.1 uncultured Anaerolineales bacterium | reverse complement strand
CAGGGCGAGTTTGCCGATGACGGCAAGCTCGCCAACCACGGCCCCGTCTGGCTGAACCGTCAACTCGCGCCACAGCAACGGCGTATGTTCGAGCGTGATAAGCGCCAGCACAAGGGCGGGAGGGATAGCGAGGAGCGCGAAGATGCGGCGGTTGGCGCTTCGACCGGGTCGTGTGTATTCAAGGACGAAGCAGGTGGTCGCGCTCACCCCGGCCAGTTGCCACACGGTTTGAAACCTGCGCCAGGCGATCTTCGCTTCCGCATCCGTTGCTGCCAGCTCCATAAAGATGCCGAGCAGCCACAGGGTCGCAAAGAGCGAGCCGATCGCCAGCGGCAGCGCGCCCGGAACGCGCGGGCGCCGCCAACTGTAGATGCTGAGCGCGGCCAGAAAGAACGCAGCCGCAAGCGGGGGCCACGTGGCGGACGTGAATGCGAAAGCGCCCGTCATGGGTATTGCCTCGGTGGGGAAGGGGTCGTCAAAACAATGATACCACAAATGTCGCGCTTTGGGCGAATGAAGTTCAGCGCAGGTCGCCATACCCCTGACTTGCTCCCACGCCAAACCTGAGTACAATATAGCTCAAGCAGGTTAACAACCGTTTGCTAACGGGCCCGTGGCCTAGCGGGAAGGCGTCTCCCTTGCACGGAGAAGATCGCCGGTTCGAATCCGGCCGGGTCCACTCGCGGTATAACATACCGGTTGAATTTTGACAGCCAGCCGATCTCGCATATAATAAGCGCATAACAATGCAAACCCCTGCGGGTGTAGTACAGTGGTAGTACGTCTCCTTGCCAAGGAGAAGGTCACGGGTTCGAATCCCGTCACCCGCTTGCGCCGGATGGCTGATAGCAGAGCTTGTCCATAGCCGGACCCATTGCCGGCCTTCTGCCATCAGCCGTTTCTTTTTACAGGGACAATCGAACACGCCGAGGTAGCTCAGTTGGTAGAGCACGCGACTGAAAATTGCGGTGTCCCCAGTTCAAGTCTGGGCCTCGGCACTGGATAGGTCGGGCAGTCGGGGGTCGTTCAACGGCAGGACAGCAGCCTTTGGAGCTGCGTATCGGGGTTCGAATCCCTGCCCCCGAGTGGGGCAGGATAAGAGCGCCGGCGACGACATTCGATTCCAGCCTACGAATACGTGGTGGCCATAGCTCAATAGGCAGAGCATCTGGTTGTGGCCCAGAAGGTTGCGGGTTCAAGCCCCACTGGCCACCCCTTCGCAGAAATGCCCGGACCCCCTTTGGCGTCCGGGTGTTTTTGTTAATCGCAGATTGAAAATTGAAGATTGCAGATTGACGGCGCCAGCGGGGGCCAATCTTCAGTCTTCAATCTTTAATCTGTGATGGTTGAAATGCAGCGCGTTCTGGTTCTCAATGCGACCTACGAACCGCTGAGCATCATCTCGGTCCAGCGCGCCGTGGTTCTCCTGCTCAAGGAGAAGGCGGAGCTGGTCGAGGCGGCAGCGGAGCGTCTGCACGCGTCCCGCACAAGCCTTCCCGTGCCCCTGGTCATCCGCCTGGTCTACTTCGTCCGCGTCCCGCACCCGGTCGCGCTCGCGCCCACGCGGCGCAGCGTCGTCATGCGCGACAACTTCACCTGCCAGTACTGCGGCGACACCCCCGGCCGCGGGCTGCTCACCCTCGACCACATCCTGCCGCGCTCCAGGGGCGGGCAGACCTCGTGGGAGAACGTGGTGGCGGCCTGCCGCGCGTGCAACATGCGCAAGGGCGATCGCACGCCGGACGAAGCAGGCATGGCCCTCCGCAAGAAGCCCGGCCGACCGCATTACGTCGCGTTCCTGCTGCTCTCTGAAGCCGGGCCGAAGGATGTCTGGAAGAAGTACGTCTACGGATGATTTCGAAATGGGACGCAGATTGAACTGATCGAACTGATCAATATGATTTTAGAGAAGGATCATGTCGATCAGTTCAATCCATGTCCCATTCAGCTCCTATCTCCCCAGCCCATCAAAGAACACGTCGACCAGCACCCGAGCCCCCTCTGCCGCGCTCACTGACAGGTGCGTTGCGTTGAAGAAGGGATAGGCCAGGCCGAGCAGCAGCCACGCGGCAAGCTGCGGGTCGACGCGCTTGACCTCGCCCCGGTCCATCCCTCCCCGCAACATCGCCACGATGCGGCCGACGAACTTCTCCTGATAGACCCCGTTGAACGCCGCGCGCACCGCCGGGCTGACGTGCGCCATCTCCTGTGTGGCAACGCGGATCAGAGCGCGACGCTCCGCGGGCAGGCCGAGCAGCCCTCTCACGGCTTGACCGACCTGCCCGCGCGCAGTTGGCTCGCTGCGCTCCGCCTCGTCAAGGATGCGCCCGAGCTCGTCCAGGCTCTCCCGCAGGATCGCCATGAACAACTCTTCCTTATCCTTAAAGTGGTAGTAGAGCGCCGCCTTGGTAATGCCGACCGCCTCCCCAATCTCCCGCATGGAGACGCCCTGATAGCCGCGCGCCACGAAGAGGGGCGTGGCCTCGTCGAGGATGCGCCGTACCGTGTCTGACTCGGTGTTTTCGCGCGTCATGTTGATCTTTGTGTTGCTCCGACTCCAATCACCGAACGAAAAAGATAATTGAGACGATCACGCCGATGATGACGACGGTGTAGCGCAGGGTGGCGGGCTTGATGCGTCCTGCCAGTTTGCCGCCGAGCACGCCGCCGAGCAGCGCGCCGACGGCCATCACCGCGGCCGCGGCCCACAGCACCTGCCCGGAGAAGACGAAGAAGACTGCTGCGGCCGTGTTGGTCGCGAACGCGACGAACTGCTTGAGCGCGTTGAGGCGGGTGAGGTTGTCGTCGAGCACAATGGCGAGCACCGCGAGGATAATCACGCTCAGCCCCGCGCCGAAGTAGCCGCCGTACACCGCCGCGAGGCCGACCGGGATCGCCGCCCACCTCTCGCTGCGCGGGCCGGTCGCGTCGCTGCGCGTGGCTGCGCGCTTCGCCACCCACTTGCGAACCGGGTCCTGCAAGGCCAGCAGGCCGGAAGCCAGCAGGATCAGGTAGGGCACCAGCTCGCGGAACAGCTTTTCGCCCGTGTTGAGCAGCAGATAGCCGCCGATCAGCCCGCCAACGACGCCGGCCGGGATCGCCCACGTCAGCCGGTGCTCCTGCCCCTGGAGGTCCTTTCGCTGCGCCAGCGTCGCGCCGAGGTAGCCGGGCAGCAGCGCCACCGTGTTCGTGACGTTGGAGGTCAGCGCCGGCACGCCGACCGCTGTCAGCATAGGGAAGGTGATCAGCGTCCCGCCCCCCGCCAGCGCATTGACCGCGCCCGCGGCAACGGCGGCGAGTCCAATGAGGACGAAGTCAAGGCCTTCAAGCATTGAAGCTTCCTTTCGATGACACGTCGGTCCCGGTGATCCGGGGCAATGATAAAGCAGTTGACCGCGAACGCGAAAAAGGCCTTAAAAGCAAAGCCGGAAGCGGGGATCGGACCCGCTTCCGGCTTTGTTGGGCG
>CAZPTI010000423.1:0-3467 GCA_964588925.1 uncultured Anaerolineales bacterium | reverse complement strand
AAGATGCGGCGCTCGGCCAGGCGACGGTCGAGGTGCAGTTCCATGTTGCCGGTGCCCTTGAATTCTTCGTAGATCACGTCGTCCATGCGGCTGCCGGTGTCGACCAGGCAGGTGGAGATGATCGTCAGGCTGCCGCCTTCTTCAATCTTGCGCGCGGCGCCGAAGAAGTGCTTGGGCGGGTACAGCGCGGCGGGGTCGATACCGCCGGAGAGCGTGCGGCCCGAAGCGGGCACCGTCAGGTTGTACGCGCGGGTCAGGCGGGTGATCGAGTCAAGCAGGATTGCCACGTCGCGGCCAGCCTCGACGAGGCGCTTGGCGCGCTCCAGGCCCATCTCGGCCACGCGCACGTGCGACTGCACGGGCTCGTCAAACGTCGAACTCAGCACTTCCGCCTCGACCGCGCGATCCATGTCGGTCACTTCTTCCGGCCGCTCGCCGATCAGCAGCACCATCAGGACGACGTCGGGGTAATTCTCCGAGATGCCGTTCGCGATCTGCTTAAGCACGGTGGTCTTGCCGGCCTTGGGCGGGGAGACGATCAAACCGCGCTGGCCGCGGCCGATAGGCGCAACCATGTCGATCAGGCGGGTGGCGAGGACCGACGGCTGGGTCTCCAGTTCGAGTTGCTGGAACGGGAAGATGGGCGTCAGATCCTCGAACTTGGGCCGCCGCTTGGCGACTTCGGGATCGACGCCGTTGACCGCCTCAACCTTGAGCAGGCCGTAGTACTTCTCCGACTCCTTGGGCGGGCGCACCTGGCCGACAACAAAGTCGCCCGTGCGCAGGCCAAAGCGGCGAATCTGGCTCTGGGAAATGTAGACATCTTCCGGGCCGGGGTTCATGTGCTTGTTGGCGCGCAGGAAGCCGATGCCGTCCTGGATCACTTCCAACGTGCCGCCGCCAAAAATCAGGCCCTGGGCTTCAGTCTCAGCGCGCAAAAGGCGCATGATGAGGTCGTACTTCTTGAGCCGCGTGTACCCCGTCAACTGCATCGTTCGGGCAATGTCCTGTAGCTCAGTCAGTGTCTTCGTTTCAAGTTCCGCAATGTTCATGCACGGCTCTCCAGTCGAGAGGACCTCTCCAGCGAGAGGAATAAGAGGTTAATACAATACACTCCAACGAACGGCGCGCGTGGCCGATGTGGTTAGATTCTTAAGAATCGCGCGAACGCTTTGGGTCCGCATGGACTCTCTTGATCGGTTTCGATGCTGACGCGCATCGCGTTTCCGTAGGTGCGGGATATCCAATAATGGAGGATGAGTCCTGCAAGAATGGCCCTGGTATCTCTCATTCAACTTGCCAGGCAGCAGTAAAGAGCCGCGGACAGGCAGAACCTGCGCCGCGCGCAATGGAATAGCAAGTAGAGAGCGTGAGAGGGTGGGTGGACGCGATAATCTTTATTAGCATCACAAGTATAGCACACCGTCAGTAAGGCGTCAAATGCGTTTCGCGTTCAACACAGACCTGACGGGTCTGCGTCGCCGCGAAGCGGCGCACCCGTCAGGTATCGAACGACCTCAATCGTACTTGATCTGGCTGAAGAGCATCAGCTTGTCGACCCGATGCGTCGCTTCGATCCGCCGGATCGTCCCCGACTTCGAGCGCATGACGATGCTGGATGTCTCCGCGCCGCCGCCAAAGTACTTCACGCCGTTGAGCAACTCCCCGCGTGTGATGCCCGTGGCGGCGAAGAAGACGTTGTCGCTGTTGACAAGGTCATTCAGGCACAGCACGCGGTTCAGGTCGATGTTGTTGTCCGCAGCGTACTGGCGCTCGCTGTCGTCGCGCGGCCAGTACTTGCACTGAATCTCGCCGCCGAGGCAGCGCAGCGCGCAGGCCGAGACAACGGCCTCCGGCGATCCGCCGATGCCGAGCAACACGTCGATGCCGGTGTCCTCCATACACGCGCTGATTGCCGCCGCAATGTCGCCGTCGTTGATCAGGCGAATCCGCGCGCCGGTTATGCGGACTTCCTTAATCAGGTCTGCATGCCGCGGGCGGTCGAGGATCATCACGGTCAGGTCGTTGACGTCGCGGCGCTTTGCGCGCGCCACGTTCTGCAGGTTAACTGCGACCGGCGCATTGATGTCAATGTGCCCGACAGCTTCGGGGCCGACCGCAATTTTGCTCATGTAAACGAGCTTGCCGGGCGAACACATCGTGCCGCGCGGCGCCAGCGCGACGACGCTCAACGCGCCGGAGCCGCCACGAGCCGTCAGCGACGTACCGTCGATGGGGTCAACCGCGATGTCGACCTGCGGAGGACAGCCGGTCCCGAGGCGCTCGCCGTTGTACAGCATCGGCGCCTCATCCTTTTCGCCCTCGCCAATCACGATGACCCCGTCCATCTCGATCGTGTTCAGGATCAGGCGCATTGCGTCCACCGCAGCCTGGTCGGCCGCGTTTTTGTCCCCGCGGCCCATCCAACGGCCGGCGGCCAGCGCCGCGGCTTCCGTCACGCGCACAAGATCAAGAGCCAGGTTGCGATCCGGCAGCTCAGCCATGCGAATCTCCTTTGATTCTGAATTCAACGCAGATGACGCAGACTGGGAAAGATTTACACGATCTCTTGAGGAATCCTGCAAATCCACCCCATCTGCGTTCTATGACGCAAACATTGCCGCGAACTCTGCCGCGTCCACGGTCTCCTTTTCGATCAGGCGGTTGGCGAGCTCGTCCAGCTTGGCGCGGTAGGTGCGCACGATGTCGCGCGCCCGCCCGTGCGCCTCGTGGACCAGTCGGCGCACCTCCTTGTCGATCGCCTCCGCGACCTCTTCGGAGTAGTTGCGCTGCTCGCCGATCTCACGGCCCAGGAAGACCAGTTCTTCCTTCTCGCCGAACGTCTGCGGGCCGAGCAACTCGCTCATGCCGTACTGCGTCACCATCCGCCGGGCAAGGGAAGTCACGCGTTCGAGGTCGTTGGAGGCGCCGGTCGTGATGTCGCCGAACACCTCTTCCTCGGCCACCCGTCCGCCCAGCAGCCCGGCCAGCTCATCCGTGAACTTGTTCTTGCCGTAGAGCAGGTGATCCTCTTCCGGCAGCGGCATTGTGTAACCGAGCGCCATGCCGCGTGACACAATGCTGATCTTGTGCACCGGGTCGGAGTGCGGCAGCATCTTCATCACGAGCGCGTGACCGGCCTCATGGTAGGCCACGATCAGCTTTTCCTCTTCGGAGATGATACGCGACCGCCGCTCCGGCCCCGCGATGACGCGCTCGACCGCTTCCTGGAATTCGCTCAGGCCAATTGCCCGTTTGTTGCGCCGCGCGGCCAGGATCGCGGCTTCGTTCACCAGGTTCTCGAGGTCTGCGCCCACGAAGCCCGGCGTCCCGCGCGCGATGGTCTCGAGCTCGACGCCCGGCTCCAGCGGCTTGCCGCGCACGTGCACCTTGAGGATCTGCTCGCGCCCCCTCATGTCGGGCCGGTCCATCACCACCTGCCGGTCAAAGCGGCCCGGGCGCAGCAG
>CAZPTI010000422.1:0-3489 GCA_964588925.1 uncultured Anaerolineales bacterium | reverse complement strand
CTAGCGATGGCGCAAACGCGGCCACCATCCGGTAACCGGTGAGCGCAAGGTCGGGGTTATCCGTGAACGCGACAACGGCCTGGCCCGCTTGCCAAACCGTCATCCCCGCCAGATAGAAGAGGAAGTAGCGCGCCTCGGATCGCCGGCGCGCGCGTCGGAAGACAATCGCGATCAGGAGTATGTAGCAGATAAGAGCGAGAACAACAATCGCCCTGACCGCGGTCAATCCGCCTCCTCCGGCCAGCGTTTACCCGTGGCCCTTGCCGTTGGCCGCGCTTAGCTCCAGCAAGCGTTTCATCACTGCTTCGCTCGGCTGCAACCGCGGCGGCTTCAAATGCCCCAACTCCGCGCCTTCAGCGCGCTTCATATCCGTATACGACTTGAATGTGCCCGGCCCCAGCGTGGAGACGCGCACCGGATTTCCGCCAGTGATGCCGAACGCGGTCTTGTAGTCCTCGCTCGTCTCGATCAGCGCATTGTGCAGGTCCTGCGCCAGGCTGCCGAAATGCCCATTGTCAGACTCGATGTAAATACGCACCACCGGACCTTCGGCGGGCAGTATCTCCTTGCGGGCCACCCAGTTTGTGCTCTCGATGTCCAGATGGGCGAAGGCCTGCCACAGGGAGCGCTCGGTGAGCAGCACCATCGAGCCGAGGTCGATCAAGTCGTCGGTGCGCGATTCGACGACGATTTGCGGCAAATGAATCCCCAGCTCCGGGTCGCTCGTTTTCAGCACACGGACCAGGTCGCCAAGAATGTAGCGCACAAACACGCCACCCAGCAGGCTCGTGCCGACCAGCACATAGCGTCCGGGCTGGACTTCGTTTGTCAGATACGTCATCGGCTGGTAGGAGCGGTTCGCCCGCCACTGCTGGTACTCCAACTCGGGCAGGAACTCCCAGAACGCGCAATCGGCTGAAGGGATCATGCCGGCCGAGCGCGCGCCCCAGCTTTGCACCGCGATGTTGCCGAACTCCGTGCAGCCATACCCCTCGAATACGCGGACGCCCCACAGCGACTCGATGCGCTTGCGGTAAATCTGCACGTCCATGCCGCCAACGGTAATGCCCTTCGGGCTCCAGAAATGCCGCGGCTGGAGCGGCTCGCCGCGCAGCTTGCTCTTGAGCATGGCGCGCGCCGCGCGGGCCAGCGCGGCGGGCTTGAGCATCTCGCGGGAGGACCCCATATTGCCCGATCGCCGCGAGAACGCCTCGCCCATTGCCACGAGCACGCTGCCCACGCCGAGGAAATAGTCCACGCCGGTTTCCATCGCCAGCTTGAACGCCTTCTCCATGCGCTCCTGGAATTCCATGCCCTCCGCTTCCTCGATGGAAGGCACGAAACGGAACGGGAACTCGTCGCGGCCTGCGCGCAGGATGGTTCCGGTGACGAAGGGCGGGGGCGCGGCTGTATAGAGATAGACGTCGCCTTCTGCGATGTTGACGTCACCCCGCTGCCGCGCGCCGGAGAGGATTTGCGTGCCCAGGAAATACTTACCGAGGCTGTCGTAAAACGCTTTCGGCACAGGCGCCCACTTGCAGGGGAACTCCCCCGTGCGGCCCGAGGTGCGCACCCACGCGACCGGCTTGGCGGGCAGCGCCTCTTCGCGGCGCTCGGTCAGTTCCGGCAGGTAATCGTGATAGGTCGTCAGCGGGACGCAGCGGCGGAACTCCTCCAGCGTGGTCGGCTTGCAACCTTTGAGGAGGCGGCGCCCAAGCGCGGAGTCGCTCAGCAACTCAAGTTGTTCGAGCAGCAGCCGTTGCTGGATGCGCATAAACTCTTCCAGCGTCAGCTCGACGAACCCGCAGTACTTTTCCCAAATTTCGGTGGTGCGGCCCTGTCGAAGAAGCTCGGCAGCGGTGTTCATCGGTGTTTCGCTCCTGGCGATTGATCGGAGAATGCTTTGGCTAGGATGCCCGGCGGGTACCATGCGCGGTGCGCCGGAATGGTCGTCAAATCGACAACGGTGAAGCCGGCCTGACGCAAAAAAGCGCGCCATTGCTCGGGCGTAAGCATGTTCGGCACCGCTTCCATCTCGGCCTGCATCCGGGCGGCGCCCTCCCGGCGGCCGTACCACCATGCCAGCGTGCGCAGCAGGAGGCGGCCCGGAAGCGTCCGAAACAAGCTGGCGAGCGCCACGTCGGCGATCAGCAACTGACCGCCGGGCCGCAGCACCCGGTGCAACTCTGCCAGCAGGACGGGCACCCGCATGTGATGCGTGGCAAGCGCGCAAATGGCAGTGTCAAAGGCGCTGTCTCCGAACGGCAGGCGCATTCCCGATCCGCACACGAGAGATACACGGCTCCATGCGCCGCGTTCGGCCAGCCCCAGGCGCGCGCCCTTCAACATCTCCGGGGTGATGTCGAGGCCGACAACCTGCCCTGTCCACCCGGCGCGCTCCGTCAGGGCGAGCGGGATGACGCCGCGGCCCGTCGCCACATCGAGCGTGACGCCGGCCGTGGACATGTTCAGGCGATCTAGTAGTTGGGCGATAAACTCTGCGTAACCGACGCCCCAGAACTGGCGCAACTCTCGATCGACCGTTTGCTCGTAGCGCGCGGCCATTTCGGTGAAGGCAGCAACGACTGATTCGGAGTTGGTCATGATGAAGCGCTCGGACGCAAACCCCCTTTGCCCGTCCCGCTAGTGGAACTAATCATACAACAATGCTGGCGAAATGGCAACATGGTCGCGAGAGTGCGAGGGGACTTGCAAAAGAAACATCCCCGGCAGGAAGACCGCGCCGGGGATGCGCAATGCGCTGGGGCCGGTTAGCTGCGCACCAGGTGATCCAGAATGAGCCAGTCCAGTTCTTCGTAGTCACGCGCGGCGACAAGCTCCGCTACGCGCTTCCGGTCGAGGCTGCGGCTCAACTCGACCAGTCGCAGGAACATGGCAAGCGAGTTGCGCAGGTGCTTTGTGGCAAGGTGCGCGGGCTGTGTGCGCAGCGCCTTCACGTCCAGTCCGACCACGCCGACGTTGCAGAATCCGTTCTCATCGAGCACGCGCACCTGGTTGAACGCGCGGCGGATGTCGACCGCGCCGAACGAGCGGTCCTGATCGAACTTGAGGCCGTTCTGGTCGTTGAGGTGCACGCTCCACAGCTTGCCGAACGCCATCGCGTAGCCGATCTCGTCTGCGGGGTCGAGTCCGGCAAGGATCGAGTGCGCGCTCTCCATCAGCACCCCGACGCGCGCCGGGTCGTCGCTCTTGAAGCCGAGCGCCAGCGCGTGGCCCATCGTCGGGATGTAAGCGAGGTCCATCGGCTCGTTTGGCTTCGGCTCGACCGCGATGCGGACATGCTTGTCGTAGGCCAGCAGCGTGTTGACCGCTTCGAGCAGATAGCCCGTCGACCTGACAATGTCCTTGCTCTCGCGCACATATGTGCCTTCGCGCGCCAGCCAGAGCACAATAAGGTTGCAGTTCAGCTCGCGCGCGATGTCGACTGCCACCTTGCTGCGGTCGAGCGCGTACTTCCGCTCCTGCGCG
>CAZPTI010000421.1:0-3492 GCA_964588925.1 uncultured Anaerolineales bacterium | reverse complement strand
CGCGCTGCGCTTGATGCGGATGACGGGTTCGGTTGGCATGCGCAAATCATAACAGGATTGCGGGATGCAGCAAGGTGCGGGGATTCCAGAGCACGCGTGATAGACTAGCGCGAGAGTGCGCGGACGGGAAACCCGCCGGGTCTTCGAGACCCGTCGGGTTTTCGCCAAAGGAGACACGTGTGACCAACCTGCCTGCCGAAATGGACCGCATCGCGCGGTTCTTCGACGACGAATACGCGGATTATGACGAAGACCTTGAGTTGCTGGAAGCGTACGCCGGGCGGCTGGGCGGGCCGCTGCTGGAACTGGGGTGCGGCACCGGGCGCGCGCTGGTTTCGCTGGCCGAGGCGGGACATGCCATCACGGGCATCGAGAGCAGCCACGAAATGATCGCGCGGGCGCAGCAGAAGATCGAATGGGGCGGGCTGGGGAAGCTGGCGCGGCTGGTGGAGGGCGATTTCAGCGAGGCGAAGCTGGGCGGGCCGTACGCGTTCGCGTTTACGCTCATGAACACCTTTCTGCACCTGCCCGATACGCGCGCGCAACTGGCCGCGCTGCGCCACTGGCGTAACGCGCTCATCCCCGGCGGACTGCTGCTGATCGACGTGTTCAACCCCGACGTGGCGCTGCTGGCCGCGATGGACGGGCGGCTGGAGTGGGACAGGACGTGGGAGCAGGCCGATCCGCCCGTGAAGGTGATGAAGTTCATTACGCGCGTGGCCGATCCCGCGGACCAAATCGTCACGGTAAATCATATTTACGATGAGATTGCCGAGGATGGGACGCTGCGGCGCACGGTCACGGAGTTCGACCTGCGCTACCTGTGGCGGTTCGAGGCGGAGTTGCTGCTGGACAAGGCGGGGTACGAGCTAGAGGCGATTTATGGCGACTGGCAGATGAAGGGCTACGGCAGCGATAGTGACCGAATGATCCTCGTTGCCAGAAAGACCTGACAGGTTTCGGAAACCTGTCAGGTCTAGCGTTCTCTTACGGAGTCGGCGTGACGAGCGGCTCCATCGTTGCCAGCGGCGTGATGGTCGCTGTGGGCGGAACGGTGGGGGTCGGGCAGGTGGCGTTTGAGCCGATCTTGCCCTGCTCCGCGATGGACTTCGATTGCCAGAGCATGCCGAGTTCCTTCATCAGCAGCTTCTGGTCCGCGATCTTGAGCACCTGCGCCTCGCCGACGGTCGCATACTCGATGGCGTCCGTGCTGAACGTCAGGCCGTGGATCTGGTCGGGCTTCAGCCCCACGCCGAGACGCGCCAGCCGGATCACGTCGAGGATGCCGAGGTCGGTCGTGAAGGTGTGCTGGAGCGCGGTCCACAACTGCGGCAGCCTGGTGATGGCGTCCAACTGAATCGCCTTCTCCTTGATCGCCCAGATGAGCTGCTGCTGACGCTGGCCGCGGTAGAAGTCGTTTGAGTTGTAGCGGAAGGTGGCGAACTTCTTGGCCGCCGCGCCGTCAAGCACGTTCTTCCCCGCGGGCAGCTCGAACTTCTCCCACTGGCCCGGCTTGGTCGGGTGCGGCGTCACCTCATAAAGGGGGCAGTTCAGCGTGATCTCCACACCGCCGAGCGCGTCCACCAGCTCGACCAGCCCCTCCTGCTTAATGCGAACCCAGTGATGAATCGGCACGCCGAAGGTGTCTTCGACGATCTTGCCGACCAGAGCCGGGCCGCCGCCTGGATACTTGTTCGACTCGCCGTGGAAGTCGGCCTGGTTGATGCGCCCCGGCCCCATCGTGGGGATGTCGACCCACAGGTCGCGCGGGATGTTGAAGATGCCGACCTGCTGCGCCTCGTGATCGACCGCGACAACCATGATCGTGTCGGTGCGCCAGGCCTTGTCGCCCGGCCGCGGATCGATGCCGAGAACCAGATAGTTATCGGTATCTGTCAGCGCGCGCGGGGCGAGCGTCGGCGAGGGGGTCGGCGTGAGCGTTGGCTCCGGCGTTTCCGTCGGCGGCGCGGGGGTTTCCGTCGGCGGGACTTCGGTCGGCGTGAAGGTCGCGGTCGGTTCGAGCGTGGCCGTGGGCGGCTC
Source organism: uncultured Anaerolineales bacterium (assembly GCA_964588925.1). GTDB lineage: Bacteria > Chloroflexota > Anaerolineae > CG2-30-64-16 > CG2-30-64-16 > JALOOB01. The sequence continues at coordinate 1,452 of CAZPTI010000421.1, read as the reverse complement.
AGGCGAGGCAGGCGCCGCGGCGACGACGGTCGGTCCCTGCTCAGCCGCGGTGGCGGCAGGCGCGGGGCCGGTCGGGCCGGAAACGGGCTGGCACGCGGTCAGCAGCAGGGCAACGATGAGCAGGAGCGCGGGGAGCGTCCCGAAGGCGCGCCCGCTGCAGGGGGAAGTCGGTTTCATTCGCAGTTCTTAGCCTACCTTGTATCCGATTTTGCGCAGGAACCCCTTGCGCCAGGCCACGCCGTCCGCGTCTTCGACGCCCTTCGTCAGGACGCCGTCGATCACCCCCAGGATGCCGCGGCCCTGCTCGCTCTCCGCGAGGATGACCTGGACCGGGTTCGCGGTGGCGCAGAAGATATTTGCCACTTCGGGCACCGCCTGCACCGTGTTGAGGATGTTGATCGGGAACGCATCGCGCACGAAGAGGATGAACGAGTGCCCCGCGCTGAGCGCGAGCGCGTTTCGTTCGGCCAGCGCCTGCAAGTCGGGGTCGGTGCCGCTGGAGCGCACGAGCGCTGCGCCGGATGCCTCGCAGAACGCGAGCCCGAATTTCGCGCCAGGCACCGCGCCGACAACCGCCTCGTGCAGGTCTTCGACCGTCTTGATGAAGTGGCTCTGGCCGAGGATGAAGTTCAGGGCGTCGGGATTTTCGATCTGGACGAGCTTGAGTTGGAAGGGGATATCGGTCATGGATGCCTCCCATTCGTGTTCTGCCACAGAGGACACAGAGGTCTCAGAGGTTCTCTCCGGGTTCTCTGAGTCTTCTGTGGCAAAAAGCGTCTATGTTCTCCTTAGAACTCCCGCTTTGTGGCGAGCCGGACTTCGGCCGCGGATTTCAGCAGCGCGAGCGCAGTCGGGACAACGGTTTCCGGCGCGCAGGGGATGACTTCGGTCGCGCTGGGAGTGCCGAGCGCGATGAAGCAGCCCATATCGTCGTGGGTCAGGCTTGAGACGTCCGCGCCATTCCCGTGGTTCCCGCCGCGGCAGAGGATCGCCAAACCCCAGCCGCCCTCGTAGGTGTCGATCAGCGCGGCGGCTGCCTCCGCAGCGACCATCGCGCTGACCGCCCCGAACGCGGCCAGTTTCGCCTCGGAGACGCGCAGCGCGGCAGCCAGCGCGGATGAATCCGAAAAGGCTGTTGCGGATGTAATGCGACCTGCGGCGGCTGTGGCGCGGAGGGCGGACGCGACCGCGCCGCCCGTGCCGAGCTCGGCGATGGCGAGGTAGATGTCGGCCTGCGCGAAGAGCGCGGCGACATCGGTTGGAGTGGCTGAAGCGCCGTTCATGTTGTTTGTTGTTGACATGGTGAGTTTGGAAAGGGAAAGGCGAAAACGGGTGAAATGAGCGAAAGTCGAAAGGCGAAAACTCGAAAACTTGCGCCTGGCAATGAAATTCGCGCCACACGAAGCGCGGCGGTGCGCCCCTGGAGACGAGGTTCAACCGGCGGAGCGGGGG
>CAZPTI010000420.1:0-3508 GCA_964588925.1 uncultured Anaerolineales bacterium | reverse complement strand
TCTGGGGCATCTACCAGAGCCGCGCCAGTGTGTTGGAGCAGAAGTTTGGCGAGGTCGACTGGCAGAGCATCCACGACGCCGCTATCGCAAAGGGCGGCTGGCCGGAGCTCGGCGGCGAGGCGGGCTGGGGCTTCTTCAAGCTCGTCGTCCCCAACCCGCGGCGCAACGTCGGCGGCCTCGCGGCCATGATCGCCGCGGCCGGCGAGTATTACGACAAGACCAACATCACCGTCGACGACGTGACCAACCCGGAATTCCAGAAGTGGCTCGGTGAGATGATGGGCTCGCTGACCGACGTGAGCGGCGCCAGCGCGTACACCGCGGAGGATTTCGCGCTCTTCGGCTACTCGGCCGGCGACGGCGGGCAACTGCTGGAAAGCGACCTGCTCAACAACATGGAAGGCATCCGCACCCGCTGGTCCGACCCGCTGACCATCCGCTACCCCAAGTACGTGACATGGTTCGACTTCCCGTACACCATCTGGGTTGGCCCGGAAACCACCGCGGCCGAGAAGAACGCCGCGCTCCAGTTCCAGCAGTTCCTCCTCTCGCCCGACATGCAGAAGCTCGCCGTGAACGCGGGCCTGCGCCCGGTGAATAACGATGTCACCGTCACGGAGGGCGACAACCTGTTCACGCAGTGGAAGGATCAGGGCGTCGCCGCGGTCGTGCCCCGCACCACGCGCATGGCCTCGCCCTCGCGCGATGTGCTGCTGGCCCTCCTGCGCTGGTTCGACTTGAACGTGGGGCGCTGAGATGAACAAGAAGCGGCCGACCAATCAGCGAAACATAGCCGTCGCGACCGCAGTGTCCGGCCTGTTCTTCCTGTGCATCTGCGCGGCGCTCGTCCAGATCTTCTTCTCGATCAACCGCGGGGATGCGCCCGCGAACGCGACGCCGCGGGCCGACACGAAGAACGCCACACTCGTCATCGCGCACTCGCCCGAAAAGGCCGACTTAATGCGCTCGCTCGTCGACGGGTTCAACCGCCAGGTGCAGCGCACGCCCGACGGCGTCGCCATGCGCGTCGACCTGCTGCCCCTCACGCCGGAGGACATGGTCAACGCCGCGCTGGCCGGCGAGGCCAGGTTCCAGGCGCTCACGCCCGACTCGTCCATCTGGCTGGATCAACTCAACCGCCGCTGGAGCGACCTGCGCGAGGCTTCCGGCGAGGGCAGCGCCATCGCATCCAGCCTGACCGGCGAACCCGTGCGCTTCGCCATCAGCCCCATCGTCATCGCCGCTTGGAACGACACCGCGCAGCAACTCGGCTGGCCGAACAACCCGGTGAGCTGGAAAACGCTCCAGGAGCGCGGGCAGAGCGACCCGAACTTCCGCTGGAGCCATCCAAGCACCGCCTACGCCAGCGGCCTGCTCGCCACCCTCGCCGAGTTCTACGCGGGCGCGGGCGTCCAGCGCGGGCTGACCGCGGAAATGGCGCAGGATCAGAAGACGGTCGACTACGTGTCGGCCATCGAAAAGACGATCAAGTATTACGGCGAGGCCGAGCTGGCCGTCATGGACCGCGTCGCGAAAGATCGCAACGCATTGAATGCGTTCGTCGTGTCCGAGCAACTCGTCATCGCCTTCAACACGGGCAAGTTCGGCAATCAGGCCGACAAGCTCGTCGCGCTCTACCCCGCCGAGGGCACCTTCTGGGCCGATCACCCGCTCGCGCTGTTGGAAACGTCGACGCTGACCGACAACCAGCGGCGGACGTTCCAGGCGTTCCGCGAGTACGTCACCGCGCCGGAGCAGCAGAAGAGCATCCTGGCCGCAGGCTACCGCCCCGCCGACCTCAGCCTCTCGCTCACCGGCGACGGCACGCCCTTCACGCAGGCCAACGGCGTCGACCCGAAGCAGCCGCAGACCACGCTGCAACTGCCTACCGCCGATGTGGTGCAGGTGGTGCAGAACGTGTGGGCGCTGACCAAGCGCAAGACGAACGTCTTCCTCGTGGTCGACACCTCCGGCTCGATGGAAGGCAACAAGCTGAACAGCGCAAAGCAGGCGCTGTCGACCTTCCTGGCGCAGATTCCGGGCGATCAGGAGAAGGTTGGCCTGGTTGAGTTCAACACCGGCATCGCCAACATCGTCGAGCTGGACACCCTCGCCAACAACCGCGCGACGCTCAACGCCGACATCGACAGGTTGCGCGCGGGCGGCAACACCGCCCTCCTCGACGGCGTCCGCCTGGCCTACAACCGCTTACAGGAGAACGGCGACACCGAGCGCATCAACGCCATCGTCGCCATGACCGACGGCCGCGAGAACGCGTCGATGGTCTCCCTGCGCCAACTGGTTGACGAAATCCGGCGAGGCAACGAAAACGTGCCGGTTGTCGTTTTCTGCATTGCGTATGGCCGCGACGCAGACTACGACGTGTTGCAGGCCATCGCGAACGCGAGCGGCGGACAGGTGCGCGAGGGCAACGAGGAAACGATTCGCGAGCTGTACAAGATACTGTCGAGTTACTTCTAATGACTGAGTCGATTCGAGAGCGGCTGGAAAAAGACGTCGGCAAGGCGCTGCTGAAAAACGCGATCTTCCGGCTGGAGAGCGCGCTGATCGTCGCGGGCACGGTCCTGGCGACCGTCTTCCTGCCCGACGTCATCCCGATGATCCCCTGGTTCATCTGGCCGATCGCGGGCGTCATCGGCGAGGTAGGCATCATCGTCTCCACGCTGACCGACAAAGGCGAGCAGCAGAAGGCCATCGACGCGCTCTTCCGCGAGAAGTACACCTTCGCGGGCATCCGCGACCGCAGCCTCCAGCTTAAGCTGCGCGAGGCCGACGAGTACCGCAAGCGCATCGAGGCGGTGATCAACCAGCACCGCGAAGGCGTGCTGCGCGACCGGCTGAAACGCACCACCGACCAGGTGTACGACTGGATCGCCAACATGGCGACCCTCGCGCGCCGGCTCGACGCGTACAAGTCCGACTCGATCCTGCGCCGCGACCTGGAACAGGTGCCGAAGGAGGTCGACCGGCTGAAGGCGCGGCTGCAAGGCGAGCGCGACCCCCGCGTCCGCGCGCAGATCGAGCAGACGCTCGAATCAAACCGCGAGCAGGTCGAGGCGCTGACCGAGTTGCGCGGCCGGATGACCCGCGCGGACCTGCAAATGGATCACTCGCTCGCCGCGCTCGGCACCGTCTACTCGCAGTTGCTCCTGATCGGCACGAACGAAGTGGACTCGGACCGCGCGGATCGCCTCCGCGACGACATCCGCGGCGAGGTGCTCGCCCTGCAGGACATCGTCGACTCGCTCAACGAAGTCTACTCGTCCACCTCCACCGATCTGTCGGTCGAGCAAACCGAGGCCGCGCGCAAGCTGCAACAAACCAACCGCGCGAGCCGGTGAAAAGGGAATAACACAATGGCGCGATGACATAAAGTGCGCGCTCGTGTCACTATGTCGTCATGCCTTTGTGTTGGAGGAGCTCTCATGAAGCCCACATCTCTCGTCCTTGTCCTCTTTCTCGTTGTCGTTATGGTCGCTGCCTGTTC
>CAZPTI010000419.1:2776-3511 GCA_964588925.1 uncultured Anaerolineales bacterium | reverse complement strand
TCGTCTATCACCTGGAGCACGGGTTGCGCGCGCCGGTGTTTGTGGAGCGGCTGCGCCGCGCGTTTGGACAGGATTATGAGGCGCCGCAGGCGCATGTTGAAGGTTAGCCGAAATGGAGATCAGCGCATATCAGAGGTGGCTTGAGACGTGGGACAAGGCGCGCGGGTGGGATCGCGTCTCTCCAGCGCACACGCTGATCCACGCAATGGAGGAACTTGGCGAGGTGGCTGACTTGATCCTGCAATGGGAAGGATACAAGGATGCCGAAAGCGCAGACAAGTTCCACGCTGAACTGGAAGAGGAACTGTCGGACGTTTTTGTTTTCTTGTTTAAGCTGGCGTATCAGACCGGGGTGGACGTAGAGGCCGCTCTGGCGCGCGGGCAGGCGAAGGCAGATGGTCGTTACGACGATCTTGCCGAGTCCGCCGCGATGCTGGAACGGTATCATGCGCGGCAGCGCGACGCGCTCGCGCGGCAGCTGCGCGACGAACCCTTTACCGACTGCGAGACCTCGATTTAGAGTTACGCGCCGTTACTGCCGGCAGCGTATCTCTCCTGCGATCGTCTGATAGATCTCCGCCAGCTTGTCGGGCGTTGGCGCATAGTAGTAGTTCCCCGGCTGCGACGCGATCTGTCGCAGCAGATTAGCATCGGCGTCCGACCCCAGCCCGATCGTGAAGATAATTGTTCCTGCGGCTTTGGCGGCACTAGCCGCGGCCACCGCTCGGCCGCAGA
>CAZPTI010000419.1:0-2743 GCA_964588925.1 uncultured Anaerolineales bacterium | reverse complement strand
GCCACCGGATCGCGCCCCGCGTTGTTCTGTCCATCGCTCAACACGATCATGGCTGGCGTATACCCCTGCAGATGCCGGCTGCTTTGCAGCTCGGTTTGCGCGGTCGCAATCCCTTCCCCAACTGCCGTAGTTCCGCCGGTTGTGATCGCATTCAGCGCAGCGTCAAGCGCAACCCTGCTGTGCGTCAGTTGCTGATTGAGAGTCGCCGCCTGATCGAACGATACTATGCCAGCCTGTTCGGTCGCCAGATTCATCTGGTCCAGGAACACTCGCACAGCCTGCTTTGCCGCGTCCAGTTTGGCTCCTTGCATGCTGCCGGATCGGTCGAGCACGAGCATCACGTCGGGCGGCGTGTACTGACCGGGCGGGCAGGGCGTGGATGTCGGCGCGCCGGAACGCATCACGACAGGCAGGCGCACCGGGCAGGGCGGCAACCAGCGCTGGTAGGAGTTGCCACCAACGACGTTGCCTCGCACCAGTTCGGTCAGTCCGACGGTGAAGCGGCTGTTGCCGGGCGCTTTCACCTCGATATGAACAGTGCGTCGTTCGCTCGGATTTAGTTGGACACCGTATATCATCGCCGGGATTCGGGTGAGCCGGAGCCGGCCATCCGGTTCAACGAACAGCCCGTCGAGTGAGGCCCAACGGCCGCTGAGGGGTCCCGGCTCGAAGCGCACCTCTGCGCCGGCGCCCGCGTTGTTAATCTCCAGCCGCAGATCGACCAGGCTGGCAGTCGCGAGGGTATTTGTCACCTCGAAAGCAATCCGGTCGGTTTGCAGGCCGTTATCGTCCAATTCGCACTCGCCGGCCTGAGGCTGGGAGTAGTCGATAACGTGCAGGTTGCGCTGCGCAATGTTGTTCTCCCAGCGCACGCGGTCATCACGGATCGGGTCAGCTGCCGCGCTGATTCTAACCAACAGGCACCAATGCCCGGCGAGACCGGGTGTATCCCAGGGGATTGAGACAATTGCGGATTGCCCCGGCGCAAGCGATCCGATGCGCCGCGTTGGGGACAGTGATTGCCAGGCAGCCGGCCACGATAGCCCGAGCGCGGGGTTGGCGAAGTAGAAGTTTACGTCAATGTCGGTCACGGTAGTTGTTCCGCGGTTCCAGATACGCGCGTAAATAGTATTACGCTGACCGGCGCGCGGGTTCTGATGTTGGAGACCGCCGTCATCGACGTGGCGCACCCAGATGTCGGGGCTTTCCCACCACGGCTGAGCACTGGGGATGGCACCGTAGTCGCTGCCGTTATCTCGCAGGAAGACATCGGTCAGGTCTGGCCCGCATCCGCTGATGGTGACGCGCGGGACCGGGAAAGTCAGGCTGCGCCGCGCGCCGCGGTTATCCTCATACTCCACGCTTGCCGCGCGGTTGACGTCGAACGTCCCGCACTGTCTGGGCCGTACGCTGAAGCTGACCTCCGTCTGGCCTTCGGGAAAGCGCGGCAGGTACCAGCGCAGAGTGTCGCCGGCGACTTGCGGCTGCGCTGCGCCGGTGAACGAACCGGGCACAATCTCGAATTCCGGCGCGACGATGTCGGTAATCAAGACGTTAGCGGCCGGTACGGCGCGCAGATCGCCCGCGAGACGGCTGTAGATCTGCGTCAGATCGGCCGGGGCGGGAGATTGGAAGTAGTAGTCGGGCTGGGTGGCGACCTCGCGCAGCAAGCTTGCGTTGACATCGGCGCCAAGGCCCACGGTGTAGAGCAAGATGCCGGCCTCGCGCACGCGGCGGGCGGCGGCGCGTACGTCGTCGGCGTAGGCACCCTCGGGGTTGCCGTCGGTGAGCAGGATCAGGGCCGGGCTGTGCCCCGCCACCCTGCGCGACCCGGTCATCTCATCGTATGCCTTGTTAAGCCCCGCATCGATCCGCGACAGCCCGCCGCACGCGATGCTGTTGAGCGCGTTCGAGGCGTACTGGCGGTTGCCGGTAAGTCCGATGTTGAGTTGCGCGGTCGAGGCGAACGAGATCACGCTCGCCTGGTCGGGCGGGAAGGCCATCGAGTCGAGGAAGGCCTGGCCGGCCGCCTGCGCCTGGTTTAGTTTTTCGCCGCACATGGACGAGGAGCGATCGATCACCAGCGCCGCATCCACGGCCGCGCCAATTTCAGACGGGCATGAGCCGCTTAATCGGAGCGTGACGCCGATTTGGCCGTCCTTGCGCGCGATGGCGGGGTAAGCCGTCTTGTCGATGGTTAGCGCGCATTCGGGAAAGTTGGGGGTGGCGGTGGGGGTGGGGAAGGCGCGCGTGGGTGCGGTCAGACGAGTGGGGGTTGGAGTGAACACGGGGGTTGGAGTTTGTATGGTGGTTGGATTCGGAGTTGGCCCGTTTGTAGTACCCATCACTAGTTGAGCAATGAACGCGTCCCCATTACCACCATTGTAGTTCGAATCGTATGCGTAAGACGTTGTTGGGAAATCTCTGGATAAAGTGGAACCTGCAACAAAAGCTCTACCAGCAGCGTCTAGCGTTATATCACTTGCGGTATCGCCGTGGGAGCCACCTAGAAATGTTGAATATAATAAGTCATTACAATACAAGTTGATTTTAGCAATGAAAGCATCGTATGGATACCATTCATGGCCGCCGTTGTGACTTGTATCGTAAGCTTGACTTGTAGTGGGAAAGTCGGTCGAATACACAAATCCTGACAATAACATGCTTCCTGTCCCGTCCAACACAACGCTGGTGCTAGACTCAGCATCGCTGCCCCCAAGTAGAGTACCGCAGTTAATCGTGT
>CAZPTI010000418.1:0-3572 GCA_964588925.1 uncultured Anaerolineales bacterium | reverse complement strand
ATCGTGGAACAGGCGAGCGAGGACGAGCTGGCCGACGCATGCGCGCTGGCCGACCGGCGAGGGCTGTACACCGATCCGCACACGGGCGTCGCGCTGGCCGTCGCGCGCAAGCTGGCCGGGCAGGGGGTCATCGAAGCGGGTCAGCGCGTCGTCATCATCTCGACCGCCCACGGGCTGAAGTTCAGCGAGTTCAAGGTCGGCTACCACGAAGGGACGCTGGCCGACGTGATCGCGCGCCACCGCAACCCGCCGGTCGAGCTCCCCGCCGATGCCGGACGGGTCAAGGATGAAATCCGCCGCTGGCTGGACAACGTCTAGCGCAGCGCCACAACACATGCCACATCACCTCAAGGAGGAGGCACTTCATGGATATTGGAGTCCCCAGGCAAAAACGGCCCTTCGATTATCGCGCCGGGCTCACGCCGATGGGCGTCGAGATCCTCACGCGGCAGGGACATCGCGTCTACGTGGAGCGGGACGCCGGGCAGGGCAGCGGCTTCGAGGATGAACGCTACCGGGCTGCGGGCGCGCAGATTTGCTATTCGGCCGAGGAGGTCTACGGCCGCTCCGAGATGATCCTCTCCGTGTCGCGGCCCACCCTGCCAGAGTTCGACCTGCTGCACGAGGGGCAAATCCTCTGCGGCTTCCTGCACCTCGCCGTCGCGCACCCGTCGAAGATCGACCTGCTGCTGAAGCGCAACGTCACGGCCATCGCCTACGAGACCATCGAGGACGACAACGGCTACCGTCCGGTGCTCACGGCGGCCAGCCAGATCGCCGGCCGCATGATCCCGCCCATTGCCGCGCAGTTGCTGCAAAACAACTCCGGCGGGCACGGCATGTTGCTCGGCGGCGTGCCGGGTGTGCCGCCGGTGCGCGTGGTCATCCTCGGCGCAGGCACGGTGGGGAGCAACGCGGCCCGCCTCTTCTCCGCAATGGGCGCGCACGTCACGGTGCTCGATGCGGACATCCACCGCCTGCAAGCCCTCGAAGACAAGATTTGCAACGTGGACACGATGGTCTCCTACGACTTCAACGTGGCGCGCACGGTCAAGCGGGCGGACGTGCTGATCGGCGCGGTGCTGGTCCCCGGCAGCCGCGCGCCCCACCTCGTCACGCGCGAGATGGTCCGCGCGATGAAGCCCCGCTCGGTCATCATGGACGTCGCCATCGACCAGGGCGGTTGCGTGGAGACGAGCCGCCCCACGACCTACCAGAACCCGACCTACATCGAAGAGGGTGTGATCCACTACTGCGTGCCGAACATGACGGGCGTCGTCTCGCGCACCACCACGCACGCGTTCATCAATGCCGCCTGGCCTTACCTGAAGGAGATCGCCGAGAAGGGGCTGGAGGCTGCGCTGGCGGGCAATGCCGCCCTGCGCCGGGGCCTGCACATGCACGCAGGACAGATCACCCACCCCGGCCTGGCCGCTTCCATCGTGAGCGATGCGGGAGGTGAGGCATGAGGGCCGCATCCTACCACAGCAAACTCTGCTCCGCCGACATGGCCGTCGAGGCGATCAAGTCGCACGACCGCGTCTTCATGACCGGCAACTGCTCGGTGCCGAAGGAGTTGCTCGGCGCGCTGGTGCGCCGCGCGCCCCAACTGGAGGACATCGAGATCGTCCAGGTGCTGACCATCGGGCCGGCGGAATACGTCGCGCCCGAAATGGAAGGGCACATCCGGGTCAACTCGCTCTTCATCAGCCACAACGTGCGCCGGGCGGTCAACGAGGGGCGGGCCGACTTCACGCCGATCCTGTTGAGCCAGATCCCGCGCGCGCTGCGCGACCCCGGCCTGCTCAAGCCCAACGTCGCCATGATCCACTGCTCGCCGCCCGACGAGCACGGCTACTGCACGTTCGGCGTGGAGGTCGGCCTGACCAAGCCCGCCGCCGAGTCCGCCGAGATCGTCATTGCGGAAGTGAACGACCAGATGCCGCGCGCGCTCGGCGACAGCTTTATCCACGTCTCCCGCCTCACGCATATCGTGCCGGTCAGCTACCCCATCGTCGAGGTGCCGATGGGCTCGCCGGGCGAGTTGCAAAAGCAGATCGCCTCAAACATCGCTAATTTGATCCCCGACGGCGCGACCATGCAGATGGGCATCGGCGAAATCCCGGATGCGGTGCTGCTCTACCTGAAGGACAAGCGGGACCTCGGCATCCACACCGAGCTCTTCTCTGACGGGGTGATCGATCTGATCGAGACCGGGGTGCTCACGAACGCGCAAAAGACCATCCACCGGGGCAAGTGCATTGCCGGGTTCGCGCTCGGCTCGCAACGCTTGTACGACTACATCGACAATAATCCGATGTTCGAGTTCCACCCGCAGGATTACGTCAACGACCCGTTCGTGATCGCGCAGAACAACAAGCAGGTGGCGATCAACTCGGCGCTGGAGATCGACCTGACCGGCCAGGTGTGCGCCGACTCCATCGGGCCGATGTTCTACAGCGGCGTCGGCGGCCAGCTCGATTTCATGTACGGCGCGCTGCGCTCCCCCGGCGGCGTGCCGATCATCGCGCTGCCCGCCACGGCGAAGGACGGCCAGGTCAGCCGGATCGTGCCCATGCTCAAGCAGGGCGCCGGCGTCGTCACCACGCGCAACCACGTCCGCTACGTCGTCACCGAGTACGGCGTCGCCGACCTCTTCGCGCGCAGCGTGCGCGAGCGCGTGCATGCGCTGGTCAACGTGGCCGCGCCGCAGTTCCGGGATGAGCTGCTGCGCTTCGCCCGGCAGCAGCACTGGATTTAATGAGAAAGACCTGACGGGTTTCCGAGAACCCGTCAGGTCTCGCGCGCCTTTATACAGCCAAGTATAATAATCTCGTGTATAACCGCTGGAGGAGTGCGGCAGCAGGCGCAAGCCCACTACCGCACTATCTCACTAACGCACTATCGCCCTTACTTCCGCTGCTCAATCGGCGCCCACGGCAACTGGTGCTCGCCCATCCAGTTCGACAGCGGGCGGATCAGCCGGTTGTTCGCCTGCTGCTCGTACACGTGGGCAGTCCAGCCGACGATGCGACTCATGGCGAACATGCACGTGAACGCATCGACCGGGATGCCGATGGAGTAGAGCAGCGGCGCCGAGTAGAAGTCCACGTTCGCGCTCAGGCCCCGCGACTTGAAGTACTCGTCCTCCATCGCGACCTGTTCAAGCCGCTGCGCGATGTCGAACCACTGCCGCTCGCCCGTCGCCTCCACCATCTTCAACACGTTCTTCATCAGCGGCTCGGCGCGCGGGTCGCGCACCTTGTAGACACGGTGCCCGATGCCCATCACGCGCCGCCCCGTGCCCGCCAGGCTGTGGAACCACGGCTCCACGTTGTCCAGCGTGCCGATCTCCAGGAATTGCTCCATCGCCTCCTGCACCGCTGCCCCGTGCGCCGGGCCTTTCAGCGCGCCCATCGCGCCGGTAATGGCCGAATGCAGGTCCGAGCCGGTGGAGGCGATCACGCGCGCGGTGAACGTGGACGCGTTCAACTCGTGTTCAGCGAGCAGCAGCAAGTATTGGTCAAGCGCCTTGGCCGCCAGCGGATCGGGTTCATCGCCCGTAAGCATCC
>CAZPTI010000417.1:0-3572 GCA_964588925.1 uncultured Anaerolineales bacterium | reverse complement strand
CAGGCCCTGTATCGCAAGTGGCGTTCGCAGGAGTTCGAGACGGTGATCGGGCAGGGACACGTGACCCTGACCCTCCGCCACGCGCTCCGCGACGGCCACATGTCGCACGCCTACCTGTTCACCGGCCCGCGCGGCACGGGCAAAACGAGCACCGCGCGCATCCTGGCAAAGGCGATCAACTGCCTGAACGAGGACCCGAACAAGCGGCCGTGCAACGAGTGCGCCATTTGCGTGGCGATCAGCGAGGGGCGGCTGCTCGACTTAATCGAGATCGACGCGGCCTCCAACCGCGGCATCGACGAAATCCGCGACCTGCGCGAGAAGATCGCGTTCCGGCCCAACGAAGCGCGGTACAAAGTTTACATCATCGACGAAGTTCACATGCTGACGAAGGAGGCGTTCAACGCGCTTCTGAAGACGCTCGAAGAGCCGCCGTCCCATGCGATCTTCGTCCTTGCCACGACAGAGCCCGACCGCGTGCCGGAGACCGTGCGGTCGCGCTGCCAGCGGTTTGATTTCAAGCGCATCGGCACGGACGACATTGTTAAGCACCTGGCCGACCTGGTGAAGCGCGAGGGGCGGCAGGCGCAGAAAGAGGCGCTGGCTGCCATCGCGCGGCGCAGCACGGGCAGCATGCGCGATTCGATCAGCCTGCTCGATCAGTTGTTGTCGTACGGCGACGAGATGGTGACGCTGGAGCGCGTGGAGAACGTGCTTGGCCTTGTTAACCAGACGACCATCGGCAATCTGGTCGACCACATGGCGGCGGGCAACGCGGGTGAGGGGCTGGCGCTGCTGAACGCGCTGGTGGCCGAGGGCGTCGAGCTGGGGCAGCTGGCCGACCAGGTTATCGCCTATTTGCGCAGCCTGACCGTGGCGCGCGTGGCCGGTTCGACCGACCTGCTCGACCTGCCGCAGGATGCGCGGGCGCGGCTGGCGAAACAGGCGCAGGGCATGGGAACCCCGGCGCTGCTGGCGATGCTCAAGGAGTGGACGGACGCGCGCGGCGCGCTGCGCGACCAGGTGCCGGGCGTGCCGCAGTTGCCGCTCGAAATGGCGCTGCTGCGCTCGTCGGCTGCGACCCATGCTGCGCCAGCCGTCGTGGCCGCTGCCCGAACGACTGCGCCCGAACGCCCCGCAGTCACTCAGGCGGAGGCGCGACCTGCGGAAGCGCGTCCCGCCCAAACAGAACCTGCGCGGCAGACGCCGCCGGTGACGACTCAGGCGCCAGCGCAGAAGCGGCACGCGGAACCGCCGGCGCGCCAGACCCAACCGCCCCGGCAAAGCGAGCCCGCGCAGCAACCGGAAGAACGGGCTGCTCAGGAGCCTTCGGGCGGCGAAGCCGATGAGCTGCGGCAGCGCGTTCACTCCAACTGGGACCGCTTTATGGTTGTCGTGAAGGCGCAGGCGGGCGGGGTGCGGATTGCCGCTGCCCTCAAGAATGTTAAAGAAGTCGAGGCAGAGGGGCGCACCCTCGTGTTGCGTTTTGCTTCCGCCCATGATTTTTCGCGCGAAATGATCGATACGCCGGCGCACAAGGCAGCGGTCGAAGCGGCCTGGCGACAGGTGTTGGGTGAGGATGTCGGCATCCGTTGTTCATTGATGGGTTCTGGCGCCACCGCCACTGCTGCGTCGGGCGGGAAGCAGGAGCAACCGCGGGCGGGCGGGGATGCGCTGTTGGAAGATGCGAAACGTCGGGGCGCCGTGGTGCGGCAGCTCGACTGAAACTAGCGGAGGTAGGTTATGGCTAAGGGTAAGGCGCGACCGGCGTATGGCATTCGGAAGACGACCACGAGCGCGGGCGGCGGGGGTGGCGGCGGCATGTCAGGCCAGCTCGCCAAGCTCCAAGAGGAGTTCGCGAAGACGCAGGAGCGGCTGGGCGACGAGAAGGTCGAGGTGAGCGTCGGCGGCGGCGCGATCAAGGCCGTGATGAACGGGCACCAGAAGCTGCTCTCCATCGAGATTTCGCCCGATGTGGTCGACCCTGAAGACGTGGAGATGCTGCAAGACATGATCATGGCCGCGGTTAACGAAGCCGTCGAGAAGTCGCAGGGGCTGGCCGCGCAGTCGATGCAGGGGCTGACCGGGGGCCTGTCGATCCCCGGCCTGATGTAGGAGACGCGGCATGGCGCAAACCCTGGCGCGGCCGGTCGCCAACCTGATCGACCTGCTCGCGCGGCTGCCTGGCGTGGGACCGAAGACGGCCTCGCGGCTGACGTTCTACCTGCTGCGCGAGCCGAATGGCCTGGCCGACGCGCTGTCGGAGGCGCTGGCCGCGTTGAGCGGCGGCACGGTCGAGTGCAGTCGGTGCTTTAACATTGCGGAGGAAAGCCCGTGTCCGATTTGCGGGGACGCGGCGCGCGATCAGTCGCTCATCTGCGTGGTCGAGGAGCCGATGGACCTGCTGGCGATTGAGCGGACCGGGTCATACCGCGGGGTGTATCACGTGCTGCACGGCGCGCTTTCGCCGATCGACGGGGTGTATCCGGAGAAGCTGCGGATCGCGGAGCTGGTCGACCGTGTGCGCGAGACGAAGCCACGCGAGGTGATCCTCGCGACGAATCCGAGCCTGGAGGGCGAGAACACGGCCGCGTACATCTACCAGCAGCTGGCGAACGACGATGCGCAGGTGACGCGGCTGGCGCGTGGCTTGCCGATGGGCGGCGATCTGGAGTATGCGGACGAAGTGACGTTATCGCGCGCGCTGGAGGGACGGCGGGCGATGTAAGGGGCGGTGCTGGCGGCGCAAGTTAGCAATTGGCGCTACGTCAAAAGATAGAGGGCCGAATTTGACACGAGGTAATGCCTGTGGTAAATTCGGCCCTCGTTGCGCTCGGAACGGCCACGGCTGACCGTGTCGCAAACAAGAACAAACAAGAAGTAAATTGAAGGATTCAAAAGCGAGCGCTACAGAATTTGACATGCCTGCGGGCGTGTGATATAAGTAGGACTCGTTGCGCCGGTAGCGGCGCGAAACGATCAGCGCCCTGGAAGCGGCAGGCCGGCAACGGCTGCGACCGCGAAGCGGCGAAATCCTCGCCAACGTAGCCACGGCGAGTGGTCTCAGACGAGACCAAGTCTCACACACAGCCAACCGGTTCGCAGTGAGACCTTGAAAGACGAGAATGCGAAATTTGACACTCCTAAAGGGGTGTGATAGAGTAGCGGATCGTTGCGCCGGAAACGGCGCTGACTAATCGCCCCGGAAACGGCAGGCCGGCAACGGTCTCCACCGTGAAGCGGCGGAAGGCTCGCCAGGAAATCATCGGCGGGCTTGAAAACAGAGACGGCAAAATTTGACAGCCTGTATCGGATGTGATAAAGTAGCCGACCGTTGCGCCGAAAACGGCCCGCTTCGAGTGTCGCCGCAACTGGATGGAAACAAGCGATCCGGCAAGCGCAGCGAACCTTCTCAGCTAAAGACCACGGTTGAAAGTCGAAGAAACGATAGCGGCGAATTTGACAGCCGGAAACGGTTGTGATAAGATGTCGGATCGTTGACTCGGACAGCAAACTGAATCGCACGGGTGCCAGGCGCCGACGCAAGTCGGTGTTTTTATCGCCCGAAAGCG
>CAZPTI010000416.1:0-3573 GCA_964588925.1 uncultured Anaerolineales bacterium | reverse complement strand
ACTCCGCCCGCGCGTCCACCACCTCCACCCCCGCAATCCCCCGCACCGCCGCCTCCAGCCGACCCTGCTCCACAAAACGCACCTTCATCACCGCGCGCCACCGCAGCGGCTCGTCGGAGGGGAGGACGCCCAGCGCCGTGATGTCGCCGCCTTCGCCCGCCACCGCCGAGGTCAGCTTCGCCAGCTCGCCCGGATCGCCGGGGATGGTCAGGGTCAGGCGGATGCCGGGCTGCCGCGCGCCGAGCAGCTCGAACATGGTCCGCATCAGGTCGATGTCCGTCACGATGCCGACCAGCTTGTTCCCGCGCATCACGGGCAGACAGCCGATCTTCTTCTCCCACATGATGCGCGCCGCCTGCTCAATCGGCACGTCCTCGGTCGTCGTGATCACCTGCCGGAGCATCGCATCGCGCACCGTGACCTTCTCCAACTGGTAATGCAGCTCGTAGACGGACAGCGTCGTCATGCGCGAGGGGAGCACCTGTTCGAGCGTGGTGCGGGTGAGCAGGCCGATCAACGCGCCGCCGGGGCTGATGACGGGCAGGTGGCGGATGTTGTTCTCCTTCATCACGCGCTGGGCGGCGGTGATGGAGCTTTCGGGCGTGATGGTCACAGGGTGGGGTGTCATCTGGTCTTTGACGAACATGGGGCCTCCTGCGTGGCGCGAAGTTGTTGGGATGGACTTCGATTATACATCAAGGGGACGCCCGCCAGTGTATAATGCGCTTGCGCCAAAAGGCGCAGTGAGCCGATCAACGCTGAACGGAGAAGAGCTTGAGCACCACGACAACCCTGCGACGCGCCAACGCAGCGCAGCCGACCATCACGCGCCGTCACCGCAACCTGCTGCTGGCCGCCGCCATCTCCACCGCGCTCCTCGTCACGATGGGGGCGGTCGTGTGCGCGACCGAGTCGGGCGCCGCATGTCCTGACTGGCCCGGCTGCTTCGGACGCGCGATCCCGCCGCCGCAGATTCATTCGATCATCGAGTACACGCATCGCTTCGTCGCGCTCATCACCACGCCGCTGATCGTCGCATCCGCCTACCTCGGCTGGCGCAACGCGAGGAACGTCCCGCTCGTCAAGTGGCTGCCCACGGTCGCCATCTTCTTCACGCTGGCCGTGGTCGTGTTCGGCGCGTTCGCCGTGCTGACCGGGCTGCCGCGTCCGGTGGCCGCGCTCGACCTTGGCTCCGCGCTGATCGTGCTGATGCTGATGACGGCGGCGGCAACGGTCGGATGGATCAAGCACGCGCAACCGGACGCGCCGGATCGCCTTTCGCTTGCCACGCCGCTGGCGAAGCTGGGCGCAGGAACGACGCTCGCCGTCTGGGCCACATACGTGGGCGGCATCCTCGTCGCAGGCTCCGGCTCGTTGACGCGCTGCCTGAGCTGGCCGATCTGGCGCGTGCTGCCGGTCGATGTGCCGGGCTGGCCGCAGGTGGTCCGGCTGATCGTGGGCGTGGCCGCTGCCGCGCTGACGCTGCTGCTGGTTGGCCGCGTGCTGACACAGCGGGCGGATCGCGCGTTGCGGACAGCCGGGATCGTCCTGCTCGGCGCATTTATCGTGGCGATGCTGGTTGGCGTGATCATGATGACGAGCGGCGCGACGCCGTTCCTGGCCGTGGTGAATGTGGCCGTTGCCGTGCTGGCGTGGTGCATGATCGTCACGATTGGGACGCGCGCCGGGCTGGCTGCCGCGCGCATCGGGTAGCGTGTGGTCAATGTGCGCTTAGTTGCAGAAGAAACTCGCTGCCAGCGCGATCATCTCCCTGTCGCAGTTGCTGCGGCGACGAGATCAGCACAAGGGTAGTGAGAAATGCAACCGTCAGACAACCCAACCGGGGCGCCGGCTGCGCAAGCGCAACTCCACCCCCTGACCGATGTCGGGATGGTGACGCTCAAGGTGGCGGATTTGCGCCGTTCGCTGGCTTTTTATGCGGGGCAACTCGGCCTGCGGTCGCTTTCGCAGGGTGAGGGCAGGGCCACGCTGGGCGCAGGCAGCCGGGCCATCGTCGCGCTGGAGGAAGTCCCCGGCGCGCGCCCGCAGCCGCCCCGCACGACCGGCCTGTATCACGCCGCCATCCTCTTCCCCGACCGCCGCAGCCTGGGCGTCAAGATCGCGCAGCTTGCGTCCGCCGGACTCGCCATCGGGCAGGGCGACCATCTCGTCAGCGAGGCGTTCTACCTGAACGACCCGGACGGCAACGGGCTGGAGCTGTATCGCGACCGGCCGCGCGCCGAGTGGGAGTGGGACGGCGACAGCGTGCGCATGGCGGCGGAACCGGTTGACGTGGAGGGCATGTTTGCGGAGATCGGCGACCTCGAAGAGGCGGTGGCAGACACGGCCGCGCCGGAGGGGACGAAGCTCGGCCACATGCACCTGCGCGTGGGCGACGTGGCGCTGGCCGAGAAGTTCTATGTTGACACGCTTGGCTTTGACGTGACCGCGCGCTGGCACGGCGCGCTGTTCGTTTCGGCGGGCGGGTATCACCATCACATCGGCCTGAACGCGTGGCAGAGCCGGGGCGGTGCGCCTGCGCCGGAGGACAGCGCCGGGCTGCGCGAGTTCAGCCTGCTCCTGCCGAACCAGCAAGAGGTCGAGACGGTTGCGAGACGGGTGGCGGCGGCGGGGTATGCGGCGGAAGCCGATGGAGACA
Organism: uncultured Anaerolineales bacterium; assembly: GCA_964588925.1. Taxonomy (GTDB): domain Bacteria; phylum Chloroflexota; class Anaerolineae; order CG2-30-64-16; family CG2-30-64-16; genus JALOOB01. Next base: position 914 of record CAZPTI010000416.1, on the reverse strand, counting down.
CGGCCCTGCTGCGCGATCCGTTCGAGAATCGCATTCGGCTGGTGGTAAGGCCCGTTTCTTAATTCCCCACAAATCGAGTACAATAACCAGACGCACGCAGCCTTTCCCGCCGGAGGGAACATCGTCCCATCTCTACCCACGGCTGCGCGTGCGAAAGCCCCAACTGTAAAGGAGAGATACGCAATGACCGGAGTTCGAGTGTTGGTGGGAACTCGAAAGGGCGCGTTTGTTTTGACATCCGACGGCAAGCGCAAGCGCTGGCAGGTGGACGGCCCGCATTTCGGGGGCTGGGAGATTTACCACATGAAAGGCTCGCCGGTCGACCCTGACCGGATTTACGCGTCGCAGTCGAATAGCTGGTTCGGGCAGGTCATGCAGCGGTCGAACGACGGCGGCAAGACGTGGGAGACCGTGGGCAACGAGTTCAAGTACGAAGGGGGCGTCGGCACGCACCTGTGGTACGACGACACGCAGCATCCGTGGGAGTTCGCGCGCGTGTGGCATCTTGAGCCGTCGCTGAGTGATCCAGACACCGTCTATGCGGGCGTCGAGGATGCGGCCATGTTCAAGACGACCGACGGCGGCAAAACCTGGCAGGAGCTCTCCGGCCTGCGCCTGCACCCCTCCGGCCCCTCGTGGCAGCCGGGAGCGGGCGGGCTGGGCCTGCACACCATCCTGATCGACCCGACCAACCCGCAGCGCATGTTCATCGCGATCTCGGCGGCGGGCGCGTTCCGCACGGACGACGGCGGCGTGACGTGGCTGCCGATTAACCAGGGGTTGCGCTCCGAATACATCCCCGACCCCAACGCCGAGACCGGCCACTGCGTCCATCGCATCGCCATGCACCCCTCCCGGCCCAACGTGCTCTTCATGCAGAAGCACTGGGACGTGATGCGCTCGGACGATGCGGG
>CAZPTI010000415.1:0-3574 GCA_964588925.1 uncultured Anaerolineales bacterium | reverse complement strand
GCAGAAACACAAACGCGCTTCCGGCATCCAACCATAAGCATAGATTGTGAGTGGATGTCGGAATCTTTTTGAGTGTTTGGATCGCGACTCCGCATACAGAGATTGCGCGGGCAAAACCTGAACATCGGGGATGGGGGAGGGGGCGCGCGGGCGCGCGTGAGCTGGTCGGTGCGCCACTACATCACAGTGGGGCACCGGCCAGCTCACTGCTTCAGGCGGTGTCGCCTTTGAGGTGGGCGAAGTCGTTGCCCCAGCGGTAGCGGACCGCGAGCGCGCCCTCGAAGTGCGCTTTGCCGCACTGGATGCGGCGCTTTTCATCGGGGTGGAGGTCGTTCCACCGATCCGTGCCTTTGGTTTCGGCGACCAGGTAGAGGCGCTGGCCGGTGGGTTCGCCGTAGGCGTCGTGGTCCTCCATGACGACCGCCCAGTCCGGTTCATATGCGCCTATCGGGGTGGGCACGGTGAACCAGGCGGGGAGCTTGACATAGTATTTGACGCGGCCGTCGTTCTCCAGGCTGGCGACGAAATCGCGCTCGACGCCGGAGTCGACGAAGACTTGCTCATAGATGCTGCGCTCGGCCGGCACAAGGTAGTCGGTCCAACCGGAGAGCAACTCCTCGAACTGCGTCATCTCGTACCATTCGCCGGTCTGCTCGTACTTGATGCCGGCCGTCAGTTGGTCGGCCAGCTTGTCCTTGAGCACGCGGACGGCCTCGGCGGCGAACGCGTTGGGGTTGGCGAGCATGGCCGATTGCAGGGCGGGGCCGGCGCGCTCGATCAGCGCGAGCAGCGTGCGGCGGGTGAGGCGGACGGGCGGGTGGCTGCGCGCGAGCAGGCGGCCCATCACTTCGACCACGTTGGGCCGCGGCCAGCGCCCGCTGAGGTCCATGACGGCCTGCACGCGCGCCACCTGCCGCGCGGCGAAGCTGTTTTCGTCCGTGACCGTCACCTCGGCCTTTGTTGCGACGATCTGGGGGCGGGGGATGCGCGACGCGTCCAGCTCGGCGAGCGTGTCGACCAGCAGCTTCGCGGTGTCGACCGTGACGCGGTAGCGCGTCTTCAACTTGATGCGCTCCCACAACTCCTGGAACTCCGGCTGGAGCAGGTATTCGCGGCGCAGCGGCACGTCGACCTTCTGCCGCGCGTCCGCGGGCCGCGGGGGCATGATGCCCGCGCCGTATTCCTCCGCGATGGCCGCGCGCTCCGCGTCGCTGAGCTGGCCGATGGGCTTGCCGAAACGCGCCTCGATTTCGGCCTGGTACTCCAGCGCGACCTCGCTTTGCAGCCCGGCGACGTATTTCTCGTAGCTCTCGTTGGCGACGACGGTCAGCACGTTCACGCGGTGCTCGCGGACGCGCGCGCCGCTCTGGTCGACCGCGAGCCGGACGCCGCGGCCCACCTCCTGCCGCTTGCGCATCTCGGACGCGCTCTGGTTGAGGGTGCAGATTTGGAAGATGTTCGGGTTGTCCCACCCTTCGCGCAGCGCGGAGTGCGAGAAGATGAACGCGGTGGGCTCGTCGAAGGAGAGCAACCGCTCCTTGTCCTTCATGATGAGGTCGTAGGCTTCGGTGTCCTTCGCGGCCTCGCCCGTGGTGCTGTCCTCCAGGATGACCTCGCCCGCCTTCGTCTTGCGCGACGCGAAGTAGCCCTTCTGCACCTGCGCGGCGGACAGGTCCTTGAAGTCGTCGTAGCCGCCCTTGAGGCTGTCAAACGCCTCGGTGAACAGGCGGCGGATGAGGCCGTCGGCGGGCGCGTAGTTGTCGACTTTGTCGATGAAGAAGAGGGAGAGCACTTTGACGCGGTCGGCCTTGAGCTTCTTCTGGCGGCGCAGGTGCTGGTCGACCGTGTAGCGGATCTGCGCGGCGAACACGTCCGCGCGGTTGCCGCCGATCTCCTCGCCGACGGTCAGCTCGCGGTCGTTGGTGAAGCGCACGCTCTGCCCCGCGATGTCGATCTCGTCGATGTCGTAGCCCGCATACTCGGCGCGGCCGGTCTTCGCGGTCAGCGAGTCGCCGGGCTTGAAGATGAGCGTCTCGGGCTTAACCCCCCCGTCGGCGCGCAGCTTCAGCACGGTCAGCCGCGCGGTTAGCGTGCGCTTCTGGCTCTCCACGCGCTCCAGCCGGATGTAGGGCGCGGACTCGTCGCCCTGCGCGGTGACGGACGCGACCTCGATGCGCTTGACGAGGCGCTGCCGGTACGCTTCGTAAGGCGTGAGGCGGTAGACCAGGTTGTAGGGGTTGCGGTGGGTTGCGCTGTAGCGGAGCGCGAAGAGCGGGTTGAGCGCGGCGAGCGCGGCGACGGACTTCTCGCTCTCCATGTTCTGCGGCTCGTCCAGGATCAGGATGGGTCGCGCGGCCTTGACCAGCTCGACCGGCGTCTCGCCCTGCAGGCGGTCGGTGGACTGGTAGAGGACGTTTTTGGCCGCGCTGATGAACGAGGCGAGGGTCATCACCATGAACTCGACGCCGTCGGAGAGCGCGAACCCGCGCACCTGGGTCAGGTTGGCCGAGTCGTAGGCGTAGGCGCGGTAGCTCAGGTTGTCGAACTGCGCGGCGAAGTGCTCCCTTGTGACCTCCAGCGTTTTGAGCGCGCCTTCGCGGATGGCGACGGACGGCACGACGACGATGTATTTGCGGAAGCCGTAGCGCCGCGCCAACTCCAGCGCGGTGCGGATATAGACGTAGGTCTTGCCGGTGCCGGTCTCCATTTCGACAGAGTAGTTCGGGAAGTCGGCGAGCGCGGGGTCGGCGGAGGTTGTGGACTTGCCGTCCAGGTGCATCAGGCGGGCGTCGGGCGAGATGCCGTTGGCCGCCTGCACCGCATGGAGGTTGGCGACGAGTTGCGCGGGGGTGAGGTCGAGCCGGTTAGGGACCGCGGCGAGGCCGGAGTGGCCGAGGCTGAAGGTGATCTCCGCGGCGGTTTGGCCCTGGCCGTCAAAGAGGCCCGCGACCGCGTTGACCGCGTCGACCTGGTAGGTTTGGTTGGGATCGAATTGGAGGCGCATGGCTAGATCGTCTTCAGGCGGCACTGGAGCGCGAGGTTGGCGGCCGTGTCGTCGTCGAGCGCGGCGTCGCGGCAGATGAACAGGTCCCTGCGGTCGAGGCCGAGCGGCGCGAGGTTGTCGAGCGCGAGCGCGGCGTCGAGGCAGATATAGAAGGACTGGCCGCGGTCGGGGTCGGTCACGCGGTGGACGGTCTGCCCGGTGACTGCGGGGACGGGTTCGACGCGGTAGTTGAGCCCGAAACCGGCCTCCTTGAGCGCGACTTCGGCGATGAGGTCGGCGGGCTGCCAGCCGGGCGCGAGGGGGTCGATGAAGTCCGCGCTGACCTGGAGGAAGGCGGCGGGGTCCGCGTCGGCGGGCGCGGCCCAGGGGCGGATGAGGGAGGGGACCTGCTCGAAGACGCGGAAACCGAGGTCGGCGGGCAGATCCTCGATCGTTAGTGCTTCAAGAATCATGCTGTCGATGGACTTTCTTATTCGGTGTTTGGTGAGCTGGGGAACCGTCTCGTACCCTAAGCGAAGGGCATTGGCTCCCGTGTCAGTATCTGGCTTGATCGTTTCCCGCACTTGAACG
>CAZPTI010000414.1:0-3581 GCA_964588925.1 uncultured Anaerolineales bacterium | reverse complement strand
ACCAGCGAGATCAACAGCCGCCGCAGCACGTCCAGCAGCAGCAGCGCGATGATGGGCGAGAGGTCCAGCCCGCCAATGCTCGGCACCACGCGGCGGATCGGGTTCAGGACGATGCCGGTGATCTGCGAGACGACCTGCAACGCGCGGACAACTACGTCCGGCAGGCGCACATTTGCCATCATGACCCAGCTCGCAATGACTTCGACCAGGATCAGGATGCTGAAGATTTCGATAACGGTGTTGATGAACGAAACAATGGCGAGCGTCATTCGTCTGCTAACTCCCCAAGCGCAACGGAACGTTGATAAGCTGCCCACACGCCTTTGGACACCACCGTCCGCAGGCCGCCTTTCTCGAACTGATACAGCGCCTCGGCGGTTGTGCCGCCGGGCGAGGTGACGCGGTTGCGCAGCTCGACCGGGTGCGCGCCCGTGCTGCGCGCGATCGCGACCGCACCCTCCATCGTCTGATAGACAAGCTCCTGCGCGACGCGGCGGGAGAACCCAAGGTGCACGCCCGCGTCGATGAGCGCTTCCATGAAGAGGAACACATAAGCCGGGCCGGTGCCGCTGAGCGCGGTTGCGCGGTCGAGGTCGCCTTCGTCGTTGACGTAGATCTCCTTGCCGAGAGCGCCGAGCACCGCCTGCGCCTGCCGCCGGCCGAGCTCATCCACTTCCGCGGTCGCGGTCCACACCGTCATGCCGTGTCCAACCTGACCTGGCGTGTTGGGCATCGCGCGAACAACTTTTGGAATGCTTGCGCCTTTGCGCAGCACGCGGATCGGCGTGCCGGCCGCGATGCTAATGAGCAGGTCGTCGGACGCCAGCGCATCTCGGATTTCAGGCAGCACCTTCTTGACGGTCTGCGGCTTGACGCTCAGCACGACGATTTTGCCCGCGCGCGCGGCCTGGCAATTGTCCATGACCGCGCGGATGCCATAGCGCCCGCGCAACTCTTGCGCGCGCTCGGGGCGCGGACCGCTGGCGGTGATCGCCTCCGGGTGGATGAGCTGCTGGTTCAGGATGCCGCGGATCATGGCCTCGGCCATCGCGCCCGAACCGATAAACGAAATGGTTGTGTTGCGGAGCATACTGCTATCTTTCCCCGAAAATCGCGCGGCCAATACGCACCAGGGTCGCGCCTTCTTCGATTGCTATCTCAAAATCATCCGTCATACCCATCGATAGATGACGCCACGATAATTGCGGGAACTGCCGCGCCAGCCCGTCGCGCACATGCCGCAGATTCCGAAACACCGGACGGACACCCTCGGGATCATCCGCAATCGGCGCCATTGTCATCAGGCCGTCGATGCGCAGGCCGGGCAGGGCGGCAATGATTTCCACCGCGGCCGGGACTTCCTCCGGCGCGAACCCCTCTTTGCTCATCTCGCCCGACACGTTGACCTGGAGGAGGATGGGCAGCGTTCGATCGCCCCCGGCCGCGCGGCTCAGCCGCCCGGCCAGCTTGATCGTGTCGACGGAGTGCACGAGCGACGCCCACGGGAAGACGTCGTCGGCCTTGCGGCTTTGCAGGTGGCCGATCATGTGCCACTCCAGCAACAAGTCATGCAATACAGCTGCTTTTGGCCCGGCCTCCTCGACGCGGTTTTCGCCGAAGCGCGTCAGGCCGGCGCGGTGGGCGGCAGCGACGGTTTCCGCTGGATGCGTCTTGCTGACCGCAATGAGCGTCACTTCGCCCTGGCGCCCCGCGCGGCGTTCCGCCGCGGCAATCCGTTCCCGGACCCGTTCGATGTTGGCTCTCAGTGTTTGTTCGTCCATGTTAGCTATGCTTCAACATCATGAAAGCGCCGAAGTGGCCGGTGCGGCCCTTGCCGCCGCGATAAGAGAAGAATTCGTCCTGGTGGCACGCGGTGCAAATCTCGGCGACGTCGATCTGTCTCACGCCCGCCTCGCTCAACCAGCGGCGGTTCGCAGCCCACAGGTCGAAGTGGCGGCGCTCGTTGCCGTTGCGCGGCAGAAGCGCGTCCGCATCGTCGAATGCCTCGCGCGCGGCCATGACCACCTCGTCGCCCACCTCGTAGCAGCACGGCCCGATGCTCGGCCCCACGCCCGCGACGACTTCCTCCGGCCGCGTCCCAAACTCTTCGGCCAGCGCTCGGATCGCCGCGGGGACCGCGCCGGCCACCGTGCCGCGCCAGCCACTGTGAACCACGGCAAATGCAGCGTTCCGAGGATCATATAGCAGAACCGGCGTACAATCCGCATAACGGAGCAGCACGGGCACGCCGAAATCGTCTGTCAACAACGTGTCGGTTTCGAGGATGACCCGGCCGCGGTCTGCCTCCGTCACAACTGCTGTGCGCGTCGTATGGCGCTGGTTCGGGCTGACGAGATGTTCGCGCTGTGTTCCAAATGCGTCGGCCATGCGGCGCAGGTTTTGCTCGACCGCTTCGGGATCGTCGCCCGTGCCCTTGGTGAGGTTGAGGCTGCTCCACGGCCCTTCGCTCACCCCGCCGTGCCGCGCGGTGATGCCGTGGACGATCTCGCCGAAGCGGTCCAACGATTCAAACGTGTAATAGACGATGCCGCCAGCCTCGCGTCGGATCATGCCGGGCCTCCGGCTGCTTGCGCCAGCGCGGCCTCGACCGTCCCTCGGCACACCCCGCACGTCAGGCAGTCCTCGCACCCTGGCGGACAGCGATGGCCCAACCGCTCCTTCTCCGACAGCCGCAGTTCGTAACGATAGAAATTCGGCCGCACGCCGCTCTCCACGATGTCCCACGGCATGAACGCGCCAGGGGTCCGCTCGCCGATGAATTCTGCCGCGTCCAATCCATGCCGCGCCAGCGAATCACTGAAACCGCGCAGGGTCACGCGTTCAGTCTCCCAAATGACGGGCGCCAGCCGCCGATCCCCGCGCGACAAAACACCCTGCACCTCGGCCCACTCCGGAGAGTCCGCGTCCACAGTCACGCGGTGCTTTGCGAGGCTCTTCTTCAGTCGCCGCTGGCGGTCGGCCATGATCCTGGCCGGTGTCATGGCGGTCCACTGGAAGGGCGTGTGGGCCTTCGGCGTGAACGGCGTCGCGTTGATGGCGACGTTACGCCTGAAAATCGCCCGCGCCTTGAGCGTCAGGTCTGTGATGGCGTTGATGTCGTCGTCGGTCTCGGTCGGGTGGCCGACCATGAAGTACATCTTCAGTTGCGGGAAGCCGTAACGCTGCGCTAACTCCACCGCGGCGAGAAGATCGTCTTCGCACTGCGACTTGTTGATGACCGCGCGCAGCCGCTCGCTCCCGGCCTCCGGCGCGATGGTCAGCGTCTGGTTGCCGCTCGCGGCCAGCGCGCGAACTAACGGCTCGCTGATCGGGTCGGTGCGCATCGAGCTTACGCCGAAGCGCGCGCCCATTTCCGCCAATGCGTCGGCCAGTTCGTCGATATGCGAATGATCCGACACAGCCGCGGACACCAGGCCGAGCGAGGGCGCCTGTTCGCCCGCAATGCCGCCGTGCGCGTGGACGGGCAGCCGCTTCGCCAGACCGTCGCGCGCCCATTGCAAAATGCGCTCCAACGGCTGTTCCCGCGGCGGACGATAGACATAACCAGCGAGACAGAAGCG
>CAZPTI010000413.1:1492-3589 GCA_964588925.1 uncultured Anaerolineales bacterium | reverse complement strand
GACATCAGCTCCAAGCCGCCGGCGACGATCGAGTGGGAGTAACCCCGCGTCTGGCAGTGGCTGACATCAACAGGCACTGAAACAATGCCCAGCCCGCGATTTCGCGGGCTTTGTTGTCTTTTTTGCTGCATCGACTGGCAGCGCACTACGAAATCTGGGGGCAGCGCACGTCCGCAGGCTCGAAGCCAGACACAAGGAACTGCTTGAGTCCGACCTGGATATCGAGAGCAAGAAGCGATGGCAGCACGCTCAGGACTCCCCCGCTTCGTCTTCGTGTTGCGCACCGCTGACCAAGCCACAGTAGTTCAAGAACGGGAGCCCATCTTCGAAAGTCGTCGGAGATGGCCCGGTCTCCTTCTGTGAGAACTTTGCCTTGCGGCCGTAACGCCTACCTCCTATTGCCCTGCGCATGAGCTTTTGGGCTAGGTCGAGATGCTTCAGCGTTGCGGAAATAATTCCAATAGGCATCCAAAGCCCTGGGTTTCCCGGACTGGGCAGATGAATGAGCGCGGCCATGAAGCCGGTCGGATACAGCATGAGCTCGAGCCTCCCGCCCATCAGCATGCCTTCGGGGGGAAGCGGGCGCGAGAAGTGCAGTTCGGTGAGGCCCTGCACCCGGAACCGACTAACCACCGACTGCTCCTGACCCTGCTCCGCGTAGGTCAACACATGCAGGTTGTCGCCGCTTCGGTCTCCGCGAAGCTGGCCCACCAACTCCGCGACCGTCCGGGCGAAGCCGTCACCTCTCCCCCAGAGCCGGTCATCTGGAGTAAGCCAAGCCAGAGAAGTGAGTAATGGCCCGTGACGACGACGGCCTTGGCGGCGGTCCTTCAACCTGACCAGAACTCGCTCGCGGTTCGCCTCTAGGTAAAGATTGCCGAAAACAGGCTCCACACCAACCGGATAGCGCACCGCCTTGGTCAGGTGAACTTCGGTGAGGTATCTGATCAGGTCGAACTTCTTGCCCTGAAGGTATTGCCGCAGCAAGGGCAGGTCAAAGGTGTCAATGAACTCTTCCAGGTTCGAGCCGCCCAAGGCAAGCGTTTTGGGAATGGCAGCCGTGACTTTTTCGTTCACGAACTGCACCAACTCAGGAGGAGCTGCGTGTTCGAAAGCCTCATCAATCTGACGTTGCACCTGCCCGGCACTGTCTAGCGAGAAGCTGACCGGAATCGGAATGTAGGTCCGACGCTTGCTCTCCACATCTTCAACCGAGTACACGCCGAAAGAACGGTCCCGGAGGTCTCCGCGGAGCGCCGCAACCTCAGGGAACCGCTGACGGTAGGCCAAGCGCGCGCGCTCAACACTCTCGCCAAGCGCTTCGTCCGAAGTCTCAAGCTTCAGCAGGTTGTCCGTCGGTGCCTCACCACCCTGACCTCGAAGGGGAGTGAATGAAATGAGGTCGAAGGTCACCGTGTCGCTTCGAAGCTGAACTTTGCTGAACCTCGGGTGGTCCCCTCCAGACTCCTCGAAACGCTCGACAGCGAATCTGCTTAGGTGAACGTCCTCGTCAACCACCTCGAGCAGACCTTGCCGCACCAGGGAGTCGATAACAGCGACAGCCTCGCTGTTCGTAAACCCAAAGTAGTTCCTAAACGCGCTCAGGTTCACGGCACCACAGATGCGCAACAACCTCAGCACGAACTCCGTAACGACGGGCAGTCGCTCTTCTAGTGCGATGTACGCGTCGACCCGGAAGGTCTCCACAGGGAGTCCGAACGTCACGCGATTGAACTCAGACGGAACACTCATTCGTCAGCTCCCAGTTGGTCAGCGGGAAGAACCAAGGCGCGCCCCTCGGCCGCGAGCTTCTCGGTGTACTTCAGCACCCTTCCAAGCGGCGCATCCGCATGCTTGCCCTGCCACAGCTTGCTCGCGCCGACCACAAACAGTCGCTCCATGGCACGAGACATGGCAACGTTTACCCGGTTAGGGCTGCGAAGGAAGCCAATTCGCCCATCGGGGTTGTTGCGAACCGTGGAGAGGATGACGATGCGGTTCTCCTTGCCCTGGTAGCTATCCACGGTATCTACCTTGACGAGCCGCCGCGCCGCGCCGAGCCAAGTCGCTTCCGCCTTCAGCTTGTCGATGAGCGAC
>CAZPTI010000413.1:0-1482 GCA_964588925.1 uncultured Anaerolineales bacterium | reverse complement strand
GCTCCTGCGGCTTGAGGTCCTCGGCCATGAACGTCATGAAATCATCCGACTCGATGATTTGCTTGAGGAGCGCCATCACCACATGCGCCTCGGCGGTGTTCCATGTGTCATCACGAGCTTCGCTTTGCTGTTCGAAACCGTGACGCCCCAGCGCTGAGGTATCAACCCAGGTCACTTGCTTGGCGAGGTGGGCCGGCAGCAACTCGTAATACTCGGGCGGCGCCCCCCGCCCCGTCTCGAGCTTGCCGCCGTAGAAGCACTCGGAGACCAAAGCGCCGATGTCTGGCGCCATACGGTACTGAGACAAGAGTGTTGTCCCAACCTGGCGACCATAAGCAGAGTTGAAGAGGCGCTCGAAGTCACTCTTAAGGAAACGCTGATCAAGCACCCGCGCCGGCGCGAGATTGCCTCGTTCGGGGCGAAACGCAGCGTTTCGGCGCGGTTTGCGGCCCTCAGGGCCTTGCTGGCGGGCCTTTGGGCGCCCGCCGGGGCCATGATGGGCCCACTACGGGCGCACCAATGCCGGCACGCGCCTGGCAGCCATGTACAGGTTGACCATCGCCAGCGCCGTGAAGGCGCGATTGGCGTTCTTGGCCAGGCCGCGGTAGCGCACCTTGGCAAAGCCCCACAGACGCTTGAGCACATGAAACGGGTGCTCGACCCGTGCGCGGGTGCGGCTCTTGGTACGGTTGCGCAGCCGCTCTGCCTCATCCTCCCCGCCGGGCTTGCGCACACGCCGGTTCGTGAAGTCGCGCGCCTGCGGTGCCGCAGCCTTGATGATGTCGGTGCAGCCCTGGTAGCCGCGGTCGCCGTAGACGCGCCGCTCGCTGCCGTGCAGCAGGTCGGGCAAGGGATGCTTGTCGTGCACGTTGGCGCTGGTCACCACCGCGCTGTGCACCAGGCCGGTCTTGCTGTCGGCGCCCACGTGCACCTTCATGCCGAAGTGCCACTGCTTGCCCTTGCGCGTTTGCCGCATCTCGGGGTCGCGCTGCTGCTGGGCGTTCTTGGTCGAGCTCGGCGCGGCGATGATCGTGGCGTCCACGATCGTGCCCGCGCTCAGGCGCAGGCCGCGTTCCTGCAGGATGTGCCCCACCTCGGCGAAGATGGCCTGGCCCAGATGATGACGCTCCAGCAGGTGGCGGAACTTGAGGATCGTGGTCGCATCGGGCACTGGCTCGCGCCCCAGGTCGATGCCTGCGAAGGCGCGCAGCGCCGCCGAGTCGTACAGGGCCTCCTCGCAGGCGGCGTCGGCCAGGTTGAACCAGTGTTGCAGCAGGTGAATGCGCAGCATGCGCTCCAGCCCGATGGGCGGGCGGCCGTTGCCGGGCTTGGGGTAATGCGGCTCGATCAGCGCCACCAGCCGATCCCACGGCACCAGTGTCTGCATCTCGGCCAGAAATGCGTCGCGCCGGGTGGGCTTGCGAAAACGCTCGAATCCCGCGGACGCATCGGCCGCCGCTGCCAAGGTCATCTGCTTCATCT
>CAZPTI010000412.1:0-3611 GCA_964588925.1 uncultured Anaerolineales bacterium | reverse complement strand
AGCCAGTGATCGCCCATGTAGTCGCCGCTGTCAACGCCCGTCAGTCCGGCTGCGGCGTGGCGCTCGGCGGATTCCGTCAGGACCGCGCCGCGCCTGTCACTTTCGGGCAGCGCGGCGGCGACTGACCACATGCACCAGGCGCGGCTGAGGTTCAGACCGTCGAGGTGGACGAGTTGACCGTCGGTGCGGTCGCTGACGTGGGCGGGCGCGAACAGGGAGGACGGGTAGCCGGCGCGCAGGTTTGGCAGGAAGCGGTCTAGCCAGCGGCTGAACTCCGTCGACGGCAGCACGCGGCGCATGAGATCGGCTTCCATCAGCGAGGGCGAGAAGAAGTCGTTGCCGCCCGGCTCCCAGCCCGCGGGTGCGCTCGCATCGGCAAGATAGTAGTCGCGGCTGCGCTGCTCGACGAGGGCGGCAAGCTCTGCGCGGCCGAGCGCACGCGCATAGTCCAGCGCAAAGGCGAGGCCGAACGCGGTATTCGGGTGCGTGCCGACGCGGATGGGGTAGGTCTGGCGCGGCAGGAAGTCGAGGTAGCGGCGCTCGATGATGGCGGCAAGCGGGCGCAAGGCCGCCCACCACGTTTGCGCGTCTGCGTCGTCCCACGCGGCCAGTTCTTCGGCCAGCTTCAGCAGCCACGCCCAGCCGTAGGTGCGCTCGAACGACGCGCGACCCGGCTCCTCGAAGTAGGCGGCTTCGGCAGCCAGGTTTTTCGGAGCAAGGTTGGCGCGGAGCGCGGCGCGAACGTCGCTCGCGAGGGGGAGCACGGGGAAACGGCGCAGCACGCGCGCCAGCAGCCAGTGCCCGTGAACGGCAGAGTGCCAGTCGAAGCAGCCGTAGAAGGCGGGATGCATGGCGCGCGGCGCGCGAAGGTCGTCCGGCCCGTTGACCACATGCGCCGGAGCATAGGGATAGGGCTGCTGGACGCAGCGGAGCGCTAACGCGGCAAAGCGTCCGGCGCGGTCTGCGGTGAGGCGGAAGGCTTCCATAGCGCGCTGACCAATCCTCCGAGGACGACGAGCGCCGCGCCCGCGCCTTGCAGCGCGGAGAGCCGCTCGCCCAGAAACAGCGCGCCGAGCAGCGCGCCAAACACCGGCAACATATTGTAGAAGGCCATCGCGCCGGACGGGCCGGTTTGTCGCACGCCTTCGTTCCACAAGATGACCGCAAAGAAGGCCGCGAAGACGCCGATGTAGAGGACGCCGAGCGCGCCCAGCGGCGTCAACGCGGGCGCGGCGGCGCCCCACTCGAAGGCGGCGAGCAGCAGCAGGAGGGGCAGGCTGAACCACGTCGCGAACGCGGTTGCGGAGAGGTTCGACCGCCGCTGCATGACGACGCGACCGGCGATCGAGTAGAGGCCCCAGAGCGCGACGGCGACGAGCATGATCGCGTCTCCGCGGTTGATGCCGGCCGCTTTGCCGTTCGCGCCGATGACGAGCGCCACGCCCACGAGTGACAGCATCGCGCCGCCGATTTGGCCGGGCCTCAAGCGGTCGCGCAGGAGAACGGCTGCCAGGGCCGCGGTGACGAGCGGCCCTGTGCCATTGATAAGCGCGGCGTTCGTCGCGGTGGTGAAGCGGAGCGCGTAGTAGAGCAAGATGGGGAAGCCGACGATGCCGGTGAGCGCCATGCCGAGCAGCAGCCAGCCGTCGCGCCCAACGCGGCGGTCGGTCTCGGACAGACGGCGGAAGAGGAGCAGCAGGAGGAGCGCCGCGATGGCGACGCGCGCGGCGGTTAGCGAGAACGGCCCGACTTGCCCGCGCAGCGCGCGGCCGAGCGTCATGTTGCCCGCCCAGAAGAGGGTGGCAAGATTTACATAAACGTAGGGCCAGAAGGATGCGTGGGTGCGGCCGGCGCGCATGCCGAAGATTATACCATTGAAGCGCCGGTGTAGTGGTCATGACAGCAACGCGGGCGACCGTGGGATAAGATGGGAGGAGGAGCGGAAGATGACGGACGAGAACGAACGGGAGACGGCAAAGGCGGCGCAAGCGGCGCGCGACAGAGCAGGGGCCGCGGCCTATGAGGCGGCGCGTTTCGATGGGCTGTGCGAGGAAGGCGCGGCCGAGGTCGCAGCGGATGCCTTACGCGCCTTGCGCGAGGATGCAGAGAACGTCTCGCAGACGGGGAATGAGTAAGTGGCGCCTCCGACGCGCAACGAAATCCGCCCGGGTCTCCGGGTGCTGATTGTCGAAAAGCAGAACCAGCGCACGGGGGCCACAACCGAAGGCGTAGTGGCGCGCATCCTCACCAGCAGCGCGGCGCATCCGCACGGCATTAAAGTCATGCTGGAGGACGGCCGGGTGGGTCGGGTGAAAGCGGTGATCAGTCGTGCGCAAACCGATTAGCGCGTACGATCTGGCCGGCCTGACGCGGCTTGCGCTGGACGGCGCGCGCCTCATCACGGACGTTGTGGAGCACGCTCATGCCGCAGTTCTCGGCCCTGTCGGCGCGGGTTTTCGCGGCGCGGTCGATAGGGACCGGCCCCACCGGACGCGCGGCATCCCCGGCTTCGTCTATCGTTCGATCCACGCAGGCTACAATATCGCCGATACAACGCTGACGGCCGCATTCGGCGCGCTGGCGCAGGAGGCGCCTGCGATCCCAACGCCCGAACGAGCGCATTTGCTGGCGATCCTCAACGGAGTGTGGGGTGACTACCTCGCGGCCAGCCAGAATCCGCTGGCGATAGAGATGTCGTTTCAGCACGGTGGCGCAGCGCTCTCCGTGGAGTCAAGCGCGCTGGCTGCGGCTTACGGCGACGCGGGCGGAAAGGTGCTTGTGCTGGCGCACGGCCTCTGCATGGATGACCGCTGCTGGCGCGACGGCGAGTGCGATTACGGCTGCGCGCTCGCGCGCGACCTGAGCTACGCGCCGTTGTACCTGCGCTACAACACCGGGCTGCATATTTCGGAGAACGGGCGGCAACTGGCGCAACTGCTCGAGCGGCTGGTTGCGGCATGGCCTGCGCCGGTCGAAGAGATCGCGATTGTGGGGCACAGCATGGGCGGCCTTGTTGCGCGCAGCGCGGCGCATTACGGGACGGCGCAGGGCCATATGTGGCGCGCGCACCTGAAGCGGCTGGTCTTTCTCGGCGCGCCGCACCACGGCTCGCGCCTCGAACGCGCCGGCAATTATGCGGACCGACTCCTCGCGCTCACGCCCTATTCCGCGCCGTTCCGGCGGCTGGGCGTGACGCGCAGCGCAGGGATCACGGACCTCCGCCACGGCAACATCGTCGACGAAGACTGGCAGGATCACGACCGCTTCGGGCATCGCCACGACAACCGCCGCCCCACGCCGCTGCCCGCGGATGTTTCCTGCTATGCTGCCGCGGTCACGAAGGGCGCGCGGAGCGGCGACCGGCTGGATCGCTTGTTGGGCGACGGCCTGGTGCCGCTCGAAAGCTCGCTCGGCGCGCATGCAGATGAGGCGCGCAACCTGGTCTTTCCCGAGTCGCACCGCTGGGTCGGTTACGAGATGGGGCATCTCGACCTGTTGCGCAGTCAACAGGTATACGAGAAGTTGCGGGAATGGCTGGCAGAATGAGGGGGAACAGGACGCAGTGGATGCAGAGGGGGTGGATTAACAAGAGCGCTTGATCTGTTAATCCA
>CAZPTI010000411.1:0-3617 GCA_964588925.1 uncultured Anaerolineales bacterium | reverse complement strand
TGGAGGGAGCGGGCAATGACCGTCGAGTTCAACGGTATCGAGAGACGCTTGGACGAACTCAGCGAACGCTTGGCGCGCTTGGCACCGCTAAGGGAACGGCCTGTTGATGACTTCTATGAAGACGCTTACCTGCGCGATATCGTCGAGCGTAACCTCGAAATTGCGGCGCAGTGCTGCATCGACGTCTGTCATCGCATCATTAGCATCGAAGGCGCTATCAAACCCAGAGACTATCGCGAGGCCATCCTCCGAATGGCCGAATTAGGCGTCCTGCCCGCCTCATTAGCGCAACGTCTTGCGCCGCTGGCCGGCTTCCGCAACATACTTGCGCACGAGTATCTGGCGATTGACTGGGACGAAGTGTACGCCAACCTTGTCAAGTTAGATGAACTTGAGCTTTTTGCCGAGCAGGTGAGAGAGTGGCTGCGAAAGCGAATGGCATAGCAAGCGCCTTTGCTCTGTGATTAGTAGGCTCAGCCTTAAGCAAAACGAAAGGGGCTGCCCGATACTTTTCGGACGGCCCCTTTCGTTTGCTTCGATCTCGGGACTACGATTTGTCTCTGGAACTCCCCTGCTCGCGCCGACTAACCCTTGTGGTTACTCACCAGGTTCTCCGCCACAATCTCCGCGATATCGCGAATCCGCACATTCTCCGCGTCCAGCGCGCCGCGCGCATCCTCCAGCATGATCATGCAGAACGGGCACGCGACTGCGACCTCTTCCTGACCCGTCTCCATGATTTGCGCCATGCGGTTGCGGTTGACGCGCACCTCGCCCTCGTCCTCCATCCACACGCGCGCGCCGCCGCCGCCGCAGCACATCGCCTTATCGCGCGAGCGCGTCATCTCGACGACCGTCTTGCCGCTCGACCGCGCCACCTCGCGCGGCGCGTCGTACACGTCGTTGTAGCGCCCCAGGTAGCAGGGGTCGTGGTAGGTCAGGCTTTCGTGCCCGCCTGCCTGCCGCCGCACGCGAATGTCGCCGTTCGCCAGCAGCTTCTCGATGAACTGCGAGTGGTGCATCACCTGGAAATTGCCGCCAAGCTGCGGGTACTCGTTTTGCAGGACGTTGAAGCAGTGCGGGCACTGAGTGATGATGGTCTTGAACTGGTACTGCTTCATCGTCTCGATGTTCTGCGTCGCAAGCTGCTGGAACAGGTACTCGTTGCCCGCGCGCCGCGCCTGATCGCCGTTGCACGTCTCTTCCTCGCCGAGGATGGCAAAGTTCACGCCTGCTTCGTGAAGGATGGTTGCGACCGCGCGCGTCACCTTCTGGTTGCGCGGATCGTACGACCCCGCGCAGCCGACCCACCACAGCACGTCCGCCTCGCCGACGTTCGCCATGACCGGCACCTCGAAATCAAGCGCCTGCGTCCATGCAGCGCGCTTGCGCTTCGGCTGTTTCCACGGATTGCCCGACCGCTCGATGTTGGTTAGTGTCGTTCCCAAACTTGACGGGACGTCGCCCTCCATGAGCGCGAGTTGGCGGCGCATGTCGACAATCGCATCGACATGCTCGATCAGCACCGGGCACTCGTAGACGCAGTGGTAGCAGGTGGTGCAGGCCCACAGGGTCTCGGTCTTGATGATGTCGCCGACCATTTTGCGCCCGTTGCTCTTGTCCGTGCCGTTGGTTTCGGCTTTCGGCGCTTCCGCGGCCTGGCTGCCGTCGCCGCTCGTCGCGACCTTTTTCGGAACGGGCAGCTTGCGCAGTTGCGTCTGCTGTTCGGTCATATAGTCGCGCAGGTTGAGGATGACATACTTGGGGTTCAGCGGTTCAAGCGCAGCATGCGCGGGGCAGACGTCCTGGCAGCGCCCGCACTCGGTGCACGCATCGAAATTCGCCAGCCGCGGCCACGCGAAATCGGTCAGCTTCGCCGCGCCGAGTTGCTCCGCCTGCTCCAAATCCTTGATCGGCCACAGCGCCCCCTTCTTTCGGAACGGCGCGACGAAGATGTTGGCCGGGGAAGAGAAAATGTGGAACAGGTTGGTGTAGGGCAGGGTCACGAAGAAGACGGCGACCGCCGCGTAGTGGATGATCCACAGTGCGCGATGCGCGGTCAGCAGCCCTTGCTCGTTGCCGCCGCGGAAGAGAAAGCTGAGCGGGTAGGCGACGACCTGCGCCGGCCCCCACGACGGGTTCTGCACCGAGAGCCGCAGCGCGCCGACGAAGAGCCCGGTCAGCACGATGAAGCCGAGCAGCGGCAGGGTGAAGTTGAAGCGCCAGTCGATGTTCAGCCGCGGTGGACGCACGAGGTAGCGACGGTAGAGCGCCATGCCGAGGCCGATCAGGAAGCCGACCGCTGCGAGGTCGAGCACGACTTTGTAAAAGACGTAGAACGGCCCTAGCAGCAGCTTCGCGTCGAAGAACAGCTCGAAGACGTCGCTGTCGATGGTGGCGAGTACGGTGCCGATAAAGAGGAGCACGAAGCCCCAGAAGATGGCGAAGTGCAGCGTGCCCGGATAGCGCTGGCGGAGAATCCTGGTTTGCGCGACCGCGTACTTGACGACACGCGCGGCGCGCTCCAGCGGCCGGTCCAGCCCGAACTCGGGCTGCGCGCGGCGCCACAACTGGATGCGGCGGACGATGCCCCAGAGCATGAGGGCGACCGCGACCGCCATTGTGATATAGAAGACGATCTGGAGCCAGCCGGGAATGTTCCACCAGCTAACGCGGCATGGGATGTCGGGCGGGCAAAATGAAGCGTGGTCCATCTCCTGCTCCTTCGCTAGAGACTCGGAGGTATTGTCAGCGGCATCCGGGACAGGATTGCGGGCAGGGGGATGCCGCGTCGTGTCGACCTTCTATTTGTACCACAGAGATACAATCGCTCCAAGTGAGAGATAACACAAAGACGCGAGGACTCTGCCGCAGAGGACACAGAGGGACCAGAGGACGTAGAGGCGAAGAGCGACCTCGCCTCCGCATTCTCTGAGCCCTCTGTGTCCTCTGTGGCTAAAGGCTTACAACTCCAGCTTGATCGGCGCGCTGCCAGGGGCGGGGCGGCGCGCGTTCAGCACGCTCACGTTGGCCGCGATGCGTTGCGCAATGTCGCGGAAGACCTGCGCCTGCTCCGTTTCGGGGCAACACGCGACGACAGGTTCGCCCTTGTCGCCGCTCTCGCGCACGACGGTGGAGAGGTTCACGCGGCCGAGGAACGGGATGCCGAGCTTCTGCGCGGCAGCCTCTCCACCGCCCACGCCGAACACGTCGCCGGCCATGTTCTCGATCAGGCCGAGCACCGGCACCTCAAGGCGGTTGAATGCGGTGATGCCGCGCGTCGCATCAGCGAGCGCAACGTTTTGCGGCGTGGTCACGACGACCGCGCCGGTCAGCGGCACAAGCTGCGCGAGGCTCATTTGCGCGTCGCCAGTTCCGGGCGGCAGGTCGACGACGAGGTAATCCAGCTCGCGCTCCTCCGCGGTCTTGCCTTTCGGGTTGCCCCAGGCGACGTCGGTCAACAACTGCGAGATGGCCTTGTGCAGCATCGGCCCGCGCCAGACGAGCGCCTCGCCGTCGGGCACGAGGAAGCCGATGGACATGACCTGGATGCCGTGCGCAAAGGGCGGCACCATCTGGGCGGAGTCCACGTCCGCGAGGCTGTTGACGCCCATAAC
>CAZPTI010000410.1:0-3627 GCA_964588925.1 uncultured Anaerolineales bacterium | reverse complement strand
AACGGCAACAACGACGTGTACACCGCAACCGTCGCGCCGCTCTCCGGGCTGTACGAGTTCACCGCGTACTGCGACGACACCTACGACGAGTTCGCGCCGCCAGACGGCCTGACGTGGGCCGAGATGCCGGCCGGCAACGTGAAGCTCACCGTGAACACCCCCGCGGGCAGCTACTCGTGCAGCGGCGCGACGACCGGTGACGACAACGTCTACTGGTCGGCCCTGCTCCACGACTCGTTCGCCACCGACTACCGCAACCCGCTCGGCGCGGTGACGAACGCGCAGGGGACGGTGACGCTGCGCGTGCGCGCGTGCCGCGGAGACCTCACCGCCGCAGTGCTGCGCGAGTGGAACGACCGCACCGACACCGAGACGCTGTACGATATGACCGTGGGGCCTGAAATCTTCGACCCGACCCTGGGCGAAGTAACGTTCTGGACCTACGACGTCCCGATCCCGGCCGACCCCACCATCCTCTACTACACCTTCCGTTTGAAGGACGGCGATAAGACGGTGTTTTACCGGGACGACGACCCGAAGTTCTACGGCGGCGGCTACGGCACGCCAACGGACAACCAGGGCGAGGCCGAGTCAAACTCGTACCAGCTCACCGTGTACGACCAGAACTTCGCAACGCCCGACTGGATGCAGAAAGGCGTCGTCTACCAGATCTTTCCCGACCGCTTCCGCGACGGCAACAGCGCCAACAACCCGGCCGCCGGTCGCTTCTATTACAACCAGGAGGGCGGAACCATTTTCCGCTCGTACACGACGGCGTGGAATACGCTCATCTGCGATCCGCGCGGGGGCGGCGCATGCCAGGACAAGTTCGGCGAGAACTTCTACGGCGGCGACCTGGCCGGAATCACGCAGAAGATCAACGAGGGCTACTTCAACAACCTCGGCGTAAGCGTGATCTACCTGACCCCGATCTTCCGCTCGCCGTCAAACCATAAGTATGACACCGCCAACTATCGGAACATCGACCCGGACTTTGGCGGCTCGGCCGCGTTCCAGAACCTCGTGGCCGCAGCAGCGACGAAGCGGATCAGGGTGGTGCTGGACGGCGTGTTCAACCATACGTCATCCGACAGCGCGTATTTTGACCGGTTCAGCCGCTTCAACTTCAACGACCAGCTCACAAACACGGCGGGTCCGGGGCTGGACGACAACATTTCGGCGTGCGAAAGCCCCGGCTCGTCGCGGCGACCGTGGTTCTTCATCCCGGACGCGGGCTCCCCCGCGACCGGCGCAACCGATCGTTGCGATCCGACCGACACCGACGACCGCGGCGGCGCGTGGACGCAGACGTACACGGCCTGGTACGGCTACGGCACGCTGCCCAAGCTCAACTCCGCCAACCAGGGCGTGCGCGACTTCGTCTACGCAAAGGGGATCACCCCGCCGCAACCCTCCATCGGCCCCTACTGGGTGCAGCAGGGCGCGGACGGCTGGCGGCTCGACGTAGGCGGCGACATCGACCCCGGCCTGACCAACGACCCCGCCAACGACTACTGGGAAGGCTTCCGCGCAAAGGTCAAAGACACGAGCATCCAAACGCGCACTGTTCCGTTAATCGTAGGTGAGGAGTGGGGCGATGCGTCGCCGTGGCTGCTCGGCAGCGAGTGGGACAGCGCGATGAACTATCGGCTGCGCTCCGCGGCGCTTGGCTGGCTGTTCACCGGCTGCTCAGGCAACGGCTGCCCCGACGGGACCACGTTCGAGGACAACGACAGCAACGCCAACAGCTCCTCCGGCGCGATTTCGGCCCTCACGCCGTCGCAATTTAACGCGCGGCTCCGTTCAATTGCAGAGGACTATCCGCCGATGTCGTTCAAGGCCATGATGAACATCGGCGGCTCGCACGACACGAACCGGCTGCGCTTCCTGCTCAAGAAGATCAACAACGACGACGACGCGCTCGCGCAGCAGCGCATGAAGGAGTACTGGCTCTTCAACATGGCGTATGCCGGCGCGCCGACGATCTATTACGGCGACGAGCTACAGGTGCAGGCCGACGGCGTCTGGGCGAACGACAAGTGGGAGGACGATCCGTACAACCGGGCGCCCTTCCCCTGGGACGACACGCCGGGCGCCTACACGCCGTACACCGAGACGCTGCCCTTCCTGCGCAGCCTGACCAGCGCGCGGCAGGGCTATTCCGCCCTCCAAACCGGCGACGTGCAGCACGGCCTGGTGATCGACGACGCGAACAAGGTCTACGCATTTGCCCGCACGAACGAGGCCGACCAGCGGACCGCGTTTATCGCGCTGAACCGCGACACCGTCGAACACTCCGTCACCTTCACGGGCCTGGAGAAAGCGCCGTATTTCTCCTACGAGGGCGAACTGTTCATGGACGTGTTGAGCCGCTCGACCTACACCGTGGCGTGCGCCGATCCGACGACGCCCGCGGGCTGCGAGCTGACCGCGCCCGTTCCGCCCGAGCTGGGCATTATCCTGACCGTGCCCGGCAAGGCCGATCAGCCCGACCCACCGCTGCTCTTCACCGGCATCATGACGACCACGGTGGACCTGAACCTGAACTGGGCCGCGATCATCCGCGATACGACGTTCGGCTACGAATTCCCGGACCGCTACGAGGTGTGGCGGAGCGAGACGCCCTACGGCACAACCGGGCCGAACGGCACGATGACGCTGATCGGCGAAACGCAGCCGGCCGCGTTCGGTGGCGAGCGACATGAGTACATCGACGCGGGCGTAGTAGGCGACCCCGCGGTAAACCACTTCTACAAGGTGGTGGCGGTTAACGGCGCAGGCGGGCGCTCGATTGAGTCGCGAGAGGAGGCGGAATTCGACTTCAGCCTTGTGCCGGGGACGGAATAGCGCGCTGATGCGCCTGATTGAACTGATCTGACCGGATCGGTTCCAGCGGAGCCATCTTGTCAATCAGTTCAATCAGTTCAATCGGCGTACTATTATCTGCTAAATGAGTTGCGGAATTTACTTGCGCAGTTTACCGAAGTCGTCATTCGGCTTGTTGTCGCTTGACACTAATGCGAGGCCGGTTGTATAATGCGCCTTGCCTCAACCAGACGCAAATGGATGCAATGTGGCCGCGTCACTGCCTGTGCGGCCTATCAGGCGGATGAGAAATCCGTAGGAGGAATCCCCAAATGAGACGAGTTCTCACGACTGTCCTCGCCGTAGCCCTGCTCCTCGGGCTGGGCGCACTGGCCGTCCTGGCGTTGCCGAACGGTAGCGCGCCGCTGGCTGGGGCGCCGGCAGTGTCGGCCGCCGCGCCGGAGTTTCAGGAGGCGCCGCTGGCAACGAATAAAGTTAATGTCATTGCCATGCCATTAAACGCCACCAATCAGTTTACGAATGCTGGAGAGAGCTTCAACGCTGACGGTTTGGCAACGATAGCGGGTGCTGGTGTGGTGCAAGTGCTCTCTTGGAATGCAGCTACCCAGACCTATCTTGGCTGGGATCCTGCTGCTCAAGACGGCAGCAACTTCAACCTGACAGTCGGAGGCGTCTACCGCCTCGTCCTTGACAGCACGGCCAACACCATCGTTAGCTTCGTCGGTGACGTGCCGGCTCAAGGTACAGTTTCCTTCGCTCTTACTCGACCCACGTCCGGTACCGGTTGTCTGATCAACGATG
>CAZPTI010000409.1:0-3639 GCA_964588925.1 uncultured Anaerolineales bacterium | reverse complement strand
TTGTTCTTAGCCGCGCATCACCCGGTTGACTTCGTCGCCCTCTGCGTCGTAGACGACCACTTCCAGTGGCATCTGGCCCAGCGCGTGCGTCGAGCAGGACAGGCACGGATCGTACGCGCGGATGGCCGCCTCGATCCGGTTGAGCTGCCCTTCGGTCACGTTCTTGCCGTCGACGTAGGTCTTGGCAACCGAGTCGACCGCCTTGCTCATGGCCCAGTTGTTGTTGCCCGTGGCGACGATCAGGTTCACCTTCTCAAGCTGGCCGTTCTCGTCCACCCAGTAGTGGTGCCACAGTGTGCCGCGCGGGGCCTCAATCACGCCGACGCCCTCCGCGTTGGTCACGGGCCGGTTGTCCTGGATGTCCGTGCTCGTCACATCCGGGTCGAGCAGGATTTCCTTTGCGCGCTCGGCCGCGTACAGGTCTTCGATCATGCGCGCGTAGTGGTAGTACAGCGTGCCCTCGATCACCTGACCGCCGCGCACCTGCTGGAAGATTTCGTACTCAGCCTGGGCCAGCGGGGTCGCCATGCGCTCCGCCGCGTTGAGGCGGCCGAGCGGGCCGACGCGGTAGACGCCATCGGGCCAGCCCAAATCCTTGTAGTACGGGAACTTGAGGTAGGTCCACGGCTCCACGCGCTCGGAGATGTAGTCGAGGTACTGCCGCCCGTCGAAGCGGTTGATGAACTCGCGCTGCTTGTCCACGATGCGGATTTGCCCGTCGTAGAGCTGGAGCGCGTTGTTCTCGTCCACCATGCCGAGGTAGTTGGTCGAGAAGACGCCGAATTTGTTCAGGTCTTCCAGGTTCGCAGCCATCCACCCCTTGATGATGCCGAGGCCGAGGCGGATGTCGGCGATGACGCCGTCGATGCCGCCGAGCAGCGCGTCCCGGTCCGTCATCGCGAGCGCCTTGTTCACACCACCCGGCACGGCGAAGTTCGGGTGCACGCGGCGTCCGCCGAGCCGCGCGATGATGTCCTGGCCGTACTTGCGCAACCCGATCGCCTTAACGGTCAATTCGGGGTTCGCGCCGTAGAGGCCGACGACATTGCGCACCTTCGGGTCGCAGTCGAAACCCAGCAGCAGGTCCGGCCCGCCCAGCTCGAAGACGTGCATCGAGTGGGACTGGATGATCTGCCCCATGTGCATGAGCTCGCGCAGCAGGCTCGCCGGCCGCGGCACATCCGCGCCCACGATCTCGTCGCACGCCTTGGCGCTCGCCAGGTGATGGCTCACCGGGCAGATGCCGCAGATGCGCTCCGTGATCAAGGGCATTTCGAAGAACATGCGGCCTTCGCAGAACTTCTCGAAGCCGCGAAATTCGTTTACGTGAAAGACCGCTTTTTCCACCTGGCCCTGGTCGTCGAGGTACACGCCGACTTTCGCGTGCCCTTCGATGCGGGTTACGGGCTCAATCATGATCTTCTGCGCCATACGTCCCCCTTAGTGCCAGTGCAGAAGCTTGCCCTTGAGTTCGGGCATGCGGCCATTCGCCAGCTCGACGAGCACGTGGAAAATGGCGTCCGGGTCGGGCGCGCAGCCGGGCACGTAGACATCGACCGGCACGACCGCGTCGATGGGCCGGGTCTCCTGCATGACGGCGATGTCGGGATGGCCGGGAATCTGGCCGTCGACGGTGCTCTCGCTCTCTACGTAGGCGCGCTGGAGCGCTTCCTGGATGCCGCACGAGTTGCGCATGCTCGGCACGCCGCCGAACACCGCGCAGTCACCTAGCGCAACCAGGATCTTGGAGCGGGCGCGCATCATCTTCGCGACCTCTTCGGTCGTGGAGTTGTTGATGCCGCCTTCGAGGATGCCGACCGTGACCCCTTCTTCCGGCGGGTGCTTCAGGTCGGTGATCGGCGTCGACCACAGCGTCGCCGCGTTCAGGATGTCGACGATGCGCTCGTCGATGTCCAGCAAGGACATATGGCAGCCCGCGCAGCCGGTGAGCCATTCGCTGGCGACGGTGGGCTTTTCGTTTTCAGCCATAATTGGCACTCCTTCCTACGCCGCTCGCAGCCTGGTCGCGAGCGCGCCCAGGGTCGCAACGTCCGCCTGCGCGCCGGCTGGCGGGGTCAGGAACGGCTGAACCTGGAGGCTCTGGCCTTCCATGTTGATGATGTGGCCCTGCTGCTCGGTCCAGTCCAGCGCGGGGAGGACGACATCCGCCTGCGCGGCAGTCGGCGTCCAGTACGCGGCCTGCACGACGGTGAAACCGGCAGCCGGCAGCGCATGTCCATCCTTAACCTCGTCCGCAGCGAGCACGTAGAGCGCGTCGCCCGCGACCGGCTTCGTCTTGATGCCCGTCTGCGCGGCGCCGAGCGCATTCGTCCCCTCGACCAGCGGCAAGTACTTGACCTTCTCCGGCAAACTGCGGAGGAAGGCGTACGTCTCGCCAGGGAGGCCGGCCGCATAGAGCACGACCGGGCGAACGGCAGCCGCGACGATGGTGGCAATGTCCGTCAAGTCGCTCATCGGCAGGCGCTTCTGCGCCCACGGATCGAGCAGGTTGGGGCCGTCCGCCACGATGGTGAGCGCCGCGCCGAGGTCGACCGCGCGCTTGACCTTGTAGCCGACGACCTTCTGCCCTTCAAGCGGCTCCCCGCCGACAAGGATGATGCAGTCCGCGCCGGCCACGTCGTTCAGGCTGGCCTTCGGGCCGAAGTCCTGCGGGGCCGCGCCGTAGAGCAGGCTGATCTGATCGCTGCCGAGCACGTCGCCGATCAGGTGCTTGAAGACGCCGAGCGACTCGACCGTGGCGCGGGGCGAAACGAGACCCGCCACCTTGCCTGCGGCCTTGAGCTTGCCCGCGACCAACTCGGTCGCTTCGGCCCAGCTTACCTTGACCCACTCGCCGTCCCGCTTGATCATCGGGCTGGTGACGCGCTTGGGTTTCGGCTCCGCGGCCTCAAAGCGGCCCTTCACGCAGAGCAGGCCGCCATTCGCCGCGTCCCACACGCCTTCGACCTTGAGCAACTGGTTGCTGCGGTACACGGCGTCGACCGCGCAGCCGACGGAGCAGGCGGTGCAGGTGGTGCGCTTGCGCTGGAGCTCGCCCGAGCCGCCCATGTAGGCGGAGCGGCGGTCAATCAGCGCGCCGGTCGGGCAGACCTGGAGACAGGTGCCGCAGGAGACGCAGCTTGACTCGCCGAGCGGCACGTCCACATCTGCGATGACCATCGTCTTCGCGCCGCGCTCGCGCACGCCGAGCGTGTGGTTGGCCGCGATTTCCTCGCACGCGCGGATGCAGCGGCGGCAAAGGATGCAGCGGCTGTGATCCATGAAGAAGTACTTGCGCGAGCCGTCGACCGGCCACGGATGGGCGGTGTTCGGCTCGTAGCGCCAGTGCGTGAGACCGTGTTCGTAGGCCAGCCGTTGCAGCTCGCACTGCGTGGTCTCCTGGCTGCCGCTCATCGCGCAATACATGCAGTAATGCACGCGCTCCGAGAAGAGCAACTCGAGCACGAATTTGCGCGCGCTCGTCACGCGCTCGGTGTGCGTCGAGACGACCATGCCCTCGCTGACCGGGAAAGTGCACGCGGGCTGGAGGCCGCGCTGCTTCTCGATCTCGACGAGGCACATGCGGCAGCCGCCCCAGGGGGTGACGGCCGGGTGATCGCACAGGGTCGGGATGTCGAT
>CAZPTI010000408.1:0-3648 GCA_964588925.1 uncultured Anaerolineales bacterium | reverse complement strand
AGCGAGGTGGGGAAGGGGAGCGCGTTTTCGTTTACCGTGCCGATTGCGCGTCCATAGCTCCTTTCATTGCTACGTCCCTGCCAAGGGTACGCGCGGGATCGGTATAGAAGGTTCATTGATACCATTCGAGCTCTTGTTCGATGTCCTGCTTAAGCCGGTCGGGTGATACAATTACACCTTGTCCGGATGGAACGGGAAAGGCGGCGATAAGACGCTCATCTTCCGCTAATCCTGGTATCCAATTCTCCAACCATTCATCGAGCGGTATTGAACGCGGTTCAGTGTCACGCCATTCGTCCACTGCAAAGGCCTGAGCACATTGAGCATACGGCCAAATCGGTGTCAGTTCACGGTCCTCCGCGTCCCCCATCAAGACCCATCCGTCGGGGCCGGCGAGACTCCACACCAACTGGCTCTCGACTACTGACCTGACAAGGTATTTGTAGCGTTTCGGCCCTTCCGTTCTTAGCAGGCTCTCGAATTCTTTGTCTCGAAGCTCCATCTCGTGCCTCTGTGTAGCTGTTTCTTAGCGAGGCCGTGAACCTCGCAAGGCCATCAACACGCCCGACAAAATGCCGACCCCCGCCGCCACCTTCAGCCCCAACCCCGGCCCGCCTGCCGTTTCCGCCAGAATGCCGGCCAGCAGCGGCCCGAGAAATAGCGCACTGTTCTGCGCGGTGTTGTAGACCGACATATAATTCGTCCGGTCTTCGTCCGGCGTCACGGAGACAAGGTTGTCGAACAGGTTCACGCTAATGGCGGCGTTGAAGAATCCCGCCAGCGCGGCCCACGGGATCAGCCACCAGACTGATGTGGTGAGCGCGGTGAGCAGCGGATAGAACGCGTAGCCGAGCGCGCCGAGCGCCAGCGCCCGCTCCCGCCCGATTCGCCCCACCATGCGACGCATGAGCAGCGACCCAACGACCATCACCGCGGTCGACGTGCTCATAATAAGGCTGACCTGCTGGTCGGTCGCATCCAGATTGCGAACCCAGTACAGCGCCAGCAGCGGACCAATCATGCCAAGCGCCATTTGCAGCGCGAAGACCGCGACGAGGAAGCGCGTGTAGCCGGGGAAGCGCAGCATCGCGCCGATCTGCCGCCAGAATGCGGGCTGATGGCCGGTCTGCGGCGGCCGGTCGGGGACCTGCAGACGGGTCACGTTCCACCAGCTCATCATCGAGCCGAGGAAGCCCAGGAAGAAGAGGACTTGATAGTTGAGCGGAAAGGCGATGCGTTGCAGGAGGGGCCCTGCGATCAGCGTCGTGACCGTGTTAGTCACGCCAAACGCCGCGATGCGCCAGCCAACCATCTGCTGGATGCGGTCAGGGGGAACCGCGTCGGCCATCATCGACAGGAAAGATAGATTGCTGATGGGTGTAATGAACGCAGACAGGACCCACACGAGCGCGGTTGCCTTCGCTACGTTGTCGATGAGCAGGAAGGGCAACAGCGCGACGGTCAGGAAGATGGCGCGATAAGCCAGCCCGCTCCAGAGCACCCAGCGCATCCGCTTGCCTGAGCGCACCATGAGGCGGCCGGCCGGGATTTGCCAGAAGATCGCGACGAGCGCAGGCCCATAGGTAATCGCGCTGACCAGCAGGCCCGACGCGCCGAGGCGGACGACGTAGACCTGCAGGAAAGCGATAATTGAGCCCCACACAAAACCGAACCAGGCGATATCGCCGACCAGGCGCCGAATGTTCGACTCGACCTGGGCCGGCGTCAATGCCTGGTCCGGTTGCCGGTCGAGGGCCTCGGACTTGGCGGGGCTCAGCCGGCGGAAGATTCTCATAAACGTTAGTCGCGCTGCACCAGCTCCACGAGCACGCCGTGCGCGCCCTTCGGGTGGATGAACGCGATCCGCCCGTACGCGCCGCGCTTCGGCGTCTCATCAATCAACTGCGCGCCCTTCGCCTTAAGGTCCGCGAGGGTGGCGTCGATGTCGTCGACCTCCAGGCAGACGTGGTGCAGCCCCTCCCCGCGCTTCGCGAGGTATTTGCCGATGCCCGAATCCGCGCTCAACGGTTCGAGCAGCTCGATCTCGCTGTCGCCGGTGGGCAGGAATGCCATCTTGACGTCCTGCTCCGGCATCTCGCGCACATCCGTCACGGTCATACCGAGCGCGTCCCGGTAGACGCTGAGCGCAACGTCGAGGTTTTCGACGACGATAGCGATGTGGTCGATCTTCTTAATAGTCATGCTGATCCTTCTGTTTCCGGCTTCGGATCGGGGCGCACGTACCACTCCTCACGCTCGACGTCGAAGTCCGCGATTTTGGTGATGTCCATCTTGATGTACTTGCCCACGCAATCCGCGGCAACGGCGCCGTCGGGCAGGTAAAGCTCGCCGCTGCCCTCGAAGATACGCGACTTATCTTGCGTAATGCGCCCGATGATGGTCAGCGGCGTGTCGAGCGGCACCGGCTTGAGGAAGCGCACATTCAACTCCACGGTCACGCCCCAGATCGCCTCACCGTACTGCGCCATGATCGCGCGGCCAATAGTCTCGTCCAGCGCCGCAGTGATGACGCCCCCGTGCATTCGGCCGGGGTAGCTCTGATGATGATCCTTCCCGGTGAACTTGCCGAGAATTGTCCCGTCTTCCTGTTCGTAGAAATTGAGGTGCAGCCCCGCAGGGTTCTTCTCCCCGCAGATGAAGCACATGCGGCTGGTGGGTTGTTTTTTCATTCGCTGAGTAACCCGGAGAGTTGTAGCGCGCGGTCTGATATGGCGCGCGCTCTGAACGCCAGCAACGATTGGACGGCGTCGGGATCCTTACTCCACGCGAGCCGCAACAGGCCAAGCTCGCGTTGCATCAACGCCAGTTCCGCTTGCGCATCCTGTGGCGCATCACCTGCTGTCCATTCGATAATCCACATGCCTTCTCGCAACAAGTCGCCTACTGTGCCGTGCGTGCGCGTATTCCCGGACGCGGTTGCGGATCGAGCAAGCGTTGAGGCAAGGTTGCCCAGCCGCTGCTCCCATGTCAGCCTGCGATAGCAGGCATCCAGTTTTCGCCAGTCTACCATCTGCCTCGCTCCGGTCACGTTTGGTTGGGCGAGAATTATGGCCGGTACTCGCCAAACACGCCGCGAAGCGTATTGCAAATCTCGCCCAGCGTCGCGTACGCGTCGACTGCCTCCACGAACAGAGGCATGAGCGCGGCGTTCGGGTCCTGCGCCGCGGCCTTGATCTTTGCCAGCGTGGCATCGACGGCGGCCTGATCGCGTCCCGCGCGGACCTCGCGCAGATGCGCGACCTGCGCCGCCTGCACCTTCTCGTCGATCCGCAACAGGTCGGAGGGAAGCTGGTCGTGCGCGCGCTGGAACTTGTTCACGCCGACAACGATCTGCTCGCCCGCCTCGATGCTCCGCTGCGCCGCGTAAGCAGCATCCTGGATTTCGTTCTGAACGTACCCCGCCTCGATGGCCTTGCGCGCGCCGCCCATCGAGTCGATCCGCTCGATGTATTGCATCGCGCGCTTCTCAAGCTCGTCGGTCAGCGCCTCGACGTAGTACGAACCGGCCAGCGGGTCAATCGTGTCGGCCACGCCCGATTCGTAGGCGATGATTTGCTGCGTGCGGAGCGCCACTTCGACCGCGTTCTGCGACGGCAGGGCCAGCGCCTCGTCGCGCGAGTTTGTGTG
>CAZPTI010000407.1:0-3656 GCA_964588925.1 uncultured Anaerolineales bacterium | reverse complement strand
CGTCTCGGCCGGGATGTCCTCGACCTTGACGTAGGTCGGGCGGGCCGCGACGACCTGCATCGCCAGCTCGCGGATCAGGTGCTGGAACTGATCGGTGCGCGCCACGAAGTCAGACTCGCAGTTGACCTCGATCAGCGCGGCAACCTTGCTGCCCGTGTGAATGTAATGGCCGATCAGCCCTTCCTTCGTAACCCGGTCCGCCTTCTTCGCGGCCTGCGCCAGGCCCTTTTCTCGCAGGAACTCGGCAGCCTTCGCCATGTCGCCTTCGGCCTTCTCGAGCGCCTTGCGGCAATCCAACACGCCCGCATTCGTCTGCGCGCGCAAATCCTTCACCATTGCGGCAGTGATTTCCACAATAAAACTCCTGTATAGTAACGCTGCTGGTTACGCGTTGTCGACGGTCTCAGCGGCCACGGTGTCGTCGCCGACGCGGGCATCGGCGGCCTCGGCCTGCGCGTCAGTCTGCGGCGTCTCTTCATCCAGACCCTGCGCCAGCTTTTCAAGCACGGAAGGCCCCAGGTAATCCTCGGCCTTGCCCTCCGCTTCCGCGAAGTCATCGAACTCCATGCGCGGCGCTCGATCCAGCTTCTCCTGCGCCAGCTCATCCACCGGCTCGTCCACCGCAGTTTCCTGTCCGATCGCGGCGCGGTCAGCCTGGTCGATCTCGCGCATCTGCATGCCCTCGATCACCGCGTCGGCCATCTTGCCGGCCATCAGCTTGATCGCGCGGATCGCGTCGTCATTCGACGGGATCGGGTAGTCAATCGGGTCGGGGTCGCAGTTGGTGTCGACCATCGCCACGATGGGGATATGCAGCTTGTTGGCCTCGATGACCGCCAGCTCCTCGCGCATCACGTCGACGATGAAGAGCATGTCGGGCAAGTGCGTCATGGTGCGCAGGCCGCCGATGCGGTTGTTCAGGCGGACAAGTTCCTGGCGCAGCAGGAGGGCTTCCTTCTTGGGCAGGCGATCCAGCTCGCCGCGCGCCTGGCGCCGCTCGAGATCCTGCATGTACTCGACGCGCTGGCGAATAGTGCGGAAGTTGGTCAGCGTGCCGCCCAGCCACCGGGTGGTGATGTAGGGCATGCCGCAACGTTCGGCCTCGGACTTAACCGTTTCCTGCGCCTGCTTCTTGGTGCCGACAAAGAGCACCAGCCCGCCCTCGCGGACCGCGTCGCGGACCACGGTGTAGGAGCTA
Organism: uncultured Anaerolineales bacterium; assembly: GCA_964588925.1. GTDB lineage: Bacteria > Chloroflexota > Anaerolineae > CG2-30-64-16 > CG2-30-64-16 > JALOOB01. Next base: position 2,458 of record CAZPTI010000407.1, on the reverse strand, counting down.
TTGACCTGGCGCATCGTCTGCTGGAGGTCGATGATGTGGATCCCGTTGCGCTCGGTGAAGATGAACGTGCGCATCTTGGGATGCCAGCGGCGGGTCCGGTGGCCGAAATGGACGCCGGCTTCGAGCAACTGCTTCATGGAAATGACGGACACAGTATTCTCCCTTTCCGTTAGGACTTCCGCCTGGGTCAACAACATGGGACTCGGGGGAGCGCGGGGAGGGCCGGGTTGCCCTCGCTTATGCCGCATCCAGCCGAGCACGGCCAGTCTAAACGCAGGCGTGCAGAATAAGGGTCGGCTAGGCCGACCCGAAAGGAGAGTATATCACAGGGACTCAGAGTGGAGCAAGTTATTGCGTAAACTATTTTGGCGCAGCTAAGGAGCACTCTCGCCTTCTTGTCGATCCTTGTTTGAGCTATAATAGCAGCGTCAAACCGTCAGCACTCAGGAGCCATGATGATCCCCCAAGACCTGCTCGCGATACTGCGCTGCCCGCACTGCGTTTCCGGAGCCACCCGTGTTTCCGGCGAAGACCCCGGCCGCCTTGAACTCTTCAAGGAGAGTTGGCTGATCTGCCAGGAGCCGGGCTGCGGCCGGAAGTATCCCATCATCGACGACATCCCCGACATGCTCGTCGAAACAGGCGACAAGTGGATAAGCTCGCCCGCCGAGCAACTGCCCGTTCCCCCGCGCGGTTGACAATTTCCGGGCCCAGGACGCGAAGAAGGCCGGATCGCCATTGATCCGACCTTCTTCGTCATGCTATGCGGTGACAGGCGCGCAAGTCGCCTGGAACCGTCAGGGTAAGTAACTGCGCGGATTAACGCGCACGCCTCGCTTGATCACCTCGAAGTGCAGATGCGGCCCCGTTGAGTTGCCCGTGTTGCCCATGTTGCCGATCACCGCGCCGCGTGTAACCACGTTGCCCGGCTTCACGAAGATGCGGCTCAGGTGCGCGTAGAGCGTTTGCAGGCCGTTGCCGTGGTCAATGACGACATAGTTGCCATAGCCCACGTTGCTCCAACCAGCCACGACGATATAGCCATTGTCAGCGGCCTTGATCGGCGTTCCGACGCCGCGCGCCAGGTCAAGCGCCTTGTGCAACGGCTTATAGCCCTGGGTCAATGAGCCGGAGGTCGGCCAGATCAGACGCCCCGTGCCGGTCTTCGCGCCCTTCGGCGCAGTGCCCCGATAGACTGTGGCAACCTGCGGGATTTCCTTCTTGGCGCCGGGCACGATGATCTTCTGCCCGACCGCGATTTGCGGGTTTTTGGCGTCCAGCTTGTTCAGCGGGTAGTTAACGATCGCCTCAGCCGTGACCTTATACTCCTTGGCGATCTTATCGAGCGTTTCCTTCGCCGCCACCGTGTGCAGGATGCCGTCCTGCGGCAGGATCACAAGCTTCTGGCCGAGCCGCAGCAAGTCCGGGTTCTTTTCCAGCCCATTTGAGAACATGATCGACTCGGCGCTCAGTTTGAACTTCTTCGCGATGCCGTAAAGCGTGTCGCCAGCCACGACCGTGTATTCGACCACGTCTTCGCGCGGCCGCTCAGGGATAATCGTAATCGGCACCGCCGCGCGCGCGAGGCCAAACACCTCGGCCGTCGTCACCTCGGCGGCCATTTCCGGCTCTACGCCGTACTCCTGGCCGATCTCCTCGGTGATCGCGGGCGCTTCCTCGACGATCTCGAGGTCGGGCAACTGGATGCGGCTCAACGCCAGCACGCCAAGCGCGACAAAGAGGATGACCAGGTGCGAGCCGACACGCAGCACCGGCGTGGAACCGTCGGGACCGCGCTGCGAGAAGAGGTTCTGTATGGATTTGAAGAACTGATAGCCCGGCCCCCAGTTATCATCGGAAGTCGCGGGCGGTTTTCCTGCGATGTCTTCGCGCATCAGCGCGTGCCTCACCCTCCGCGCGCCGCGCCCGGCAGTTGGCCGGACGCTTTGCGCATGTCTTGCGGTTGCTCAGGGGAACAGACCGCAGGGGGAAGTACTCCCCGACGCTGGCGGCTAGATGCTCTGCGAGAGCGTTTCGAGGAATACCTTGTTGTTGCGCGTCTTGCGCAGGCGCTCGAGCACCGGCTCCAGCGGGTCCTCGCCCGTCTGGCGCAGCATGTCAATCATGCGGCGGAGCGTCCACACGCGGTTGAGCGTCTCCGGCGTAAGGAGCAGTTCCTCGCGGCGGGTGCCCGACCGGACAATGTCGAAGGACGGGAAGATGCGGCGCTCGGCCAATCGACGGTCGAGGTGCAACTCCATGTTGCCCGTGCCCTTGAACTCTTCGTAGATCACGTCGTCCATACGGCTGCCCGTGTCAACCAGGCAGGTGGAGACGATCGTCAGGCTTCCGCCCTCTTCGATCTTGCGCGCGGCGCCGAAGAAGTGTTTCGGCGGGTAGAGCGCGGCAGGATCAATACCACCGGAGAGTGTACGACCGGACGCCGGGACCGTCAAGT
>CAZPTI010000406.1:0-3666 GCA_964588925.1 uncultured Anaerolineales bacterium | reverse complement strand
CCTCGCGCGAACCCATCGGCCCCCATCGCTTAGTCGTGAAATGGAGGATTTGCAGGCCGGGCATCGGGTTCGGCGCGCCGCTAACTTGAGCCAGAGCGGCGGACATGATATTAATTTCGCCAAGCGTCCCCATATCATATTGGTCCACCGCCCCGCACTTCGGACAGACGATACGTTGCGGGATGATCAGCGGACTTTCTTTCGCCCGCCTCACTGCGTCCGTCGCGATGCCCGTGTCAAAGTACGCCGTCTCCACCGTGTAATTCCGCTCGCGGCCACACGCCTTGCACTTGAGCCGCAACGTCAGCCCCGCCTTGTCCTCAGTCTTGGCGACTTCTTCCAACCCGAGCCCGAACTCGCGGTTAACGTCTTCGATGCTCACCCAGCTGGGATCGACGCGATTTTCCTCGAATGCCCGACGAATCGCCGGAGCGGCTTCCACGGCGCGCAAGTCAAGTAAGCGGTTAACGGCGTTCGCTGTTAGAAAGTCTTCGCCCTCATTTTCGTCGTTGCCGGGCCGGTCCAGGAAGGCGCTCAGGAAACCGACAATCTCATCACGCAGATCGGGGTGCTGGTTAGCGGTTGCGGTCAGGCAGTCCAACACCCTGGCGCGGCTGGGCAGATCGCGCATCGGATCCATCGCCCACTCCTTGAGCGGAGCGACGGCGGGCGCTCCCACCGTTCTGTAGAAAGCTTGAAGCGGTTCGTCTATCCACTCGTCATCCCAGCCAAGAACTTCGAGCAGCGGCTCCACAGCGTTGACAGGAGCCAGCTCGCTCAGAATATACAGCGCGTGCAGCGGCGCCCACACCGCCCGATCGCTCTCCGACCGTCTGTTCAAGTCGTCGTCAAGCGCCATGTGGATTAATTGCGGCGTGTAATCTCGCAACGCCTCCACCCACTCGCCGTAGGACATGGCATCTTTCGGCCGGCCAAGCGTGAACAGTCCACGCATGGCCTCCGGGTATTGCTCCACGGCAGGATCGCTCTTAGGCTTATCAAGTTTGAGCCTGCTTAGAAGGTTCTTCTTTTTCATCGTGCCGCTTCACTTTCAACAACTATGTCGACGAAGTTACGCAAGATTTTTAGCCCCACCTGCTGGCTCTTCTCCGGGTGGCACTGGATGCCCCACAGGTTCTCGCGCCGCACCACCGAGCAGTAGCGGATGCCATAATCTGTTGACGCCAGCATGTGGCGCAGGTCATCGGGGCGGCAGTAGTACGAGTGGACGAAGTACGCGTACGCGCCGTCGTCGATGCCCTGCAACAGCGGATCGCTCCCGTCGTGGTGAAGCTGATTCCAACCGATGGCGGGCACCTTCAGCGGCTTGCTGTCTGCGCCGATCATCTCTCCGGCGAACCGCAGCACGCGGCCCGGAATCAGCCCTAGCCCTGCGTGCCGGCCCATTTCCTCGCTCTCGTCGAAGAGCAACTGCATGCCGACGCAGATGCCAAGCAGCGGCTTCCCGGCGGCAACCGCGTCACGCAGCGGCTCCTCGAACCCCGCCGCGCGCAGGTTCGCCGCCGCATCCCCGAACGCGCCCACCCCGGGCAGGACCACGGCGGCTGCGCCGCTTAGCGCCTCTGGCCGGTTCACTACGCGCGGTTGTCCGCCCGCTGCCTCGACCGCCTTGTAGACGTTGCGCAGGTTGCCGACGCCGTAATCGACAATGACAAGCTCGCGCATCACGCCAGTTGCCCCTTCGTCGACGGCACGCCCTCGCGTCGCGGGTCGACCTGCGTCGCCGCGTCCAGCGCGCGACCGAGCGCCTTGAACAGCGCCTCCGCCTTGTGATGATCGTTCCTGCCGTACAGCACCTGCGCGTGCAGATTAAGCCGCCCGTGCGTCGCAATCGTTTCGAGGAAGTGCCGCACCAGGTCCGGGTCCATCCCGCCGAGCGCGTGCGTCGCCCACGCCACACCGATCACCGCATACGGCCGCCCGCTGAGGTCCACCACCACGCGCGCCAGCGTCTCATCCATCGGCACGTAACTGTGCGCGGTTCGGACGATCCCCTTGCGGTCGTCGAGCGCCTTATCCAATGCCTGCCCCAGGCAAATCGCCACGTCCTCCACGGTGTGGTGCGCGTCCACCTGCAAGTCGCCCTTCGCCGCGACGGTCAGGTTGAACAGCCCGTGGTGCGCGAAGAGGGTCAGCATGTGATCGAGGAAGCCTACGCCGGTGTTCGCTTCCGCGCGCCCGCGGCCGTCGATGGTCAGGGTGAGCGAGATGTCCGTCTCGCCGGTTTTGCGGTTGATGGTTGCTGTTCGCATGGATACTTCCTTTGACAAGTAACGTGTTCCAAACACCACCCCCACGCGTTACACGCGCCCCAGCGCGCCCAGCAGCCGCTCCGTATCCTCCGGCCGCCCCGCGCTCACCCGCACCATGTTCTCCAATCCCGGCTTCGCATAATACCGCACCAACACGCCTTCGCGCGCCAGTGCCTCCTTCAATTCCCGCGCATCCCGCCTCATCACGCGGCACAGGACGAAATTCGCGCGGCTCGGGATCGGTTCGAGGAACGGCACGCGGGCCAGTTCGATCAATAGCCGGTCGCGCTCGCGAATCAGCGCATCCACCGTCGACTGAATCCCCTCGCGCACTCTCAGAGACGCCAGTCCCGCCACGGTCGCGGCCACGTTCACATTATACGGCTGCTTCGCCTTGAGCAGGTGCGGCATCAGCCACGCGGGGAAGATGCCGTACCCCAGCCGCAGCCCCGCCAGCCCTGCCCACTTGGAGAACGTTCGCAGCACCGCGAGGTTATCGTGGACCAGCACCCAGTCGGCCACCGACTTTTCCAGCCCGGCGAACTCGATGTAAGCCTCGTCGACCACGACGAACAGCGGCAGCCGCAGGAGGGCGGCCAGGTCGCGCGCGCCGAGCAAGCTGCCATCCGGGTTGTTAGGCGAGGTGAGGAACAGCAGCTTTGCGTTTGGACTTTCGGCCGCGGCCTTCTGGATTCCGGCAACGTCCACGTGGAAGTTCTCGCGGCGCCACACCTTGATTACCTGCGCGCCGGACAACTCCGCATCGAACCCGTACATGCCGAAGGTCGGCGGGCAGTCGATGATCGCGTCCCCCGGCCCAACCATGATGCGCGTGAGCAGGTCGATCAGTTCGTCCGCGCCGTGCCCTGGCAGGATATTCTCTGCCGGCGCGCCGGTGTACCCGGCAAGCGCGTCCCGCAGTTCGCGCTGCTCGGGGTCCGGGTAAATGTGGAAGTAATCATATGCCCGCAACGCCTCGCCCACTGCGGGATGCGGGCCGTACGGGTTCTCGTTCGCGTCCAGCTTAACGATCTCCCACGGCTCGCGCCCCAACTGCGCGCTGAGCACCTCGAAGGGCAGGATGGGCGTGTACGGCTCCATTGCGCGAATGTGCGGCAGTAGCAGCCGCTCCATGTCCGCGCTCATTTCTCCGCGCCCTCGATCCGCATCTCCGCGGCGCGCGCGTGCGCGGTCAGCCCCTCCCCGCGCGCCAGCACTGCGGCCTGCTCCGACAGCCGCGCGCCCGCCTCCCGCGTCAACGCCACCAGGTTGATCCGCTTCACGAAATCCGTCACGCTCAACGGGCTGGCATACCGCGCGCTGCCCTCAGTGGGCATGACGTGGCTCGGCCCCGCGACATAATCGCCCAGCACCTCGAACGAGTGCTCGCCGA
>CAZPTI010000405.1:0-3731 GCA_964588925.1 uncultured Anaerolineales bacterium | reverse complement strand
CGCAGGTGTGCCCGGAGTTCGTGCCGCTGGTGGAAGCCGGGGAACTGGACACGGCAAGGACGAGGGCCGCGGTGCGCGAATATGTGGGGCCGCTGATCGAGGCCGGCGTCGATGAGCTGGTGTTGGGGTGCACGCATTATCCCTTTCTGATGCCGCTCATTGCGGAGGCGGCAGGGCCGGGGGTGGAGATTATTGATCCCGCGCCGGCGGTCGCGCGGCAGGTGGGGCGCGTGCTGACACAGCGCGGATGGGTGGCGGATGAAGGCGAGGCGGAGCGCGTATTTTATACGACGGGAGACGTGGAGCGGTTTGGGCGCGCGCTGCGAGAGTTGTTGGGGGTGGAGGATGAGGTGGGGAGCGCGGTGTGGGCCGCGGGGAGGTTGGATATCCCAAGATAACCCAAAGGAAAATTTGGGATATTTGGGATATGAAGTTGGTTCTATCACGCTAAGCAGACTCAGTCCAAGTGACCATCCTCGATTGTTATAGTAGTTGCCGACTGTGACCTAACGCGCGCAAGACGCCACGCAATACCCCAAGGCCCGGCTCGCTCAACGATGCCCTGGGCCGTATATTCAATGCCTGCTTGCTCGATACGCCGCAAATACGCACCTATTTGCTTAAGTTGCGCGGGCAAATCTGACCCGACAGAAAAGACGGCGAACAGGATGTACGGAAAAGTCTCTGAAGGACAACTTTGGAGCTTGACGACGTCTTCGATAACACCTTTTATGTTCCTTGTGATCGGCCGGTGGAGGGTTTCGACACCATCAAAGCGAAAGTTCGTATTGACGGTTTTCAGCATGATGTAGCGTCGTGATCCCTTAAGCGTAACAGCAAGGTCAGCTCGAAACTTACCACTAGGACCAGGGTACTCCTCTTCAAACGTCACCGCGCTCGCATGGCTACTCAGGGCATAAGCGAGCTCGATTTTAAGCCACCCTTCGAACTTTGCGCGCTGTTCAAGCGCAAGCGAGAGCGCAGGGCGAGACAGAAGTTCCGGCATAATCTTGCTTACGACCACAGCTAAATCGTCCACAGTAGCCCCTACTTCAGCATATAAAACGTCCCCTTCTTATCCCCAATCTTGATCACCGCGCCCTTATCTACAAGATCGGCCAGATCAAGGCGCAGCGTCTCGGCGGACACGTCCGGGCAGAGATCGCGATAATCGCGGTTCGTGATCCGACCGTACTGCTTGAGGAACTGAATCGCCTTCACCTGTCGCTCGTTGAGCCGCACCCCACCGTCTTCCTGCGGCGCGAAGCGGAGCGGCGGGACGATGCCCACCCCGCGGCGCAAGGTCACGACGACCGTCTTCTCGTCGGCCTTGAACTCCGGCGGCGGATGCCCCTCGGCCTGCATGAGCGAGTAGATCAAGTCGACGCCGAGGCCGAGCTCCTCGATGAACTTCCACTCGTACAGCCCTTTGACCACGCGAGAATTGCGGGAGAAGTGCTCCTCGACCATATTGTCCAGCGTAATATAGGCGGGCAGGCTGCCGGGGCTGATGATCTCCAGCCGGTCGTCGTACTGGCGCACTTCGACCTTACGGCCCCCGATGCGATACTCGCGGTGGGAAATGGCGTTGACCAGCGCCTCACGGACGGCTTGCAGCGGCAGGATGCTGTGATCCTCGCGCTTCAGCCCGCGCATAATGCTTTCCCCGCGCAACTCCACAACGAGCACCTGGCCGATCTTCTCGATGATGCGCGCAAGCGCGCCGGTGAAGTCCTCGCGGCGCGCATAGCCGGCCTGCGGCTCCTTGCCGTGGAAACGCACGTAGATGACGCCGCTCTGCGGGAGGAAGGCCTGTGGGTCGCGCCCGAACAGGAGGATGCCCGCGACGGTGACTTCGCCCGCAGGGGTGATCGCGCCGAGGCTGCGGAGGACCTGCTGCGGCGTCTCGTTCAGTTCGCGGCCGACGCGCTCCTGGCGGCGCTTGATGTAATCTGCGATGACTTCCGGGTCGAGATCGTCCCACGTCGCGCCCGCGACGACTTCCTTCTCGAAGTCGAGCGTAGCCTTGCTAGTGGCAAGACCCATCACGCGCTGCGCGTCCATGGGAACGTTGCCCTCGCTGCTGCGCGCGAGCATCCGGCCATCCGTCAGGCCGTGCAGCTCGCTGCTGCGCGGGACGTTGACTGCCACGACCAGCCCGCCGCGTTCGTCGATCAGTTCGGTCTCGGTGCGCACCAGCGGCCGGACGCGCGCAAGCGCGGCGCGAAGCAGGTTGTCCGCGTCCTCGGCCAGCATGTGGCCGGTGGCCTCCCCGTGTTCGTCCACGCCCAGCAGCACCACGCCGCCGTCGGTGTTGGCGAACGCGACAAGGGTTTCGGCCAGCGTTTCCGCGGTCGGCTCGGTCAGCGCGTCCACGTGCAGAGAGCCGCGCCGGATAAGGGAGGCAAGTGACGTCACTTCGGTCACCTCCGGGTTCAAGTCACGGTCGCCTCGATCGGCTCGGCGTCGCCGCCGTTGCCGTCGCCGTTGTCAGTATCACCGTCTTGAGCGTCGCCGTTGGTCCGAACGACCATCCGCGGGGTCAGGCTGCGCTTCGCCTCAGCTTCTGCTTCCGCATGGGCCTTCGCCTCGACCGCGGCCGAGATGCGCGCCATCGCGACCACCCCATCCCCTTCGCCCGGCGAAACCACCCGCACGCCCTTCGTCGCGCGGCTTGCCTGGCGGATTTCCTTAACCACGGTGCGAATCACGATGCCGCCGGAAGTCATGAGCGTGACCTGGTCGTCAACATGAACGACGCGCGCCGCGGCCACCCGGCCGGTTTCTTCGAGCAGGCGATGATCCATCGCCCAAACGCCCTGCGAATTGCGCCCGTGAACCGGGAACTCCGTCATGGGGCTGCGCTTGCCGTAGCCGCGTTCGCTCACAACAAGCAGCTCGCCGTTAGGCTCCACCACGTCGAATGCGGCAATCGTATCTTCCGGCATCAGGCGGATCGCCATGACGCCCGCCGCCGTACGGCCCATCGGGCGCACCTCGCGTTCGGCGAAACGGCACGCCTTGCCCCCTGCGGTGACAATCAGGAAGTCGTCCTTGCCCTGCGTCAGCCGCGCCCAGCGCAACTCGTCGCCGGGGCCGAGGTTCATGGCAATGATGCCGCTCGGCCGGACGTCGCGCAACTCGGATAGCGCCATGCGCTTGATCTTGCCGCGCCGGGTCAGCAGGGTCACGTACTCCGCCTGCTCGAAGTCGGGCACGATCAGAATTGCCGTCACGCGCTCGTCGGCCGCCAGGTTGAGGAAATTGACCATCGGCAGACCGCGGCCGTCACGCGCGGTGTCGGGCAGGTTGTAGACGCGCTGGCCGTAGACGCGGCCGCGGTCGGTGAAGAAGAGCATGTGATCCAGCGTGCGCGCGGCGAGCAGGTCGACGACGACGTCCTCGTCCTTCGTGCGCATGCCCTGCACCCCGCGGCCGCCGCGCTTCTGCGCACGGTAGGCGGTGAGCGGCGTGCGCTTGATGTAACTGCCCTGCGTGACGCTGATCAGCACGGCTTCCTGACGGATCAGGTCTTCCTCGGAGAAGCCCTCCGCGGCCTCCGCAAGAATTTCCGTCCGCCGCGCATCAGCGAAGCGCTCCTTCAAGCCGAGAACCTCGTCCTTGATGACGCCCAGGATGAGCGTCGGGTCGGCCAGCAGCGACTCGTAGTAGGCGATCTGCTTGAGCAGCTCGCGGTACTCGTCCTCGATCTTCTGCCGTTCGAGGGAGGC
>CAZPTI010000404.1:0-3764 GCA_964588925.1 uncultured Anaerolineales bacterium | reverse complement strand
CCACGTCCGAGATGATCTTCGATGAGGTGGTCGTGCCGTCGGCCAATGTGCTCGGGCAGGTCGGCGCAGGGTTCGTCACCTTCATGGCGACGCTGGATACCGGCCGGTTGGGCCTGGGCGCGGCGTGTCTCGGTGGCGCGGAGGCTGCGCTGGAGAGCATGTGCAAGTACGCGGCGGGCCGGCAGCAGTTCGGCAAGCCCATCGCGGAGAAGCAGGCGATCCAGTGGATGATCGCGGACACTGCGTCGGAGGTTGAGGCGCTGCGGTCGATGGTTTATCGCACCGCGTGGATGGTCGACACAAACCAGCCCTACACCAAGGAAGCGGGCATCTGCAAGCTGTTCGGCTCCGAAGTGGCGTCGCGCGCGATCAACCGCGCGGTGCAGGTGCACGGCGCGCTCGGCTACACGCGCGACTTCTGGATCGAGCGGGCCTGGCGCGATGCGCGCATCGCCGAAATCTTCGAGGGCACCAACGAAATCCAGCGCATCGTCATTGCCGAGCAAATGCTCCGGCCCTACGGCGTCCGCGTGCGGCCTTAATGAGGAGGGAGAGATGCGAATCATCGTACCGATGAAACGAGGGATCGACCCGAAGACGGTCAAAATCTCCCGGAGCCGCGAGGAACTCGATCTGCGCGAGGCGCGTCCGCTGACGCAGCCCGAAGATAAGTATGCGCTCGAAGCCGCGCTGAAGATCAAAGAGGCGCACGGCGGCGAGGTGATCGCGGTCGTCGTCGGGAACCGCGGCGCAGAGGATACCGCGCGCGAGGCCGTGGCGATGGGCGCGGACAAGGCCGTGCTGATCACGCAGAAGGGGCTGCCGACGGGCAAGGCGGTGACAGCGCTGGTCAAGGCCGCGATCGACCGGCTTGGCGGCGCGGACCTGGTGCTGGCCGGGCAGGGGGGCGACCTGGATACGGTCGGGCCGCTGACCGGGCGGCTGGCGGCTGCGCTCGGCTGGCCGCTCGTGATGGACGCGCTGCACTTCGATGTGGAGCCGGCCGGGCTGTATGCGGTGGCCGCGTTCGAGGAGAAGGCTGCGCGGTTGCCCGTGGCGCTGCCTGCGGTCGCGGAGGTTGTCCCTGGCCCCGAGCGCCCGCGCTACCCGCACCCGTCGCGGATCGCCGTTGCGTGGAACGAGGGCTACGTCGAAACGTGGCGCGCGGACGAGATGGGCGTGGAGGAAGAGGCGCTGGCCGCAGACGCGGAGATGGGCGGCCTTGTCCTTGGCGCGGAGCGGCAGCGCGGACAAGTCATCAGCGGCGCGCCGGAGCAGGCAGCCGAGGAACTCGCGGGGATTCTCCGCGCGAAGCGGCTGATGTAGGAGGCGGGGTATGGGTTTCGATCTTTCCGATCTCCAGGCCCTGATGGGCGGATCGTTTGAGGAGCCGACCGGGGAGACCGGCGGCGTGTGGGTGGTGGCGCCCGACGGCACGATCGACGATGCGATGCTGCGTCTGATCGGCAAGGGCCGCGTGGTGGCCGATGCGCTCGGCGGATACGTCTACCTGCTGGCCGGCTGCAACGGCGCGGGCGCGGACACGGAGGGCGCGATCCATGCGGGCGCGGACAAGGTGCTGACCGCGGGCGGCGTGCCGACCGTGGACGATCTGGCCGACTTCTTCCGGGACAGGCAACCGCAGGCCGTGCTGCTCCCGCGCAACCGGCTCGGCAAGGCGCTCGGGCCGGGGCTGGCGCAGAAAATCGGCGGCAGCCTCTGCGCATATGCGGCGGATCTCGCGGTCGACCCGATCTATCAGCGGATCGTCGCGCACCAGCCGATCCTGGACGACGCGGCCCGCGTGCAGGTGAGCCTCCTCGCCGCGCCCGCGGTCGCGCTGATGGAAACCGCGCTGCTGCCCGCCGCGTTCAACGAACCGTGGCGGCAGGGCGAAGTGGGCGATGCGCAACTGATGTGGGCCGAGCCGCCCGTGCCGGAGATGGTCGACCTGCCCGCGCGACAGCTCACCTTGAAGACTGCGCCAGTTGTGGTGGTGGCGGGGCAAGGGTTGGGCGACGAGGCGGGGTTCGCCGCGGCGAGGGAGCTGGCGGACGCGCTTGGCGGCGTGGTGGCGGGCGACGTGACCGCGCTCGACATGGGGTGGATCGGCGAGGAGGCGCTGGTCGGCCTGACGGGTGAGACGATCAGCCCGAAGCTGGTCATCGCGCTTGGCGTCGACGGGGACACCGCGCTGATGATGGGGATGGCGGACGCGGGGTGCGTGGTGGCGGTACAGGCGGATGCGAACGCGCCGATTGCGCAGTTTGCGGATTATAACGTGGTGGGTGAGCCGGCGGAATTTGCGCGGGCGTTTGCGAGGGCTGTGAGAGGGTAAGTCGAAACCAGGCACCCATAAGTAGCAAGGCCTGTGGAATATGCGCAGGCCTTGCTGTGTTAGTTGGCCCAACTAAGGTTGATTTAGCAAATATGACATCGGTCATAGACGGACACTTTTTTTTGCGCGCATACTGACAGCACATAGTCACTATGCCTTGATCGTCCCTGGAAGTCCGCCGGCGTCTTCTCTAGCCCGTTCCTCGCTCTTATTGGATGAACACCTGCTTCCTGACGACCAAAACCCCACTCTGGAGGTCGCGATGAAGCGCGTCCCATTGGTTCACCTCGTCTGTGTGTTCGCAATCTTAGCAACGCTGATCAGCACGCCTGCGCTTGCTCGTCCTGCTCCTCGCACTTTTGATTCTCCACTTCCTCAACCGTCCACGCCAACTCCGCCGCCTGACCCGCGACAGATCCATTCCCCATTATCAATCGAAACTACAGCCCAACCCACCGTTGTCGCTCAAGATGGGATCACGCGGCTGTACTGGCGCCTTTCAAATGAGAGAGAAACCCTGAGTCCGGCCGCCACCGTTACCGTGCGCTTGCCAAGAAGTCTCCACGTTCTGCAGAAATCGCTGGAGAAATCCCTGGAGTATGATCCGCAGAATGATGTTGTGATTTGGCGCGTCAATCCTCTGGCCTCGAACACGACCCAACAGGCCTCTATAGCTGTCCGACCCGCTGGCGTCAACGCAGGTGACGTGATCGACATTTCGGTTGAAGTGGGGACCGATGCTTCGCCGGAGTCGTTCATTGCTCATCAGACTCTTACAATCGAGGAAGCGGCGCCGGAGTTAGCGACGATTGACAGCAAAGGTGGCGAAGTGGCGTTGCGAGAGGGACGCGCCCGGCTTTCGTTGCCTCCGGGAGCAGTGAAGGAGAGAGTTAAAGTCCGTGGTCGCGCGCTTCGAAAGTCAACCGACCTGCCGTCCGACTTTGTCGAAGCGTATGAATTCGTTGTAACTGGATCGAACGGGGAAAGTATCCATCGGTTTGAAAAGCCCTTGACGTTGACGCTCCGTGGCCCAAGCGCGTTCGATGGCTCGGAAACCATCATGCTTCAAAACGACGAGACGGGTGAGTGGGAAACAATAGCCACAACCTGGGATGCTTCCTCCGGGACACTCACTGCTGAGATACCGCACCTTTCGCTTGTGGGTGTGAGCGATGACCACATGCCTTTGTCCTTCCGTCGATTGGCGGCATCCAAACTGACATTTTCACCGGCGCTGCGTCGATCGACTATCCTATCCCTGTTCCTGCGGGAGCAGGAGGACTCACTCCTTCTGTCTCATTGCAGTTTAACAGTCGAAGCCGCGCTGAAGACCCTGGCAATAGTTCGACCGCCGCAAACGGTTGGCGTCTATCACTGGACAGTTATGGCGCCTCGACGCCCTGGATCGCCGGTAGTCCAGGTCGCA
>CAZPTI010000403.1:0-3773 GCA_964588925.1 uncultured Anaerolineales bacterium | reverse complement strand
GAACCATCTCAAGGTTCTCGAACTTGGTCAGCTCCTTGCGGAAGTAGAGCGGGATGGTGTCGGTCGGGCCGTTGCGGTGCTTAGCGACGATGATGTCCGCGATGTTCTTCTTGTCGCTGTTTTCCTTATGCAGGTCTTCTCTGTAAATAAACATGACGATGTCCGAGTCCTGCTCGATGGAGCCCGACTCGCGAAGATCAGACAGCATTGGTTTGTGATCGGTGCGCGACTCCACCGCGCGGGAGAGCTGCGACAGGGCGATGACCGGCGCCTCCAGCTCGCGCGCCAGCCCTTTGAGCGCGCGGGAGATGTAGCTGATCTCCTGCACGCGGTTCTCGCTCCGGTTATCCCCGCGCATCAGTTGCAGGTAGTCGACGACGATCAAGTCCAGCCCGTGCTCGGCCTGCAAGCGGCGCGCCTTGGTGCGGAGCTCCAGCGCGGACATGGCCGGCGTGTCGTCGATGTAGAGCATCGTGCCGGCAAGCTCGCCGGCCGCAGCCATCAGCATGTCCCAGTCGTGGTCCTCGATCTCGCCCTTGCGCAGCCGCTGCTGGTCGATGCCCGTCTCGGTGGATAGAAGGCGCTGGACCAACTGCTCCGCGCTCATTTCGAGGCTGAAGTAAGCGACGACCTTGCGAAACTTGCGCGCGGCGTTCAGCGCAAAGTTGAGCGAAAGGCTTGTGTTGTGAACGAGCATGTCCTCCGCGACAAAGTTGTGCGTGCGGTCGACGGTCAGGTCGTACACCTGGCGCTGGCCGACGTACTCGATGCTCTCGATGGTGTCCCAGTACACATCGCTTTCGGCCAGATTGAGCAACTTCTCGTCGTCAAAGGCCCGCGCGAACTCCGCGAGTCGCTTGCGGCCCGGCGCGCGCTTGCCCACGTGAAAACTGTTTGAGACAGGATAGCCGAGACTTGCGCTGACTTCTCTCCATGACCGTGCGCCCTTTGCCCGGAGAATCTGTTCCCGCACCTCGATGGGCACGGTGTCGTCCTGCGGGGCAACGGTCGCCAGCGCAGCGCGCGCAGATTCGGTCTGCGCTTCCTTGCCGTATGCGCCGACCTCGTCGAGGAAAGCCAGGACGTCGCGCTTGCCCGTGATGACCAGCTCGTATGCGGGACGACGCTCGCCCTCGTAACTCACCTGCCTGTGGCGGAGTTGCGCGATGACGCCAAAGCGCAGGAGCAGGTGCTGGACTTCGCGAGCGAGCGTCAGGCTTACGGAAGCATATGAAATCTGCGGATTGTTCTCGCCCTTGCTCTGATAGATGCTGCCGTCGCAGGCAAAAAGCCGATTAAGGAAGAGGGCAACCAGCGGTCGTTCCAACTCAAAGACAAAATCCGGCACGAACTTTTCGTGTGAGTTGCAGCCCCACAGGCCGAGTTCCTGCAGCCAGCGCGTGACCGAGTTGCGGTCGTCTATGCTTAAGATGTCGCGGCCATGCGGCGCGAGCGCGTCTGCCGGCACGCCAAGCTCTGCGCAGAGACGATCCAAAGTATCCGCGCTCGGGACGCAAACGCCCGACTGCCACAGCGAGACCAGGGCCGGAGAGACGCCGAGATGCGCGGCCAGGTGACCAGCGGTTTGCGGATAAGCCTCGACCGCCGCGCGGAGCCGACCAGCGAAGGCGGCGCGCTCGCGCTCGATAAACTCGTCGCAGCCGATGGCAAAAACCGTCGGCGTGCGCGCGCCGTTGGAATCGCGGGTGACGCTCGTGACGCCGGTGAAATCGGCGAGGGAAGCGGAGAAATCGGCGCGCAGCAGGGGGTTCTCGTTCGTGAAGCCCGGCATCTTATGCGTCAGGCAACCGTCGGCCAACAGATAGGCCAGAACTCGTACCCGACCTTCCGGAATGATATGCGTTCCAAAGTAAGGCAACGCGCGCGGCACAGCGATGCGCTGGCCGACGGCCAATTCGGCGAGCGGCCGCCAGCCCTCGCAGGTCAGGAACGGATGAGAAGCGGTCGTCTGAATCTCGCGGCCCAGCTTCGTGCGCACGCGGTAGACCGGCTTCACCCCGTCATCGACGAAGTCCGATGGCGCGGTCGGTTCGAGCTTGTAACGTTCGTTGAGCGTCAGCAGGTGGCCCTGTCGCCGATGCACCATCCCGTCAATCGTAACCAGCCGGCCTGTCCCGGGATCAAGCAGCTTGCTGCCGCTGACGATGCACTTGCCGACCGCGGGCCGCGCAGCCAGAATGATCAAATCGGACTTCTGGAAGCCACCGAGAAGGCGGTCCAACTGCGTAAAGCCGCTGGGCACGCCGAGGATTTGCCCCTGGTGGCGGTGGAGATACTCAATACGGTCGACGACCTCGTGCATGACCTGGCGCACGGGGACAAGGTCGCGCTTGACGCGGCGCTCGGCCACGTTGAAGATGATCTGCTCTGCCCGGTCGACCACCTCGTCGACGTCCTGCGCCTCCTCGTAGGCCAGCGCGGCCACCTGCCCGGCCGCGTCGATCAGGCGGCGGAGGATGGCGGTGCGCTCGACAATATGCCCGTAGTGCTCGACGTAGGCCGCGGAGGGGACGTTGTTGATGAGCTGGGTGATGTAGGCCGCGCCGCCCACCTCCTGCAGGATGTTGCGGCGCTCCAACTCGTCGCAGAGGGTCACGAAGTCGGCGGGCTCGCGGCGCTCGTGCAGGTCGAGGATGGCGCGGTAAATCCACCCGTTGCGCTCCCGGTAGAAGTCGTCGTCCTCCAGGAAGGACGCGACCTTGAGCACGGCGTCCGGGTCGATCAGCAGGGAGCCGAGGACGGCTTCCTCGGCCTCCGGGTTGGCAGGGACGGTCTTGTCGAGCTTATCCAACGCAGGGACTCGTTTCCAGATTAAGAAGCCGGCTTGGCAGCCGGCTCGGTGATGCGTCGACGGTAAGGGATGCCTGGGAAGCTATTCCAGCCCGCTGAGGTCCAGCCCTTCGAGAAACTCGCGAAACGCTTCCGGCGACGTCTGCTCGGCCGCGCGGTTCTCCGGCTGGCCGGGCGCGGTCCCTTCCAGGTCGTCTTCGGGCGTGATGCCGGCCTGCTCCATGACCTCATCGGCCACGTAGACGGGGACGCGGGCGCGGACGGCGAGCGCAATGGCGTCGCTGGGCCGCGAGTCGACGGCGAGGCGGCGGCCATTCACGCGGAGCGCGATTTCCGCGTAGAAGGTGTCGTTGCGCAGGTCGGTGATGGACACCTGCACGATCTCCGCGCCCAACTGCTCGATGGCGGACTTGAGAAGGTCGTGCGTCAGGGGCCGGGCGACCTCGACGCTTTGCAGTTGTATCGTGATGGCATCGGCCTCAAAGGGGCCAATCCAGATAGGCAGAAAGCGCGTGGAATCCACTTCCTTGAGCACCACAATGCGGTGCTGAGACATCAGGCTCACCCGAACGCTGTCAATTGTCACTTCAACCATATCCACCCTCCCAAAGTCTCCGCCTCGTTAGTTGCGGCGGCCGGGCAGCGTCGCGGAGCGCAGAAGGCCCTGCGACAAGCGGATTATAGCACAGGGGCGGATGCAGCGCAACGGCCAGCCAGGCGCGGCGACGTCACTTTGCCGGTTGCGTAGCTAAAGGCGCCGTGTTGCGGAACATAGCGAAACAACTTTTGGGTGATTAGTTACACTTCTTTGACGTTCAACCGTAACATTTTGCGATGATCCGTAACAATCTATCGTATTGGCGCTCTGATCCGGTCGCGATTCGGTTGGCACATCGGCCGGCGTAACCGGGTTTTGCGCGATTTCGCGCAACGATTTTCGCGCGAACGCGTCGATTTTGGCG
>CAZPTI010000402.1:0-3834 GCA_964588925.1 uncultured Anaerolineales bacterium | reverse complement strand
TTATGGTATACTACCCCCCGGTTGCCACACTTGTTGCCTCCTGGCCCCGTGTCGCAACATAATGCGGCCCCCCGGCGCCGTTCCAGCCATGCCGGATGCCTGTTGAGGAGATGGTTTGTGCCCGGTAGATTCCGCAAAGCCCCTGTCGATCCTTCCAGCGCGGGTCGCTATCGCCACGGCAATAATCACCTGATCGAGGTCCGCAATGCGGTGAAGACGTTCCCGCTGGGCGGCGGTGGGTCGTTCACCGCGCTGCGCGGGGTGGATCTGCGCGTCGATCCGGGGGAGTTTGTGGCGATTGTGGGGAAGTCGGGGAGCGGGAAGTCGACGCTGATTAATATGCTGACGGGGATCGACCGGCCTTCGTCGGGGGAGATTTTTATCGGCGATACGGCGGTGCACAAGCTCAACGAGGAGAAGATGGCGGTGTGGCGGGGGCGGAACATCGGGCTGGTGTTCCAGTTTTTTCAGTTGCTGCCGATGTTGAGCGTGGCCGAGAACGTGATGCTGCCGATGGACTTTTGCAACACGTATCCGGGGCGGGAGCGGCGGGCGCGCGCGCTGGCGCTGCTGGAGCGGGTGGAGATGACTTCGCACGCGGATAAGCTGCCGACGACGCTGTCGGGCGGCGAGCAGCAGCGCGTGGCAATTGCGCGGGCGCTGGCGAACGATCCGCCCATTCTGGTTGCAGATGAGCCGACGGGTAACCTCGATTCGCGGACCGCGGAGGCGGTGTTTGCGCTGTTTACGGAGGCGGTGGCGGCGGGGAAGACGGTCGTGATGGTGACGCACGACATGGAACTCGCGCAGCGCGCGGGGCGCGTGTTGCGGATCGCCGACGGGTTGTTTGTGGAGCCGGAGGCGGCTGCGCTGTGGAAGGCGACTGACCTGACGCCGGTGACGGGGGTCGCGTGAGGGCGTGGGGGAGAGACCCGACGGGTGCGTCACTTCGTGACGGTCGAAACCCGTCGGGCCGTGATGCGGGGGGTGCGCGATGAGGCCGCGGTGGAAGAAGGTGGTGCGCGACCTGTGGGGGCACCGCGCGCGCACGTTCCTCGTGATCCTGTCGATCCTGGTGGGGGTGACGGCGCTGGGGATTATCGGCGCGACGTATGTGATTATTTCGCGCGACCTGCCCGCAGGGTACAACGCGGCGTCGCCGATGAGCGCGCGGCTGTTCACCGACCCGTTCGATGATGAGCTGGTGCGCGTGCTGAAGAACCTGTCGGGCGTGGGCGAGGTGGAGGGGCGACGGACGCTGACCGCGCGCATCCGGGTGACTACGCCAGCGGGCGACGTTCAGTGGCGCGACATCGACCTGTTTGCGATTCCCGATTATGAGGGGATCAAGATCAACCGGATTGCGCCGGAGCAGGGGGATTTTCCGCCCAAAGAGCGGGAAATCCTGATTGAGCGCGCGGCGCTGGCGCTGACCGGCGCGGAGATCGGCGAGACGATCACGATACGCATGCCGAACGAGACGGAGCGCGAGCTGCCGATTACGGGCACGGTGCACGATACGACGCGCTCCTCCGCGGTGTTTACCAACCGCATATACGGCTACATTGATTTTAAGACGCTGGAGTGGCTGGGCGCGCCGGAGAGCTATAACGAGCTGCTGTTCACGGTGAGGAACGACGCGCTGAACCGGGCGCACGCGCTGGAAGTGGCGCGGGATGTGCGCTACAAGGTGGAGAAGAGCGGGCGCACGGTGTATTTCTCGGAGGTGCCTGACCCCGGCAAGCATCCGTTTCAGCGGTTTTTGACGCCCATGGCCGCGATCCTGACCTTCCTGGGGGCGCTGACGATGCTGCTGAGCGGGTTCCTGGTGGTTAATACCATCTCGGCCTTGCTGGCGCAGCAGGTGCGGCAGATCGGCGTGATGAAGGCGGTGGGCGCGCGGTCGGGGCAGATTGCGGGGATGTACCTCGTGATGGTGCTGGTTCTCGGCGTGATCAGCCTGCTGATCGCGGTTCCGCTGGCGCAACTGGCGACGCGCGCGATCGCGCGGGCGCTGGCGGGGATGATCAACTTCGATATTCGGTCGCTCGGCACGCCGTGGTGGGTGTTCGGCATCCAGGCGGGGGCCGCGGTGCTCGTGCCGCTGCTGGCCGCGCTCGGGCCAATCCGCGGGGGCACGCGGATTACGGTGCGCGAGGCGATCACGAGTTACGGGCTGGGCGCGGGGCAGTTCGGCCGCGGGGCCATCGACCGGCTGCTGTCCGGGCTGCGCGGGGTGTCGCGGCCACTGCTGCTCTCGATTCGCAACACGTTCCGGCGCAAGCGGCGGCTGGCGTTGACGCTGGTGACGCTGGCGCTGGGGAGCGCGATTTTCATTGCGGTCTTTTCTGTGCGCACGTCTTTGCTCCAAACACTTGACGACGCGCTCAAGTACTGGCAATATGATGTGGGCGTTGTCTTCAATCGCCCATACCGCGTCGACGACATCGAGCAACAAGCGCTGTCCGTGCCGGGCGTGGTGGCCGCGGAAACGTGGGGCTATCACAGTGTGCGCCGGGAACGGCCCGACGGCACGGAGAGCGACGGTTTTGTCCTCATCGCACCGCACGCGGATACCAAACTCCTGCAGCCTGACGTCTGGCGGGGGCGCTGGCTGCTGCCGGATGACGAAAACGCGGTCGTCATCAACACCGACTTTTTGCAACAGGAGCCTGACGTTCGGATCGGCCAGCAGATCGACCTGCAAATGGATGGCCGGTCGACCCAGTGGACGGTTGTTGGCATCATTCGGGGCGTGTTGTCCGGCCCGACGGTGTATGCCAACTATCCGTATTACACGCGCGTCGCGCGCAATGTGGACCGCGCGGGCAGCGTGCAGGTGCTGACGAATGCGGAGACGCCGGCGGAGCAACAGCAGATCGCGCGGGCGCTGGAGCAGCAGTTTGAGCGCGCGGGGCTGCGCGTTTCATCGACGCAGACCATCGCGCAACTGCGCGCGGTAACTATTAACCAGTTCAACGTGATCCTCGTGTTCCTGCTGGTGATGGCCGCGCTGCTGGCGGTGGTGGGCGCGCTCGGGCTGGCCGGCGCGATGAGCATCAACGTGCTCGAGCGGACGCGGGAGATCGGCGTGATGCGCGCGGTGGGCGCGACGGGGCGCGCAGTTCGCGGAATCGTTATCGGCGAAGGTGCGTTGATTGGAGTGTTAAGCTGGTCAATCGGCCTTGTGCTGGCCGTGCCGATCAGCCGGCTCCTGAGCAACGTCGTGGGCGTTGGTTTTCTGCGCACGCCGCTGAGCTATGAATTTTCGGTCCGAGGTGCGTTTATCTGGTTAGTTGCGGTGCTCTTTCTTTCCGCAGTCGCCAGCCTGTGGCCGGCCCGCAATGCCTCGCGGCTCAGCGTGCGAGAGGTTCTGGCATACGAATGAAAAGGACTCGTTTCATGCCGCACGGCAAGTTATTCAGGCATTCGCTTTTCGCGAGCGCGCTCCTTGCGCTTGTCACGCTGACGGGGTGCCAGACGCTGGCGCCCCAGACCGGGCCTAACGATGGGCCCACGCCCATGCCCGCGGTCAAGGCGGACTCGCGCGTGATCGCGGACGGCCACGTTGTGCCGATTCGGAGCGCGGACCTGAGTTTCTCGACGACGGGGATCATCGAGGAAGTGCTGGTCGCGGAGGGCGATCAGGTCGAGGCGGGGCAGTTGCTGGCGCGGCTCGGCAACGCGCGGCAGACGGCCAGCCTGTTGCAGGCGGAGGCGGACGCGCAGCGCGCGCAGGCGCGGCTCGACCAGGTGGCGGCTGGCGCGCGGGCGCAGGAGATCACTGGCGCGCGCGCGGCGGTGGATATTGCGCAGGCGAAGCTCGATTCGCTG
>CAZPTI010000401.1:764-3869 GCA_964588925.1 uncultured Anaerolineales bacterium | reverse complement strand
AAACCCGACCTTCGCCGTCTGCGCTACCTGGCCGACGAGCGCGGGGCCGCCGCCCTTTTCCGATTCCCCGTCGCAGTCCGTGGCGGCGTCCCGGGGATCGAGGTGCGCCAGCCCATGCCCGACTTCGAGCCGGGCAACCGTCGCGCGGAGGCGCGGCCCGAGGAACTGCACCTCGGCATGTACCAGCGGGGCGGCGCAGTCACCCTGCGCATCATAGACCTCGCGCGGCACGGCCTCATCGCCGGCCTCCCCGGCAGCGGCAAGACCAACACCTGTCTGTACCTGCTCAGCCAGCTTCAGGCCCGTCGCGTCCCGTTTCTGGTCATCGAGCCGGCCAAAACCGAGTATCGCGGCCTCATCCGCCAGCCCGGCTTCGAGAACCTGCGCGTCTTCACCCTGGGCGACGAGACCACCGCCCCCTTCCGGCTGAACCCGTTCGAACTGCAACCCGGCGTCCGCATGGAAGTGCATCTTGAAGCGCTCAACGTGGCGATCAATGCGGCCATGCCGCAGTTCGGTGTGCTGCCCACCATCGTCGAAGAGGCGCTCGAAGAGGTCTACGCCGACAAGGGCTGGCGGCTCACCGACGTTGGCCCCGGGGCGGATGGCGCGCCGCGCCGCCTCTTCCCGACGATGGCCGAGTTCTACCGCAAGGCCGAACAGGTCGTCAACAAGCGCGGCTACCGTGGCGAGCTGGGCGACAACATTCGCGCCGCCGTCAAAGGGCGCATCGGCAGCCTGTTACGCGGCAGCAAGGGGCGCATGTTCAACTGCCGCCGTTCGCTGAACTTCGACATGCTCTTCGGCGGCCCCACTGTGCTCGAGCTCGACTCGCTCAACGACGACGCCAAAGCGTTGACCATGATGTTCCTGCTGATCCATCTGCGGGAGCATCGCCAGATGCAGGCGCGACGCTCCGGCGCGCTTACCGCCGGGCTCCGTCACCTGTTGCTCATCGAAGAGGCGCACCGGGTCATGGAAAACGTCGCCTCGGTGGGCAATCAGGAAGTGGCGGCAGACACCCGGGCGAAGGCCGTCCGCATGATCAGCGACTTCCTGGTCGAGATGCGCGCGTACGGCCAGGGCGTGCTGATTGCCGAACAGAGCCCGGAGAAGCTCGCACCTGATGCAGTGCGCAACACGAACCTGAAGATCGGCCACATGCTGCCCGGCCGGCAGGACCGCGAAGCCCTCGCCGCCGCCATGATCATGGACGACGAACAGGAGCGTTTCATGGGCAAGCTGCGCGTCGGGCAGGCAGCCGTGTTCATGACCGGCTACGAGAAAGCCACCTTTATGAGCGTGCCGCCCTACAAGGACGGCTCCGGCTTCAGCGACTTCCTTCCCGACTCGGTCGTGCGCGATCACATGGACGCGTTCTACACCGCGCAGCTCCACGACATGCTCCCCTTCGACGGATGCCGCTTCTGCGGCGAACCGTGCCGGCATCGGGAACGCGTCGAGCCCGTGACGCGGCAGAAAGAGCTGGCGGGGCAGTTCCAGGCCGCCGTCAAACAGTTCGATGCGCAGCCGCAACGCGAGGCGCGCTTCCGACACTGGCAGGGCGTCGCCAGGGTCTGCCAGGAAGCTGCGCGCCGCGCCGGCCACGCGACGCAGCGGGAAGCCGCGTACTGCTATCTTGCCCACGAAATCGACTTCCCGGTCACTGAGAACATGCGCCGGGCCTTCGTGCGCGCCACTGAGGCGCTGCCGGCCACAGGCTGAATCAGGAGCTAACCATGAGCGTGGAAACCGTCGCGCTGTCGGCCTTCAGGGAGGGCGAGAAGGTCGTCGCCGGTGCGCTGAAGGAGATCTGGTCCGCGCTGGATGCCGCGTCAGAAAAACAGCCTCCGAGCGAATACCTCAGCCCGGACGGCATCGCCGCCATGCAGGCCGGGCTGGACGAAACCAGGCCCGGCGCATAGGAGCAGCATTCATGAGCTTTGACACAACCGATGCCGCCGATTCTGCCGACGCCGCTGACGTCGCCCCCGACGCTTCCGACGCTGGTTCGCTAAGCCCCACGGGACAAGCCGCCATGTCAGAAGGACTGGACGACCTCGATGCGCCGCCCGCCGCGCCGACTGCCGACGATCCCGGCGATCAATGGGCCACCGCCTACCCGCACATCGGCGGCAAACTCGAAGCGGACTATAACAAGGAAGCCGAGGGCAAGCCCGTTCAGATTTCCGGTGACGAGGAGAGCGAGAATACGCTCGAGCCGCCGGAGGGCTACCACCCCGGTGGGCCGGAAGGCGCATGGTAGGCGCGGAGCGGCAAAGTGAAAGATGCTTCTGACACTCCCGACATTAGGGAGGCAACTCTGCCCGGCGACGAACCCGGCCTGAGCGCGGCAGGCATCAGCGCCATGCAGGAAGGGGCAGAACCGTTGCAGCCCGGCGAGGAGTTCGAGATCGACGATTGGACGGACTATCCCGACGGTCCGAAACCGGATGGACCGTTCCGCCTTATCGACGGAGAAGAATACGAGCAAGCCCGCGCCGACGCCAACGCGGCCAACCTGAAGCTGCACCAGGACAACCCCGACCTTCAGGGCCAGGAGATTCACGAGATCAAGCCTGTTAAATTCGGCGGGAGCCCGACGGACATCGACAACAAGATGGCTCTGACTCGGCAGCAACACCAGGAGTACACGAAGTGGTGGAATCGCAAACTGCGCGATTTGACCGGCAGCTAGCAGGGAGACGGATATGAATACGCATGTCGTTGCCTTGACCGCCAGAATGAGGCAGAAGCCGGGCGCAACGCAGGAGCAGATCACGGCCGCGCAACAAGCGCTCCGCTTCACACTGCCCCCGGACTATGTTGAGTTCATCCTGTCGTCGAACGGCGCCGAAGGGCCGGTCGGTGAAAACGGCTATCTGTCTCTCTGGGGCGTCGACGAATTAGCCGAAGCAAACGAAGGGTACGGCGTGCGTGAGTTCGCGCCAGGCCTGATCTTGTTCGGCTCCAACGGCGGCGGGGAGGCGTACGGGTTCGACACCCGACACTGGCCGCCCGTCTACATCGGCGTCCCATTCATCCCTCTCGATCTGGCCGAAGCGCAGCCTCTCGGTCGAACACTGGTTGAATTCCTGACGAGCA
>CAZPTI010000401.1:0-754 GCA_964588925.1 uncultured Anaerolineales bacterium | reverse complement strand
ATTGCGTAGCCCGTTAATCCAATCTATTCTTACCGCATAGCCACCAAAGGAGGGCCAAACATCTATGGAACGCACACTTCGCCGCATTTCACCTGGTTCTGTCTTCAAAGTGTCTTTCGTCATCTACGCGATCCTGACTGCCGTCTTCGGCTGCCTCTTTCTCCTCCTGCCCGGCCTGCTGATGGGTGGGGCCATGCTGCCGTTCCTCGACTCCAATGATGCGGTCGGCGCGATGCTCGGCGGCACGGCCGGCCTGCTCGTCTTCTACGTGCTTCTGGTCATCGTCGGTGCGCTGCTGGAAGGCATCATCATGGCGATCGCGGCGCTCATCTACAACCTCGTGGCCGGCTGGGTGGGCGGCATTCGCTACGAGGTGCAGGAGTAGTTTCCCCTCGCTCATAGGGTCCCACCAGGACAGGGGTGGATCTGCATCTGGCCGATCCACCCCTTTTGCGCGTCATCTGCCAGCGCATCAGCAACCGTTCCCCTCGCCCGAACGTTATCTAACTTAGACCTGAACACTGTATCGAGCGAGTTGAGATGAACGATAACCTGACCAAATGCCCGACGTGCGGCACGCAGCGCGTCAACCGGTACGCCGCCTACTGCCACGTCTGCGGCAGCGCGCTGCCCGAGCTCCCGCCTGCGCCGGAAGAGCAGCCTGCAACTTACCAGCAGTCGCCCGTCGCGCCGCCGCCTCCGCCGCCCACCAACAGCGGCCCCGTGCGCGTCTACGACCGGCCCGACGTGCCGC
>CAZPTI010000400.1:0-3903 GCA_964588925.1 uncultured Anaerolineales bacterium | reverse complement strand
AGATCCTCCGCAAGGCGCTGCCCATGCCGATGGCGACCCTGGCCGAGAACGCCGGCTACGATGGCGCAGTGATCATCGAGAACGTGAAGCGCATCCAGAAGGAACAGGGCAACAAGCGGATCGGCTTCGACGTGATGACCGAGGACTACGGCGACCTGGTTGCCAAGCAGATCATCGACCCGGCCAAGGTTACTCGCGGCGGTCTTGAGAATGCCGCCTCCATCGCGGCCATGATCCTGACGACCGAGGCCCTTATCTCCGACATCCCGGAGAAGGAAAAGCCTGCGGCCCCGGCGCCCAGCCCGGATATGTACTAAGCCGATAGCTTAGGCTGATCAAGAAACCCGGTTTCTGCGCCAGCGCATGGCGGACAGAAGCCGGGTTTTCTTTTTGGGGAGCTTGTCGCATGCGCTCGCTCGTGCTATAGTCTCTTTAGAGATACGGGGAGGGCATTGTATGCAATGGGAACAGGTGCGAACGGCTTATCCGGGGCAGTGGCTCATCATTGAGGCCCTGGCTGCGCGCAGCGAGAGCGGTGAGCGTGTGCTGGATCGCATCGCGGTCGTTGAGGTTTGTCCAGATGCTGAAACCGTGATGAAGCGATATCGGGACTTGCATCATCAATTTCCGCAACGGGAGCTGTACTTCGTCCACACGGATCGCGAACGGCTTGACATTCGGGAGCGGTTTTGGCTAGGGTTAAGGACCGCCAATGCGACTTGAGAAGCGATTTGGCCTGCTGCTTGCAGCCGTAACCGTCCGGCATGGCGCGTCAGAAGTCGAGCTTCGCAATGTCGTTGTGGACACCGGGTCTGCCGCCACCGTTCTGTCACTGGA
This sequence comes from uncultured Anaerolineales bacterium, assembly GCA_964588925.1. GTDB lineage: Bacteria > Chloroflexota > Anaerolineae > CG2-30-64-16 > CG2-30-64-16 > JALOOB01. The sequence continues at coordinate 3,066 of CAZPTI010000400.1, read as the reverse complement.
CGCACTCGCTCCTCTGGGCATCTTACCATCTCCCCAGGATGTCATACACCACGTTTTCGGCGTAGGCGGAAGCGAGGTCGTGTTCGCGCGAAACCTTGATGAGGTTCGGGTTGGCGAGGTGAGCCTTGTGGGATTTGAGGTCGAGGTGTCAGGAATGGATTACGGTTTGCCAGTGGATGGCCTGTTGGGTCTTGACTTTCTGGAGGCAACCGGCGCAACGCTAGACCTTGCCGAGCGATTGCTAAACTTCCAGAGCAACTAAATGACTGAGGCGCTCAAACGATCCAAAGCGCCTCAGTCTTGTTTCGTCCGCTTACGTCGGATCCTCCGACGTCGATAGCACCACCACATGCAGCCCCTGCGCCTCGCACAGGTAGCGGAACTTCTCCACGTCCCCTTGATCCCCGACGATGTCGCCGTAGTGCATGGGCACGAAGTAGTCGGCCTTGATGACCTTTGCAGCCTCAAACGCCTCGTCGGCGGTCATGACGTAGGTGCCGGAGACGGGCAACAGCGCGACCGTCACCTGCAACCGGCTCATCTCGGGGATGAAATCGGTGTCGCCCGCGTGATAGAGCGTCTCGCCGCCCCGCGCGATGATGTAGCCGTTGCCCTCGTCGGCCTTCGGGTGGAAGGGCTGGCCGGGGCTGCGGAACTTGTTGGTGTTGTAGGCCGGGAACGCGGTGACGGTCACGTCGCCGACAGTCGCGGATTCGGCGGGGCGAAGCGCGCGCGTGTCGCCGCCGAGCTTGCGCGCTGCGCCGGGGTTCGCAATGACGACTGTGCCCTCGCCGCTGATCTTGCGAATGTCCTCCGCCGAGCAGTGGTCGAAATGGTCGTGCGTGACGAGGACGAGGTCGGCTTTCGGCATGTCCTCGCCTAATTTCCAGGGATCGATGTAGATGACCGGCGGGCCGTCGAGCCGGAATGAGTCATGCCCCAGCCGCTTCAGTTGTCGCAGAACTTCCGGGTATTGCACGTTGGCCTCCTTTATATCGTCTCAGGTTCGCCGCTGTCGAGCGAGCGCTTGATCACGATCAGAGTGAAATCGTCGTACTGGGCTTCTGCGCCTGCCCAGGCGCGCACCGCCTCGTCGATGGCGTCTGCGATGGCCTCCGCCGGCTCCGCCCGATGCGCACAGACGCACTCGGTCAGGCGCTGCTCGCCGAACGATTCGCCGGCCGCGTTGAGCGTGTCGATTGCGCCATCGGTATAAAACAGAACCACGTCGCCGGGCAGTAGGTCAACTGCCTTTTGCTCAAAGTGCGCGTCGCGCACGATGCCGAGCGCCAAACCCGTCGTCTTTAACTCTGTCGCTGCCGAGCCGTCCGCCGGAACGTACAGCGCCAGGTTGTGGCCCGCGCTGCTGTACGTCAGCCGGTGCGCCATCATGTCCAGCAGGCCATAGTGAACCGTGACGAACATATCCGATGCGCTGTCCGAGATAATCAGTTCGTTCGTCCGTTGCAGCGCCATTGCCGGCTCGCGCCCGCTGAACGCGACGGCGCGCATGATGGTGCGGGCGAACATCATGTAGAGCGCGGCCGGGATGCCCTTGTCGGACACGTCCGCGATCAGGATGGCCTGCCGGAAGGGGCCGAGGCGCATGAAGTCGAAGAAGTCGCCGCCGACCTCGCGCGCCGAGCGCCAGCGGTAGGCCACCTGGTAGCCTTCGAGTTTGGGCGCCTGCTGGGGGAGCAACGTCTTCTGGATTTCGTGCGCCAACTCGAGCTCGCGCGCCAGCCGCGCGCGGTCGGCTTCCTGGGCCTGCAGCCGCGCGTTTTCGATAGCAATGGCGGCCTGGTTGGCAATGCCGAGGAGGATGCGGATGCGGCGCGGGCTGAACATGTGGGCGCTGTCCACGTCGTCCGCCAGCAGCGCGCCGATGGGTTCGTCGGCCACGAGCAGCGGGACGACGAGGATGGTGCGGCTGCCGAAACGCTCGCGCCAGGCGGCGGGCACGCGTTCGTTGCCCTCCGTGTCGTCCACGACGAGCGGCTGGCCGGTGCGGCACGCGTCGTCGAGCAGGGGCAGCTCGCCCTGACGGATCACCACACCCTCGTATGGCTCGCCCAGGCCGGGCCGCCGCGCGTGGACGGTGCGCGCGCGGAAGTTGCCCTCATCGTCGTTGAGCAGCGCGACGCAACGGTCGACGCCGGTCAGCGCGGGGACGATGCGCGCGACCTGTTCGAGCGTCACGTCGACCGGTTGCAGCCGGCGGATGGCTTCCGCGACCTGGAGCAGGACGGTGGAAGTCCACGCTTCTTCCTCGCGCATGGCGGTGAGACGCGCGTTGTCGACTGCCGCGGCGATCTGGTGCGCGATGCCGCTCAGCATAGCAAGCCGCCGTTCGTCCAACTCCGGCACGCGCTCGCGGCTGAACCCCGCGCCGAGCACGCCAAACACCTCGCCCTTGTTGAGCATGGGCAGCAGCGCGACCAGGTCGCTGGCGCAGTAGCGGCCAAACTCCACGGGGAGCGCGTCGCCACCTGTAACGGCGTCCACCACGGCGGGCCGCCGCGTCAGCCGCAACGTATCGAGCGCGGGCCAGTCGCCTTCCAGATAACGCAGTTGGATGTTGAGATCGTCGCCCTCGCTGCGCAGCCCGAACGATGCGCCGTACGCAAACGCCCGATACTCCTCGTCCCAGAGCCACAGCACGGTGGACTCGACGCCGGCCAGCATGGCCGTGACGCGCACGGCGGTGTCGAGCGTTTCCTCCATGCTCTCGGCCTGGCTGGTCGCGTCGGCCACCTGGAGCATGACCGTCGTGGTCCATGCTTCGACGCGCTGCGCTTCGTAGGCGCGGGCGGAGTTGACCGCGACTGCGGCCTGGTCCGCCAGCGTTTGCAGCGTAAACAAGTCGTCCTGGCCGAACGCGTCGCGCTCGGTGCTCTGGACATCCAGCACGCCGACCACCTCGCCCTCCACGATCATCGGCACGGCCAGTTCGGCGCGCGTGTCGGGGAGGAGGCGCGGGTCATCGGGGATGTAGCGCGGCTCCGCGGAGACGTCGTTCGCGATCAGCGGCTCCCCGTGCTGCGCGACCCAGCCGACGATGCCCTC
>CAZPTI010000399.1:0-3917 GCA_964588925.1 uncultured Anaerolineales bacterium | reverse complement strand
TTGTTCTCCGTCATCAGTTCGGCCGCATGGACCAGGAATGCGTCGGGCGTGATCGTGTGGACCTTGCGCGTCATCAGCTTGCCCACCGTCAGCCGGTCGAGCATGAAGTGCAACTCGTACTGGTCGGCGTTGATGCTCGCCGACATCGAGGCTTCGCGCAGGTCGCCCCGGCTGATCATGCCCACCAGTCGCCCGTTTTCCACCACTGGCAGGTGGCGGATCTTGTGCTGGCGCATGATCGCCGTCGCGGCCGGAACCGTTACGCCCGGCTCGATCACCACCGGATTGCTCGTCATAATGTCGCGCACACGCATTCGTTCCATGTGGTCACTCCTGGTGAATATCTCAGGCCGGAACAAGCTCCGGCATCTGGGTAATCCTCTTCTGTTCCGCCACTTTCGCCTGCAGCAGCAGGCCCAGCCGACGGATGCCTTCCTCGATCTGCTCCGGTTGCGCATTGGAGAAGTTCAGGCGCATCGTGTTGCGGCCCTTGTGCGGGTCGGTGTAGAAGGCAAAACCGGGCACGAACGCGACCTTTGCCTCCACGGCCTCCTTCAGCAGCGCCTCCGTGTCGATCCACTCCGGCGTCCGCGCCCACAGGAACAGGCCACCCTGCGGCTTCGTCCACGAACACTCGGCCGGGAAGTACTTTTCCATCGCGGCGATCATCACGTTGCGGCGCTCGCCGTACACCGTGCGGATCCGCTTGATGTGGTCGTCGAGGAAGCCGGTCTTGAGCATCTCCCACGCCAGCATCTGGTCGAACGTGGAAGTTTGCAGGTCGGTGCCCTGCTTTGCCATGACGAGCCGGTCAATCACTTCGACCGGCGCCACCACCCAGCCCAACCGCAAGCCGGGCGCCAGCGTCTTGGAGAACGTGCCGAGATAGATCACGTTCCCTTCCATAAAGCCGTGCCCGTTCAAGCCCGCGCTCGCCTGGAAATCCGCGTCCAGCGCGACGAGCGGCGGTAAGTGCTCGCCCTCGAACCGCAGCGCGCCGTAGGGATCGTCCTCGACAATCGGGATGCCGTACTTGTTCGCCAGCCGCACCAGCTCCAGCCGCCGGTCAAGCGAGAGGGTCGTGCCGCCCGGGTTCTGGAAGTTCGGCAGGATGTACATGAACTTCGGCCCGACGCGCAGCGCCTCTTCGAGCAGCTCGGTCCGCAGGCCGTTGTCGTCGATCGGCACGCCCGCATACTCGGCCTGATACGCGTTCCACGCCTGCAACGCGCCGAGATAGGTCGGCTCTTCGACAAGCACCTGGTCGCCCGGATTAATTAGCAGCTTGCCGATCAAGTCAAGCGCCTGCTGCGAACCGGTCGTGATAAAGACGTTGTCCGCCTCGGCCTGGATGCCGTAGCGCACCATGCGCTCGCTCAACCAGCGGCGCAGGGGCATCAGGCCCTCGGTCGGCCCGTACTGCAACGCTTTCTCGCCGTAATCAGAAATGACCCGACACGCGGCCTCGCGCGCCTCTTCCTTCGGAAACAGCTCCGGCGCGGGCAGCCCGCCCGCAAACGAGATAATGTCGGGCTGCTGCGTGAACTTCAGCAGCTCGCGGATAATCGACCGTCCCATGCGCTGATTCCGCTGCGCATACCGGCTCTTCCACGGTGTCGCCATGACTCAACCTCCTTGTTGAGCTTTCTTCTTGCCGCAGAGGACGCAGAGACCGTAGAGTGGCCTAAGTCTCCAAACTTGCGCTATAAATCTCTGCTGCCTCTGTGTCCTCTGTGGCAAATGTTAGGCCGGCACGCCGGCAACAAGCGCTGCGCCGCGGCGCAGCGCCTCTTTGTTCGCGCTCAGGTACTTCCGCTGGCGTTCGCCCAGGTGCAAATCGAGCGCGGTCTCGACGGTTTCAAGCGCCATCGTCCCCGTCGCAGCAAAGTACGCGCCGAGCAGCACCACGTTCGCCATGCGCACGTTGCCCAGCTCCTCCGCGATGTCGTTGGCCGGGATCGCGATGTAGCGGATGTCGTCGCGCGCGGGTTTCGCCGGGATCAGCGACGTATTGTACACCATGAGGCCGCCCGGCTTGATGACCGGCTCGTACTTCTCGAACGACGGGAGGTTGAGCGCGACCACCGCGCGCGGGTGCCGCACGAGCGGTGACCCAATGGGCTCGTTCGAAATCACGACCGTGCAGTGCGCCGTGCCGCCGCGCATCTCCGGTCCGTAGGAAGGAATCCAGGTCACTTCAAGGCCGCTGTCCAGCGCTGCATACGCCAGCAACTGCCCGGCGAACAGCGCGCCCTGCCCGCCAAACCCGGAGAAGACGATCTCTTCGTTCATCGTGGCTCCTTTGCCAACACGAACGGCCGCAGGCCGTTCGTACCCTAACCCAACGCCTTCACTTCGTCGGACACCTTGAAATCGCCCAGCGGGAAGTACGGCACCATCGAGTCGCGAATCCATTCGAGCGCATCCGGGGCAGACATATGCCAGTTGGTGGGGCAGCTTGACAGGAACTCGACCATGCTCAGCCCGTGCCCCGCCATCTGCGCCTTCAGCGCCGTCACGACAGCCTTCTTTGCCTGCCGGATGGTCTTCGTATCATAAACGGTGCGGCGGACGACGTAGGATGTGCCGGGCAACCCCGCGATGATCTCGGCCATACGCATCGGATAGCCGTGCAGTTTCTCCGAGCGCCCGCCGGGGGACGAAGTCGTCTTCTGCCCGATCAAGGTCGTCGGCGCCATCTGGCCGCTCGTCATGCCGTAAACCGCGTTATTGACGAAGAACACCGTGATGTTCTCCCCGCGGTTGGCCGCGTGCAGGATTTCCGCCGCGCCAATGGAGGCGAGGTCGCCGTCGCCCTGGTAGGTGAAGACAATCTTGTCCGGCTGTGTGCGTTTAAGCCCGGTTGCCATCGCGGGCGCGCGGCCATGCGCCGCCTCGACCGCGTCCGTGTTGAAGTAGTTGTACATCAACACCGAGCAGCCTACGGGCGCAACCGCAATCGTCCGATCCCGCAGCCCCAGCTCATCGATCGCCTCGCCGATCAGCCGGTGAATAATGCCGTGCGTGCAGCCGGGGCAGTAGTTGGTGATGTTCTCGGTCAGGGCGTCGGGCCGTTTGTACACGACCTGCCCCTGCTCCATGATCTCAATCGGAGAAATGACGTTGCCCGTCCCGTTTCCGTCTGTCATCGTTGACACCTCCTACCAGTACCGCGACTCCACGCCCAACTCCAGCGGGCGGTGCGTGAACGCGACCCCGCGCAGCGCCTCGAGCACTTCGTCGGGCAGCGGCATCACGCCGCCCATCCGGCCGTAAAACTCGATTTCCACGCGGTCCTTGACGGCCAGCCGCACATCTTCGAGCATCTGGCCTGCGCTCATCTCCACGGTCAGGATCGCCTGCTTGCCCTCCGCGGCCTTCGCCAGCGCCTCGTAAGGGTACGGCCATAGCGAGATCGGGCGGAACAGGCCGGCTTTGATGCCTTCCTTGCGCGCCTCTTTGACGACCGTCTTGCACGTCCGAGCGACGCTGCCGTACGCCACGAGCAGGTACTCCGCGTCCTCGACCTGGATTTCCTCCCACCGGACCTCATTCTCGCGGATCGTCTGGAGCTTCTGTTGCAGCCGCCGGTTGAGCGCCTCCAACTCCGGCTCCTTGAGGAACAGCGAGGTGATGATGCGCTTCTCGCGTCCCTGCCGCCCGCGCACCGCGAACTTGCCTCGCTCTTCTTCGGTGAGGGGCGGGCGCATCGGCGGCATTTCTGCCGGCTCCATCATCTGCCCCAGTGAGCCGTCGGCCGCGAGGATCACAATGGTGCGGTACTTCTCGGCCAGCGGGAACGCCTCGTACATAAGGTCGACCGCCTCCTGAATGGTGGCCGGCGCGAGGACGACGGGATGAAAGTCGCCGTGGCCCGCGGAGCGGGTCATCTGGAAGTAGTCGGACTGGCTCGGCTG
>CAZPTI010000398.1:0-3926 GCA_964588925.1 uncultured Anaerolineales bacterium | reverse complement strand
CCTCGAACCGGATGCCCATCATGTCGTAGACTTCGCGCTCCTGGAAATCCGCGCCCTTCCACACCGGCGTGAGCGACGGCATGACCGGGTTGGCCTTGTCCGTCAGCCGCACGCGCAGGACGAGCGCGTCCTTCGGCTGCGCGACGCCGTACAGGTAGTAGACCACCTCGAAGTACTGCGGCCAGTCGATGCTCGTCACCATCGAGCAGTAGTCGTAGCCCTGCTGATCGCGCAGGTAGCGCGCCAGATCGACCACGCGGTCGGGGGAAACCACGAGGCCGGTTTTGACCTGTTCGAGCACTGCTCCCGGCACGGCGTCGTTGTACGGGAGATTCTCAGCGATAGTTGGGATGGGTGCAGTCATTGCGCGTCTCCCCTAGGCTCGCGAAATCACAGGATTTTCGTTGGCGTTCGGCGCTTCGTCCGGCAGCACCGCCGGCGCAACCTCCGTCACCGCATTTGCGCGCGCGGCCTCGGCCAGCTTCTTCAGCGCCTCGCGGTCCTTCGGGTTGTACAGGTCCGGCCCCAGCACGGGCAGCGGCACCGGCTCGTTGAGCTTATCCTTGCGGTACCACGGCGCGGTCTTGACCGACTGCTTGAACACCTTCTTGTGCACCTGCATCAGGCCGTACAGCAGCGCTTCGGGCGTGGGCGGGCAGCCGGGCACGTACACGTCGACCGGCACGAATTTGTCGATGCCGGAAACGACGTTGTAGCCCTCTTTGAAGGGCCCGCCGGAGGTCGCGCAGGCGCCCATCGCCAGCACATACTTCGGCTCGGCCATCTGGTTGTACAGGCGCACAATGTTGGGCACCATCTTCTTGTTGACCGTGCCGGAAACGATCATCAGGTCGGCCTGCCGTGGCGAAGCGCGCATGATCTCCATGCCGAATCGGCTCAGGTCAAAGCGCGCGGCCTGCACCGCGATCATCTCGATGGCGCAGCAGGCCAGGCCGAACATCATCGGCCACATGGAGCGCGCGCGGCCCCAGTTGTATACATTATCGACCGTGGTCAGGAAGACGTTTTTCTTGAGTTCTTCCGGCAGGTCGGCGTCGATGTCACTGCTTTTCATCAGAAGCCCATCCTTCTGGCATCAACTAAATGATTGCGTCAGCTCGCGGGCAAAAACCCCGTGCGAGTGCGTTGTTTCTCTTCGACGCGGCCGAGCACGTACACGGTGGCATCGCTCCGTTGCCCGATGCTCAGCACGCGCCAGCCTTCGGCGAGGAGGTCATTCACCCTGGCGATGTCGTCGTCCTCGCGGACGGTCACTTGTTTGAGTTGTTTGAATTCGGAATCCCGCGTGACGGTCGGCGTCGGCATGTCATTCATGAGTCTCCTCCTAAGCCAGGTCCACCAGGTTGTCCGTATCGATCTGCGCCCGCTGTAAACGGCCGCTGTAATCCACGTACACCGACTTCCACTCGGTGAACACCTCGAACGCCGCCTGCCCGGCCTCGCGGTGGCCGTTGCCGGTGCCGCGGGTGCCGCCGAACGGGAACTGAATCTCCGCGCCGATGGTGCCGGCGTTGATGTAGACGATCCCCGTGCTCAGGTCGCGGATCGCCTCGAACGCGGCGTTGACGTTTGAGGTGAAAATCGAACTGGACAGCCCGTAGGCCGTCTCGTTGTTAATGCGGATGGCGTCTTCGAGGTCGTTCGCCTCGATGACGCTCAACACCGGGCCGAAGATTTCCTCTTGCGCCAGCCGCATGCTTGGCCGCACGCCATCGAAAATCGTCGGCGCGTAGAAGTTGCCCTTCGCCAGTTCGCCATCCGTGACAATCTTGCCGCCTGTTACCAGTTCAGCGCCCTCGGCCTGGCCGATGCCGATGTACTCGTGGATGCCTTCCAGCGCGCGGCGGCTGATCACCGGGCCGACGTCCGTCGTCTCCAGCAGGCCGTCGCCGAGGCGCAGCTTGGACGCCCGCGCGGCCAGCCTGTCGACTAACTGCCGGTGAACGCCCTTCTGGACAATCACGCGCGAGCAGGCGGTGCAGCGTTGCCCCGTCGTGCCGAACGCGGACCACAGGATGCCGTCGAGCGCCAGGTCGAGGTTCGCGTCGTCCATGACGATAATGGCATTTTTGCCGCCCAGCTCCAGGCACACCTTCTTGAGCGTCGGCGCGGCCAGCGCGGCGACACGCTTGCCCACCTCGGTGCTGCCAGTGAAGGTGATCACCTTGACCGTCGGATGCGCCATCAGGCTCTCGCCCACCGCGCCGCCCGGCCCCGTCACGATGTTCAGCACGCCCGGCGGCAAGCCAGCTTCCTCGAAGATGCGGACAAACTCGAGCGCCAGGATCGGCGTGTCGGACGCGGGCTTGAAGACAACCGGGTTCCCCGCGACCAGCGCGGGCAGGATCTTCCAACTGGGAATCGCAATGGGGAAGTTCCACGGAGTAACCACCGCGACCACTCCGATGGAGTCGCGCAAGGTCATGCCGAACTTATTCGGGAGCTCCACCGGCGCGGTGTAGCCGAACAGGCGCCGCCCCTCGCCGCCCATGTAGTAGGCCATGTCGATGGCCTCCTGGACGTCGCCGCGCGCCTCGGGCAGCACCTTGCCCATCTCGCGCGTGAGTAACTGCGCCAGCCGTTCCTTATTCTGTTCAAGCAGCGCGGCGACGCGAAACAGGACCTCGCCGCGCTTTGGCGCGGGGACCTTGCGCCACTTCGCGTATGCCTCACCCGCCGCCGCAACCGCCCGCTCTACGTCTTCCCTGCCACTTTTCGGCGCTTCGCCGATTAACTGCCCGTTTGCTGGATTGGTCGATGCGAAAGTTTCGCCGGACAGCGCGTCCACCCACTGACCGGCGATGTAGTTACGATGCATGGCGTCTCCGTTGCCCGCTACAAGCTATACGATTGGGCGCGCTTTGGTGCTGGCAATTGCGATAGCTCGCGCCGTGTAGCGAATTTTACACTAAATGGAGTAACCTGTAAAGCTTGATACCTTAAGAAAACCGCACCGGCCATAGCAACCTGGTTTCTTAACGACATAAACTCTCCGCAAGAGCGAGTATATTTCGTGTAACCTCCCGACCGGCCAGATTGTCATACCCTGCGCAGCGGTGGTGTCACAGACTTCGTTACGGGGAGCGGCAATGCTGGCAACGGCGGACGCGATTGCGCAAAGGGCGGCGGAGAGCATGATCGTCAGCCTGTTCGAGCAATACCAGCGGCCCATTTTCGCCTACCTGCTGCGGCTGGTGGGCGACCGCGAATGGGCCGAGGAACTCGCGCAGGAAACGTTCCTCGCCGCGTTTCGCGCGGCGGACCAGCTCCCCGGCATCGCCAATCACCGCGCCTGGCTCTACCGTATTGCCACGAACGCCGCGTTCAACGCGCTCAAGCGCCGCCGCCGCTTTGCGTGGCTGCCCTGGCTCAAGGTCGACGACTACCGGCTTAATGGAGATGACCCCAGCGGAGTCATTGCGCGGCGCGATGCGGTCGAACGCGCGCTGCTCGCCGTGCCGCCGCCGCAACGCGCCGCGCTGCTGCTCTATAGCCATTACGGGCTGAGCGTGGTGGAAGTGGCCGAGGCGTTGGGCATTGAACCGGGCGCAGTGAAGACGCGGCTGCACCGGGCGCGCATCGTATTCCGCGAGGCGTACGAGCGGGAGGTTAAAGATGAGAGCTCACGCTGAGATCAAGGAGCTCCTGGCGATATATGATCGGCTGCCGCCGGACGAACTGGGCGAAGTCAACGCGCACGTGGCAATGTGCGCCGAGTGCGCGGGCGAGCTGGCCGCATGGCGGAGGATGGACCGCGCGCTGCGCTACATGCCCGATCCCGCACCCAGCCCCGCGCTGCGCGAAAAACTGCCTCTGTCGCAGCCGCGTTCGCTCGCGCGCGAGACCATCGAGCCGCGGCCGACGCAGCGCGTGCCGCCCGCGCCGCCTGTCGCGCCTCCGCCTGA
>CAZPTI010000397.1:0-3977 GCA_964588925.1 uncultured Anaerolineales bacterium | reverse complement strand
TTTCGTGACAGACTTGCTGAATGTTGGTATCATTGGCGCTGGTCGCATCGGCAAGGTCCATGCGCAGACCATCGCGCAGCGCGTGCGCGGCGCGCAACTTCTGGCGGTAGCCGATGTTGAACTTGAAAGAGCGCAAACGCTTGCGCAAGCGCATTGCGCGCCGCTGGCTACCGCCGACTACCGGCAATTGCTCGACAACAGGGACATCGACGCCGTTCTGGTTTGCTCCGGCACAGACACGCATGCGGAGTTTATTCGCGACGCCGCGCAGGCGGGGAAGCACATCTTCTGCGAGAAACCGATTGCGCTCGACCTGGGCGAGATCGACCGGACGCTTGAAGCGGTTGACCAGGCAGGGGTAAAACTACAGGTAGGGTTCAACCGGCGGTTCGATGCGAACTTTGCGCGCGTGAAGCAGGCCATCGAGCGCGACGAAATCGGGCAACCCGCGCTGCTGCACATCATCAGCCGCGATCCGGGGCCGCCGCCCATCTCGTACGTAAAGGTATCCGGCGGCATGTTCCTCGACATGACGATCCATGACTTTGACATGGCGCGGTTTCTGATTGGGTCGGAGGTCGAAGAAGTCTACACGCAGGCGGGCGTGACCGTTGATCCGGCCATCGGCGAGGCGGGCGACGTGGACACGGCGGTCGTCATGCTGCGGTTTGCGAACGGCGTGATCGGGACAATTGACAACTGCCGGCGGGCCGCGTACGGGTATGATCAGCGCGTCGAGGTGCTGGGCAGCAAGGGCAGCATCGCGACGACGAACAACTACCCGAACGCGGCGACGATCAGCGACGGGGCGAGCGTGCGGCGCGACCTGCCGCTGAACTTCTTCATGGACCGGTATACAGACAGCTTCATCGCGGAAGTGGCCGCGTTTGTTGAAGCGGTGACGCAGGATAAGCCTGTGCTCGTTACAGGGCGAGACGCGCGGGCGCCGGTGGTCATGGGTCTGGCGGCCGGAAAGTCGCACCGCGAGGGACGGCCGGTGAAGTTGAGCGAGATCAAGCCCTGAGCGATTGGGGCGGGAGATGGGGTTGAATAGCAACGGCGAGGTTTTGCTGCGGCTGGAAGGCATCTCGAAGAGCTTTCCGGGCGTGCGCGCGCTCGACAACGTGCGGATGGAGGTGCGGAGAGGCGAGGCGCATGCGCTGCTCGGCGAGAACGGCGCGGGCAAGTCGACGCTGATGAAGATCCTTTCGGGCGCGTACACACGCGACGCGGGCGAGATCCTCTGGGAGGGCGAGCCAATCGTCATCCACAACCCGCGCGAGGCGCAGGAACGCGGCATCGGGATCATCTACCAGGAGTTCAATCTCGTCCCGCAACTTAGCATTGCCGAAAACGTGTGGATCGGCCGCGAGCCGTTCCGCAACAAGACGCTGCAACTGCTCGACTGGAAGACGATGCGGGCGCGGACACAGGCGTTGCTCGACGAGTTGCGCGTGCCGCTCGACCCGAAGCGCCCCGTGGCCGGGCTGGGCGTGGCGCAACAGCAAATGGTCGAAATCGCGAAGGCGCTGTCGCTCGACGCGAAGCTGCTGATTATGGACGAACCGACGAGCGCCTTGACCGACACGGAGATCGCCCAGCTTTTCGAGCTGATCCGCCGGCTGAAGGCGCGCGGAGTGGCGGTCGTCTTTATCTCGCACCATCTGGACGAGGTGTTTGAGATTTGCGACCGGGGCACGGTGCTGCGCGACGGCGAGTACATCAGCACGGTCGACCTGTCGACGGTGACGAAAGACGACTTGATCCGCATGATGGTCGGGCGGAACCTGGAGCAGCAGTACCCGAAGGTGGAGACGCGACGCGGGGAAGAGGCGCTGCGCGTGGAGGGGCTGAGCCGCGACGGGCAGCTTCACGACATCAGCTTCCGCGCCTACACGGGGGAAATCCTCGGCATCGCGGGGCTGGTGGGCGCGGGACGGACGGAGCTGATGCGCGCGGTGTTCGGCGCGGACCCTATCGACGCGGGCAAGGTGTTTGTCTTCGGCAAAGAGGTTGACGTAAAGTCGCCGCAGGTCGCCATCCGCGAGGGGGTTGGGCTGCTGCCAGAGGACCGCAAGCAACAGGGCCTCGTCCTGATGCTCTCCGTGCTGCACAACATGAGCATGGCGAGCCTCGACAAGCTCACCAGCAACCTGCTGCTGCGCAAGGGGGACGAGCGGAAGCAGGCGCAGACGTTCGTGGAGCGGCTGCGCATCGTCACGCCGGGGGTGGATCAGCAGGTGCAGTACCTCAGCGGCGGCAACCAGCAGAAGGTCGTGCTGGCGAAGTGGCTGGCGAGCCGGTCGAAAGTGCTGATCTTCGACGAGCCGACGCGCGGTATCGACGTCGGCGCGAAGGTTGAAGTGTACAACCTGATGAACAGCCTGGCGCAGAACGGCGTGGCGATCATCATGGTGTCGTCCGAAATGCCCGAATTGCTCGGCATGAGCGACCGCATCCTGGTGATGCGCGAAGGTAAGGTCGAAGCGGAGTTCAGCCGCGCGGAGGCGACTGAGGAGAAGGTGCTGGCCGCAGCGATGGGAGCCTATCAACATGAGCAGCATGGAAGCGACTGAAGGCCGGCGGCCGTTCGGCGGCATGACGCTCGGCGCGTTTGTGGCGCGGTTCGGCGCGCTGTTTGGGCTGGCGATCCTGATCGTCGCGCTCTCGATCCTGTCGCCGGTCTTTCTGACGCCCGACAACATCTGGAACATCGCGCGGCAGGTGATCGTGAACGCGCTGCTGGCCGTTGGCATGTTGCTGACCATCATCACCGCGGGCATCGACCTCTCGGTCGGGTCGACCCTGGCGCTGTCGATGAGCGTCATTGCGATGCTGGCGATTAAGCTGGGCGTGAATCCGTTCCTCGCCATGCTCATCGGCCTGCTGGTCGGCCTGGCCGTGGGGATGACCAACGGCCTGCTGCTGACCCGCCTGCACCTGCCGCACCCGTTCATCGCGACGCTCGGCACCATGAACATTGCGCGCGGCCTTGCGCTGATCATCACCGGCGCCGCGCCCATTTCCGGCTTTGACCGCGCCGGCGCGCCGCAGGTGCTGTGGCTCGGCGCGGGAACGATTGGCCGCATTCCGGTCGCGATCATCGTCGTGATCATCGTATACGGCATCTTCCATGTGCTGCTCTCGAATACTGCGTTGGGCCGGCACATTTACGCGGTCGGCGGCAATACCTCGGCCGCGCGGCTGTCGGGCATCAACGTCGACCGGACGCTCGTGATCGTGTACAGCATCAGCGGCTTCATGGCCGGCCTGGCCGCGCTCATGCTGGCCGGCCGCACCAACTCCGGCTATCCCACCGCGGCGCAGGGCGCGGAGTTGGACGCGATTGCCGCGGTCATCATCGGCGGCGCAAGCTTTGCAGGGGGAACCGGCACGGTGTGGGGCACCGCTATCGGCGTGCTGCTGATCGCGGTGCTGCGCAACGGCCTCGTGCTGCTCAAGGTGCCGGTGGAGTGGCAGGTCGTCGCCATCGGCCTCGTCATCATCGGCGCGGTGTACGTGGACGTACTTCGCCAGCGAGCCAGACGTTAGCTTTTTTGCCACAGAGGACACAGAGAGAGCAGAGGAGCTCGCGCTACCAGAAACCAGATTTCTTAAGGGATAACGAAGGGGGGTGATCCAGCCGACGCAGGCAATGGCAGCGCCGTTACCCGACTATCTTGCCTAACGCGTTTCATACCATACGGAGGAGAGCGATATGTCGTCCAAGTTGAAGATCCTGTTGGCCCTGACACTGATCGTGATGACCGTGCTGGCGGGGTGCGCCCCCATTGCGCCCACTCAGACCGCGCCCGCCGCGCCGACCACTGCGCCCGCGACCCAGGAGCCGCAAGTGCTCCCCACTGCCAACCCGACTGACGTCGCAAAGGCAGACGGCCAACTCAACATTGCGGTCATCGTGAAGGCAGTGACGAGCACCTACTGGAAGACGGTGGGCGCGGGCGTGGAAGCCGCGA
>CAZPTI010000396.1:0-3982 GCA_964588925.1 uncultured Anaerolineales bacterium | reverse complement strand
CGGTTATCCATGCTCATCTTCTGGATCTTGCGGAACGCCTCGGCCTCGGTCAGGCCCTGCTTGTCCATCAGGATACCCTTCGCGCGGTCGACCAGCTTGCGGGTTTCGAGCGCCTCCTGCAGGTCCGACACCTGCTTCTGCAAGTCCTTGAACTCGGCGAAGCGCGCGAGCGCAACCTCGATGGCCGGGCTAAGCTCTTCCTCGCGGTACGGCTTGACCAGGTACGCAACCACGCCGGCCTCGCGGGCGCGCTGCACCAGATCGCGCTGGCTGTAGGCGCTCAAGAGCACCACCGGCGCGATGCGCTCCTCGGTCAGCACCCTGGCCGCCTCGATACCGTCCATGTCCGGCATCTTAATGTCCATGATGACCACGTCCGGCCGCAACTCGCGGGCCTGATTCACGGCGCTGCGACCGTCGGCCACTTCGCCCACCACGAGGTAGCCCAAATTCGTGAGCATCTCGCGCAGGTCCATGCGGATGAGGGACTCATCGTCGGCGATGATGACTCGTGTGCGCTCCATCTTGCCTCCTGACTGACTCGCAAGAACTGAATGTAGGGTTAACGAGCTGCCTGCGCGGCCGCGGCGCTCGCGTTAATCACTGCTTTTGGATAGATGACCGTCGCAACGACGCCCCGCTCCGGGTCGTTCTCCAGCCGGATTTCGCCGCGGAGGTCGGCCTGCACCAAGCTGCGGACAATCTGCAAGCCCAGGCTGTTAGTGTTGCTCAGGTCGAAGCCTTCCTGCAGCGGTTCGCCGTCGTCGCACACCTCAAGCTTAACGCTGTCTCCGCCATCGGTCAAGACGACGCGAATCTGTCCCTGCTGAAGGTGTTCAAAACCGTGCTCCAGCGCGTTTTGCACTAATTCGTTGATGACTAGCGCGGTCGCAGTGGCTTGCTGCGACGGCAGATAAATGGCCGGGCCGTCGATAATGAATTCCACCTGCTTGCCGGGCGCCATGACCTGCCGCGTCTGCGACACGATGCGCTGGCAGACATCGCGGATGTTGATCGACTGGTTCTCATCCAGGGACAGGAACTCGTGGATCACCGCGACGCTGAGGATGCGGGAAATGGCCTCGCTGAGCGCCTGCTTCGTCTCCGCCTCATGCGCGCGGCGCTGCTGCATGCGCAACACGGCTGCGACGTTCTGCAGGTTGTTCTTGACGCGGTGGTGCACTTCCTGGATCATGGTCGACTTGACTTCAAGCTCCGCCTTCTTACGGCGCTCGTCGGTTGCGTCGTGCACCATGATGAGGACCATGCCCACATCACCGGGCGTGTGAATGGCGCGAATGCGGTCCAAGCGGCCACGCAGCGTGGTCGGCGCCCATAGCGGAATGGCCTTGCGCACCCACTCCGACTCTCCGATACGCGCCTCCTGCTCGATGGCCTGCCGCGTCTGCATTGCGGTAATCGCCAGCACGTCGTCCTGTGTATGCAGGTAGTTCAAATGCCGGCCCCGCAGATCCTCCATGTAGCCCAGCCGGCGATAGAGGTTGTTAGCGATGCCGCTCAGATACGTAATCCTCAGTTCGCCATTGGCAAGCAGCAAGCCGTCCATTTCCAGGAAAGGGGACATGCCCGCAGTGCTGGCGAGTTCGCCGTTAGCAGCCATTGCCTTAAGCCACTCGACAGCCATCCTGAACGAGGCGTGGCGGTGACGGTGGCGTTCCAACTGAATCAGGCCGGTCTCGATGCTCAGAAGCCCCTCCACGGCGCCGCTTTCGCCAAGGACCGGCCGCGCACCCACCGTGACGGGCGCGCCCGTTGCAAGCTCCGTCGAAGTCTCGACCGCCTTCCGCTTGCGCAGCGCGTCGAAAATAGTAGGGGCATCCCGGTGCGTGAAGACGTGGCCGACGAGGTCTTCGGCATGAAGCGGCGGGGTGGAGCGAGGACGCGCTTGCGCCACGACGCGGACCTGGTGCGCATTAATCGGACGCAACAGAAGCAAATCCGAGCGGCTCAGATCGGCCGCGATCGGCATTCCCAGGGCGACATCCCGCAAACGTCCTGCGGGTTCAAGATCGGCAGCAACGCTCATAAAGACTCACAACAAAGAGGGGTGGGACAACATCCCACCCCTCCACGAACCAGGTCGGGGCGAGAGGATTTGAACCTCCGACCACTTGAACCCCATTCAAGTGCGCTACCTGGCTGCGCTACGCCCCGACGTGCCCTCTAGTATACCCGGAGGTGACTTATCACGCAAATCACAGCGCAGGAGAGATGCGCGGTATAATGCGGCGGTTTGGAGACCGCCGTGCCAAAAGCCTCTCGCGCTTCTGTCTGGGCCGCGCTCGGCGCGGTGTATTTGATCTGGGGATCAACGTACCTGGCGATCAGCTTCGTCGTGAAGACGATGCCGCCGTTTGCGTCGTCCGGCGTGCGCTTCATCGTTGCTGGCGCGGTGCTGTATGCGTTCCGGCGACTCCGCCGCGACCCCGCCCCGACGCGCCTCGAATGGCGCTCCGCAGCCATCGTCGGCCTGCTGCTCTTGACAGGCGGCAACGGCGGGGTCGTGTGGGCTGAACAGACAGTGCCATCCGGGCTGGTGGCGCTCCTGATCGGCACGACGCCGCTCTTCATCGTCCTGCTCGACTACACCCGGCCCTGGCGGCTGTGGGGCGTGGAAACGAAGTTCGCGCGACCCCGGCCCCTGGCCCTGCTCGGCGTGGCGCTCGGCTTCGCCGGAGTCGCGCTGCTCGTCCTCGGCGGCAACCCGGTTGAAGGAAAGATTGACCCGCTTGGCGCGGCTGTCGTCATCTTCGCGACGCTATCGTGGGCAATCGGCTCGGTCTACGGACGGAGCGCAAAGTTGCCCGCCTCCCCCCTGCTCGGCACCGGCATGGAGATGATCATCGGCGGACTCGGCCTGCTGGCGCTGGCGACGGTTGCAGGGGATTGGGCGCGGCTCAACGTGTCCGCCATCTCACGCGAGTCCCGGCTGGCCCTGCTCTACCTCATCGTGGTCGGCTCGTGGGGCGGCTTTGCCTCCTATGTCTGGCTGCTCAAGAACGCGCCCTTGCCTCTCGTTTCCACCTACGCGTACGTCAACCCCGTTGTGGCGATCATCCTCGGTGCGCTGATTGCTGACGAGAAGATTACCCCGCGCATCGTCGTTGCCGCTGCGATCATCGTCGGCGCTGTGGTGCTGACTATCACGGCGCGGACGCCCGCGCCAAAGAAAGGGGATGCGGATGAACCTTCGGCATGAACTGGTGGGCGCGTTCGGCGATCCCATCGACGAGAACCCGACCGGCGTGATGATGGAGCCAGCGTTCGCCGCGGCGGGCCTGAACTGGCGTTACCAGTTGCTCCACGTCCGCCGCGAGGACCTTGCGGCTGCCGTTGCGGGCGTCCGCGCGCTTGGCTTCCGCGGCTTCAACCTGACCATTCCGCACAAGGTCGCCGTGCTCCAGCACCTCGACGCAGTCGCGCCCGACGCCGCGCTGATCGGCGCGGTCAACACGGTTCGCCGCGAGGGCGACCGGCTCATCGGCGAGAACACGGACGGCAAGGGGTTTCTGCGCTCGGTGCGCGAGGACGCCGGAATCGAGCCGGCGGGGAAGAGCGTCGTCTTTCTTGGCGCAGGCGGCGCGGCGCGGGCAATGGCGGTGGAGCTGGCGCTGGCCGGGGCGACGGACATCACCATCGTGAACCGCTCGCCGGAACGCGGGCAGGAGCTTGTCACGCTATTAAATGCAAAG
Organism: uncultured Anaerolineales bacterium; assembly: GCA_964588925.1. GTDB lineage: Bacteria > Chloroflexota > Anaerolineae > CG2-30-64-16 > CG2-30-64-16 > JALOOB01. The sequence goes on along the minus strand of CAZPTI010000396.1, from coordinate 269 downwards.
ACCAACGCGGAGGCGCTCTACGTCCCGTGGATGGACGCGTACCGCGTGCCGGAGGGAACGGACATCCTCGTCAACGCAACCTCCATCGGCCTGTACCCCAACGTCGATGACGTCCCCGCGGTCGATATGACCACCGTTGGCCCCGACCTGCTCGTCTGCGACGTGATCCCCAACCCGCCCCACACGCGCTTCCTGCAAGGGGCCGGGGCGCGCGGCGCGCGGACGCTCAACGGGCTGGGAATGCTGGTGAATCAGGGGGCGATTGCGTT
>CAZPTI010000395.1:0-4027 GCA_964588925.1 uncultured Anaerolineales bacterium | reverse complement strand
TCAATATGCTGGTTCGTAGTAACCGGCGCGCTAAAGCGCGCACTACGAACGGTTTGTAGTAGGCGCTTCAGCGCCCCCGGCGCGCTACGAACGGGCCTTAGCAATTCTCCGGGTCCCAGATGCTGTCCGCCTCGTCGAGGAAACTGCGCTGCCAGTCGTCGGCGGCTTCGTAGGGCAAGGGCGGCTGCTCGCCGGGCGGCTGCTCGCCGGGCGGTGCGGACGGTGGCGGTTGGGGGCGCGCCGGGGCCGGGTCGGCGGCTTTCGAGCGGGCCGCTTCCGGGCGCGTCGCGTCGGCGCGCGCGCACGCGCGCACCGAAAACGGAGGGGCATCGCACAATTTTAAATCTTCCGGCTTCGGCAGCACTGCTTCATCCTGTGGCAGCGGCTCGCCCACTGTCAGAATGGCGGCCTGCCCCCGGATGGTCTGTCGATTGATGAGATACCCCTCTTGCAGCGCCACCTTGCACCGCCGTTCCGCTGCCGCCCGATCCATGCCGAGTTCTTCCGCCACGCGCTTGTACGTGATGGGTGGATTGCCCGGCTGGTCGAGCCGCTTGACCGCCTCCACGGCCTCGCGCACCTCCGGCTTGACGCTGGCCTGGCTGCCTTCGGAGATGATGTCGATGACCAGCTCGTAGGCGGCGGCGTAATCGGCGAGCGTGGCGATGATGCGCCGCTCCGGGTCGCGCTGGCGCGTCTCCTTGTGCAGCAGGGCGTGCGCGCTGATCAGGTTGAGCACCGCCCCGAAGTCGCGCCGCTGACGCACGGCCCGCTTGGCGATGCGGTCGGCCAGCTCTGTGGCGTACGGGATGACGACCTCGCGCTCGCGCTCCTGCTCCAGCCACAGTTGCAGCGCATGCCACGGTTGCAGGTCAACGGGTGCGGACTTCCGCCCCGCCCTCGCCTCGGCCAGGGCAGCGATGATGCGGGCGGTCTGTTCGGGCGTGTCGCGCACGGTCACGCTGAACAGGCGCGTCTCGTTCTCCGGGTGCAGGCTGGCGGCGGTGGTGGTGAGGATCAGGCCGGTCGGGCCGGGGCGGTCGATGCTGCGCGACTTCAGGCCGTCGGACGTCTTCTCCACCGTCTCGTAGCGGATATGCCCCTCCGAGAGCAGCGAGCGGATCAGGTAGGTGGCAATGTCCGAATTCAGCCCGGCCGCTTCGTACAGCACGAGCATGCGGTGCTCCAGCGGCTCCTCCATGTAGGCCAGCGCGTGTTCGGACATGGCGGTGAGCGCATAGTAGGCCGACGGGGGGAACGCCTTGAGCACGGTTTCGACGGTGAACGACTTGCCGCCCGACGAGGGGCCTTTCACCGCCACGCTGACGGGCCGGTCGAGCAGGCGCGAGGTGACGGCGAGATAGAGCAGCTTCGCCGTGCGCTCCTCCCCGACCAGCCCCTGCGCCTGACACAGCTTGCTGAACTCGCTGAGGATGTCGGGATGGTTCACCAGCTCACCGGCGCGCTCGGCCTGGAAATCCCCCATGTTGTACTGTTCGACAACGGCGTACATCAGGACGGGCCACGCCTTTTTCCGTTCGCGCGCCATGAACGCCGGGATGTCCTCGCCCCCCAGGTGAGCGGCTGAGGGGTCTTTGTAGGCGGTCGGCGCTTTGATCAGCATGGCGTTGGGCAGCGAACGCGCCAGGTCCTTCATCATCGTCAGCCCGCCGAAGTCGAGCTCCTGCCAGATGTAGACGGTCAGCCCTTGCAGGTAGTCCTGCCATGCGTCCTTCCAGGTGGTTGCGCCGGGCACGCCGAGGGCCGGTTCGCCGTGATACCACAGCGTGTGACAGTCCGACTCGCCCTCCACGATGTGGACGTAGCCACGCGTGCGGTCGAGCCGGTCGAGGCCGTAGGGGATGAGCTTTGCGCCCTTGTTCCAGCGGAACTTGTCGCCCGTGGCGGCGATGCGGTAACGGACGGCGACCTCCTCCCCGGCAGCGTCGCGATACGGAATCCGCACGGCGATGCCCCCGTTGTAGCGGCGGTCGGTCAGCCCGAGGCTGCGGAGGAAGTCGACAGGGAGGCGTTTGTCCTGGCTGTATTGCGCGAGAGAATAAAAATCGTGTGGAGCCCCTCCGTTTTCGGTGCGCGCGTGCGCGCGCTCCGGCGGTTCGATGCCGAGCTTGTCGGCCAGTTGGCGCAATCCGCCCCTGGCGCCGCAGGCAAAGCACACATACCCCTTCGCGCAGACGGAGAAGTTGGTGGGATGCGTGTCGTTGTGGAAGGGGCAGTGGGCCCAGTAGTTGCCTTTGGCGTCCGGGAACTTGTCGCGCGGGACGGCGCGGTGGTCGAGGCGGTCGATGATCTGGTTGAGTAACGACATGGAACGTTCCTGCGCGCTACTCCGGCGTGGTAGCACGAGTGTTCTGTGGTGCTGTGGGGATTATAGACGAAGACCCGACGGATTGGCAAAAACCCGTCGGGTCGCGCGCGGGGGTCAGGAGCGGATCAGTCGATCTTCGTCCAGGCGCCGCAACTGTTGCTGCTGAACCCGGCGTCCGTCGGCGCGATGGTCACGACTGCCGGGCCGTCGGCCAGGTTGTTGGCGATGATCTCATCGAGGATGCCCCGGAAGCCGCTCAGCCGCTCCCAGTAGCAGCCTGCGCCGCCGCTGGACTGCCACGTGCCGGGCGCAATGTCCGTGTTGACGATGAAGGTGCCCTGCGCGAACGGGGCGGTGGGGCTGGCCGTAATCGGCCCGAGGTCGGCGGTCCACGTGCCGCACCGCTGCGAGCTGAACCCTTTGTCTTCGGGGGTGATCGTCACGACGACCGGGCCGACCGCCAGGTCGTTGGCCGCAATCTCCTCCAGCGAGCCGCCGAAGCCCTTGAGCCGTTCCCAGTAGCAGGAATTGCCGCCACGCGTGCGATAGGTCCCGGCCGCAATGTCCTTGCCGACAATCTTGATGCCTGCGCCGAAGGTGGCGGCTTTGGGCGCAGCAGCGGGCGCAGCGGCGGGGGCTTTGGTGGCGGCAGGGGCTTTGGCGGCGGGCGCTTTCGGCGCAGCGGGGATGTTTGCCGCTTCAGGCACCGTGGGGATGGCGGTGAGCAGCACCTTGTTGATCCATTTGTTGTCCGGCGTGACGAACCAGTCGTTGGCCTTCGTGCGCCCGGTGATCTGGATGCTTTGGCCCGCCTTGACGGTTCCCGCAATCGCGAAGGTGGTGCCGGGACCGGCGCGCAGGTTGCCGTTCGTCTTGACCTTGACCGAGACGGCCTTCTGGCTTGCCGCCGCCGGGGCAGCCGTGGGCGCAGCGCCCTTTTTCGCCGGGGCCGTGGTTGCGACAGTGGCGGCGGGCGTCGCGCCGAACGTCACGTCGCGAATCCACAGGCTGAACCCGAAGAGCGAATCGACATCCCAGATTTTGCCGGAGAAGGTGACGGTGGCGCCCTTGTTCAGCCTGGTGGCGTCCTCCTTGCGGATGCTGAGGTGGATGTCGCTCTCCTCGTTTCCGGTCATGTCGACGACCGCCGAGTAGCTGCCGAGGAAGGAACTGACGTCAACAACCGTACCCTGCCAGCCTTCGACGCGCTGATCTTTGAGGCCCTTCAAGTACTCATCGCGCTGTACGCTGGTGAGCGCCGGGTCTTCATAGGTGGCGAGGACCTCATCCCAGGTAAGGCCGCTGGCATGGGCAACCTGGACCTGACCGACCGGACCCAGGCTCAAGCCGAGCAAGGCGACGACTGCAAGGCAAATGAGGAAGCGCCGGGGACGAGACACTATCATAGTGCTGCTCCTGAAGAAGAAAGAATGATGTTGGGTAGCCCGCCTGCTACTTATTAACGAGGGAAAGCGGGGAATTGCGGCGTCGGTTGCCGCCGATATGCCTCTACGGTTCGCCGCATGCGGAGCGCGCTCGGCTCGATCCCTTTGATCGTGCTGGCGTGGACGATCAGCTCCCACGCCGCAGCAAAGCGCGCCTGCGGACTCTGGCTCTGCCAGAACGCGAGGTCGAACGACCGGTCGTGCTCGGCCAGCCTGGCGCGTCGCTCGACGAATCCGCTGGGCATGGTGGACT
>CAZPTI010000394.1:0-4047 GCA_964588925.1 uncultured Anaerolineales bacterium | reverse complement strand
TGGCATGGCCGAGGTGCAGTTCGCCCGTGATGTTCGGCGGCGGGATGGAGATCACAAATGGCTCTGCATCCGCAGGCGCAATCTCCGGCTTGAACCAGCCGGACGACTCCCACCATTCGTAGATGCGGCGCTCGGACGCGCTCGGATCGTAGGTTTTGGGCATTTCAAAGTTGGTCATGGTTCCTTCTCCTATGGCATCGTGATTGCAGCGCAGTCACGCATGGTCATTTGGATTGTCGGTTACAAAGCCTTCCCGCTTTGCGGCAATTAACAACGAAGTGTCTGCGGAAAGGAAGATCGGCGCTTCGAACCCCTGCGCTATGCCGTCCCCTCGCACAAGTAACGCGCTTGCCAGATGTATCGCATCATAGGCCCGAAGCGGATGGATTACGGCCAACTGGTTAGCGCGTGTAATCACCTGGTTCGTGACTGCCGAAGGCATCAGGAATTGCCGCCACTCCTGCGCGATCTGAACCGCGAGCGCATCGCGCCGCTTCTGGGAAATGCGTTTCTCGCGGTAAGCCCGTGAGACAGCTGCGATCAACTCGACCGACACCAGGCTCGTGCTGAAAAAGGCTTCGGTGGCTGCGCGCGTCAGCAACTGATCCATCCATTCCGAGCCAGCTTCCGGCAAATAGCGCTTTATCAGCGCGCTCGTATCGACGTAGTAGACGGTCATCTGGGTCCTCGATCCTCGATGATCCAATCAACAAGAGGCACGCCCGCCAACCATTCGCGCGCTTCTTCCAGGGTTGCCGGTTCGACGCCGGGTAGAAAATCGTCCACCCACGATGTGTCTGCCAGCAGACCCTTCTCACGCAACATCTGCTCAAACCGGTCTCGTTCGGTGAGTGCTGGCTTTTCTTCTAACAACTGACCGGCCAGGGTATCGACGACCGCCTGATTCAGCGAGACGTTATACTCAGCCGCGCGCTCCTTCAGCGCGCGATGCAGTTTAGCAGGCAGGCGCAGAGTCAGTTTTACGCTTTCCTCGCTCATCTCATCCTCCTTTGTGCCACTATAGCGGCATGCCACTATAGTGGCATTCTACCACTGTTTGCGGGAAACAAAAAGACCTTCCGTCCTCAAGGACGGAAGGTCTCCGCGGTGCCACCTTGGTTGACGTCGCCGCTAACACACAGTCGCGCGCGTCGCCCACTCTAAGCTGTATCGGGCTGACCCGCAACCGCTTAAGGGCAATGCTGCCGTTCGGCGATCAGACTCCCCGGCGACATTCGGCGTTGCTCATCGGTAGGGGGCTTGCACCCGGTGACCCCCTCTCTCTGGCGACGGCCCTGTGCGACGGTTACGTCGCACGCCTACTCCTCCGGCTCCACGTCTTATTCTGTTGGCGCCAGTATAGCAGTTTGTAGCGAACTGTCAACCCGCCGGAATCGTCTTGCGCAGCCCGTCAATCACGCGCGCCAACTCCGCGCGCAAACCCGAATTGGACGGCAGCCGCGCAATCATCGCCTCTGCCTGCGCCAGCCGTCGCCGCGCCTCAGGGAAGTCGATCAGGCCCTGATTAACCTGTTGGCGCACGGGCAGGAGCAGGTTGAGCGCCTCGTCAAACACCTGGCTTGCAGGCAGCGGTTGCGGATCGCCGACCGCGCGCGCGGCTGCTGCGACCGCCTTATCCGCCTCCATGTCGCCCGGCGCGACCAGCCATTTCGCGGCCTCACCGGCCATCACGCGGAATGCCGCTTCAGCCGAGATGTCCCGCCGCTCGAAAATCGCGCTGCGGTCGACGCTATTGCGCGCCAGGTTTGTCCGTTGGACCGCGAGTTGATACGCGCCCGCCGCGCCATTGAGCAGCGTGCCGGTCACGCGATAGCCGCGTTCCCGCGGCAGAATCCAGTTCCAGAACACTCGAATCCAGGCCATCGCGCCAAGGTCAGCATCCGGCGCAATCTCGACCGGCACCTGCTTGTCCTGCACGAGCTGATTCCACGCGATCAGCTTTTCCGTTACCGCAATCGGCACGATCTTTGCCGCGCCTTCGGCTTCGCCCCCAACCATATTGCCGAAATCACCGATCAGGAAGCCGGGCGACACTGCGGGCCGGCCCAGCAGCGGCAGGATGCGCGTGAACCACAGCTCGCGCAACCACGCCAGGCCGCGGCGGATCAGCGCGGCGAGGAAGTAGAGCGCCAACACGACGATAACGGCCGCGAGCACCCAGCCGCCAATTTCGATGAGCTTGGACCGGGTGGTTTGCGCCAACGTAGGAGCAGGCTCGACCGCAGGAACGGGCGTCGGCGCCTCCGTGGGAATCGGCGCCATTTGCGTCGCGCGAACGGCGGCCTGTCCTTGCAGCGCCTGGTTAAGCCCGGCCACCGCGGTCGGATTGCCGCGCGTGTCCGCCGCGATCTGGCCGAACTGCTGCGCGGCCGTGTCGTAATCGCCGCCTTGCAGGTAGGTCTCGGCCAGCAGCAGCCGCGCCTGCAACTCCGTCAGGGTGGCTGTGGGCGTCGGCGTGAGCGTCGGGGTGAGCGTCGGCGTGGGCGTGCCAGGGACGCCGGTGGCGGTTCCTGCGGCGGACGGGGCGACGGTCGCCATAGCTCCGGTAGGCGTGGCAGCCTGCGCTGCAAGGCGCGTCGCGGGAACGGCGGAAGCGATCAGGACGAAAACCAGCGTAAGGACCACGAGCCATGCCGGCAGGTTGCGAAGCTGCAACCACTTGGCGCGTCGACTCATTGTTGCCTCCGGGCGTAACGTTGGCGGTCGGCGGATGACAGCGCGCCATCATTAGTGCGCGCGGGCGCGATTATAGCACGCCGCGCAAACCCCGGCAACTGACGGAAGAAACGGAAGTCAGTTGGAAGGGCGCGGCCGGAATGCTATAATGCCCGTTCGGAACAGGAGACCGCATGACTCATCCCTTTCTGGAACGGCTGCGCCGCGGACCACTGCTCGCCGATGGCGCAATGGGCACCATGTTGCTCGCCAGCGGCGCGCGCGTCGAGCAGTGCCTCGATGCGCTGAATCTGGAACAGCCCGACTGGGTGCGCGACATCCATCTGGCGTATATTCGCGCGGGCGCAGAAGTCATCCAGACCAACACTTTTGGCGCATCGGCTCCCCGCCTTGAGGAATACGGGTTCGCGGGCCAGGTGCGCGACATCAACTTTCGCGGGGTGAAGCTGGCGCGGGAGGCGCGCGAGATCAGCGGCAAGTCGGTCTGGCTGGCTGGAACCATCGGGCCGCTGGGCCGTCGCGCGCGGCGCGGAGATGAGTTGCGCACGGATGTGGCTGAGGCCGCGTTCGCGGAGCAGATGGCCGCTTTGTGGGAAGCCGGGGCCGATCTTCTGATCCTCGAAACCTTCTCCGACTTGCCCGAGTTGCTCGTCGCGCTGCGCCAGGCCCGCGCCACGACCGATTTGCCGGTCGTCGCCGAGGTCACTTTCGGAAACGACGGGGTCACTGGCGACGGAAGCATCCCGGCCGACGTCGCGCATGCGCTGGCCGCGGCAGGCGCAGACGTGGCGGGCGTGAACTGCTCGCTCGGTCCTGCCCGGCTGCTCGACTTTGTTTCCGAGATGCGCGCAGCCGAGCCGGAATTGCCCCTCTCCGCCATGCCGAACGCAGGGCTGCCCTACCGGTCGGGCGCGCGCATGATCTATCCGACCGCGCCGCACTACTTCGCCGAACGCACGCCGCAGTTCCTCGCGCAGGGCGTGGTGCTTGTCGGTGGCTGCTGCGGCACTACGCCTTCGCACATTGCCTCAATGCGCGAGGCGCTCGATGACGCCATCGGCCGGCCGCATGACAGGGAGGACCTTGCGCCCCTCCCGATGGTGCGGGTGAGCTCGCCCGGCGTCACATTCTCGGAAGAGGACGCGCCCGAGCCGACCGGCCTGCTGCAAAAGCTGCGCGCCGGCAAGTTCGTCGTCAGCGTCGAAGTGGACCCGCCGCGCGGGTTCAGCGCGGCGAAGATGCTGGAGGGCGCGGCGATCGCAAAGGAGCGCGGCGCGGACGCGGTCAACGTCGCTGATAGCCCGATGGCGCGCGTCCGCATGGGCGCGCTGGCGCTGTGCGTGCTGATCC
>CAZPTI010000393.1:0-4068 GCA_964588925.1 uncultured Anaerolineales bacterium | reverse complement strand
GCGCGATCAGGCGCAGCCGCAGGGCGTCGAAGTCCTTGTCGGTCATGTCGAGGCTTTTCGGCAGCAGGGCCACGACGGATCACCTCCGTGGTGGCAAAGCCTCGGCTGGTCAGGACGGGGACGACTCACAAGGCGCTCGCGGAAAACGCTCTTGACAAACGCTCCCATTCGTTGATATCAACATCAACATGGAGGTAGCGAAGACAACCGACTCGATCCCGCGAGTAACGGTCGACCAGATGTTGCTGGTCCTCGACGCTGTCTCGCGATCTGCCAACGGGAAGGCGACCTTCGACACTGTGCGGCAGGCGCTGCACGCACGCTCGACCCGCCGGGCACCTGCCTCAAGAGAAGCGATGTGGACTGCCGCACGTGATGCTCTCTCGGATCTCCAGAGGCTTGGTTACGCGGCGGTCGGGGTGCTCCCGCGCAAGCGCTCAGAGGTGGAGCGGCTTCGTGAAACCCCCTGTGAACTCACGGAATCCGGTCGCGCACTGGTCAAGGTAAGTGAGGAGAAGCGGGGCCGCGCGTTCGACGAACTCCTCGTCGCGTGGATGAACGGCCATCCCTACTTCCGCGCCTTTGTCGTCCGCCTGTTGGATGGTCCCCTCTTCGTCCCTGATGTGACGAGTGCCAAGCAGTTCTCGGTTGAGCGAACCGGTACTTCGGCAAGCACTGCAGACAAGGTGGTGGCCAACTGCGTGGCGCGACTGAACGTGATCGGTTTTCCGGCGAATAAGGTCGAGGTCTTTGAGCGAGAGGTCCGCGCCCGAGTTGAACAACAAGAGGCCAAGACCGTTCTGGCGGATCTCGATGCGAAGAAGTGGGTCGACGTGATCCAAGATCTCGTCGTCATCCCGGCATTCCTGGCGGCTGAGAGCCTCCCCTTCGATTCGGTGACGTTCCAGCACCTAATCAAGGTCTCCCAGGATTTTCTCGCTGCCGCGTGGACCTCGTCGCACCCGACCTTCGAGGGACGAGTCGTGTTCCAAACCTGCGAGTTCCGACCCGACCCGCGTGACGAAGCGCAAACCACGGAGGTTGTTCACCACGGCAAGAGCTTTGCGACAGCGTCTGGCTTTTCTACCGCGCTTCAGACGAACTACCAGAAGATCGGCGGGCCACAACCTGGCTACGTCAGCGCGTACGCGCTGCGTGCACTGGTTTGTTGCGAGATGGCGATCCAGCCGGTGGTCTTCGCCCGCTGTCTTGAAGATCTGATACGGGCAGGTGCAACTGCTGGCATGACCATCTACACGGAACTGCCGTTCACCCCCCCGCCCGCGGGTGAAGGCTACGTCGAGGTCAACAAACGACGTGTCGGGCTGATCAAGCTCGTCGGGGCGAACGGAGGATAAGCATGGCGCTCAAGTCGTATTACGAAACCCAATACGGTCTTCGCGGGAATCCGTTCCCAGGGAAGGCAACCTATGGCGAAGATAGCCAGCGCGTGTACGTCCCCGAGATGTTCGGCGAGCAGCGCCTCGAGTTCCTCCGGAAGTTCGTGCTCGCACCCCTAGAAAACGGGCAGCCGGTTCTCGGAGCCGTCTGGTCCGTCGTGCCAGGCGATCCTGAAGCCCGCGGTTTCGGGAAATCCACCCTCATGGGCGAGGAGGCGAAGCTCATCAACCGCGATTTCGGGCTACAAACCCTGCAGTTGCTCGGCATCGCTGAAGACGACGCGCGTGCGAATCCGATCCTGGCCGGCTACGTTTCGTTCAACACGAAGGCATACGGCGGCATCTCCAGCATGGATGCGGCGGCGTTTCACTTGATGCGCTTCATCCTGCGGAGCGCCGACGAACACGGCAACAGTACGCATCGTCGTCTGCGCGAACGAGCCGCTGCGAAGCTCGTCGCCGATGGACGAGCGGCACAAGACCAGGAGAGCAACGCGATTGTCGACGCCGTGAAGGCGCGGTTCCGCAACCTTGCCGTTTCGATAGACATCAGAAACCTCCTTGAGGAGTTCCTGTTCCATCTCGCCTCCAACGACTCCGAAGCTCTCGACAAGTTTCTCGCCGACGAGGTGAGCTCCTGGCACCACGATCGGAACGGGCTCAAGTATCTTCAGATCCTAGTGGTCTTCGCGGAACTGGCCGGCATCGAGCAGTTGACTTTTTTCGTCGACCAGGTTGAGGACTTCACATCGCAGTCTGGAGCAGCCAAGATCCAGAAGAACGTGAAGATCATCCGCGACGCTCTTCTGGAAAGCGAGCCGTTCGCATCCCGTGCCTCGTTCGTCTTCCAACTGCACCCCGCCGCGTGGGATCGACTCGGTGACGCGTGGAGGCATGAAGACCTACGCTCGCTGAGTTGGGACGATCCGCTCAATGCATCGTCCGTTGTCGTCCTGAAAGGGCTGGAGACCTTCGACTCCGCGTTGATGCTTGCGGACCGCTGTCTCAACATTCCCGAGGTCGTTCTGCCCGGTCGGAAGCCAGGCGTTGGTCCCTTCACCGAATCCGCACTGAAACGGGTGTGGGAGGCGACGAGGCCCCGCCCTCGCTATTTCCTTCGAGTGCTGCATGACCTACTCGCCCTCGGAAAGGACGAGAAGAGGCCCCTACTCGACGACGGTTTCGTACAGCCGAAGATCGAGGGGCTGGCAGCGCGCGCAAGAGAAGCTGACGTGGACACTGACACCGGCGACGATCGCCTCGAGTGAGGCTCGGCGTGTGGTGGTCTCGACCACTCCAGCGCGGATACCGCCCGCTATTGCCGGACAACCTGTTGGACCTGGTTGCCCGGGCGTTTTCACTTGTCCAGGTCGGGGGAATCAGCGGAACGGGACCGGATCGCGGGCGTAACTTCGAGCGGGTCTTTTATGGCCTGTGCTCAAGCCGCCGGGTTCACCTGTGCGAGAAGGCAGGCGCTCGAACACTTGCGGAAACCCGCGCCGCCTCTGGCATCTGCCACGAGGTCGATGGTGCCACGCGCGCCGTTGACTGCGTGACGCACTGGGAACTCAAGCACCTGTCCGGCGATGTGCCGAAAAACGAGTTCCTCATCTTCAACGGCAAGGCGCTCGACTTCCTGCAGGGCAGCAAGAGAATCTTCGCACGAGCACCGCTGCATCGTTTCTTCCTAACCGGCTCCAACGTGCGAGATGACTGTCGATACTACTCCGCTCTTTGGGGCATCATGCTCATTGAACCCGATCGACTTCCCCTTCCACTGCTCTACGAGGCGATCGGTCGCGGAGCGTCTGCTGCACTGTCGGATGCCGATTGTCGTGCTGTTCGGGAGCGCGTGGTTTGGGCATGTCGCTCCCTGCAGAGTGTGCTCGGCGAACTTGGTTCATGGTCCGCGGGCACATCCGACACCGTCATCTGCGGCCCTGGCGCACTTCGCGTCGCCAAAGAAGTAGTCGATATTCAAGAACAGATTGGGGCGTCGGTGCTGGACTACCTCGATGACGAATGCCCCGAGTGGATAGACGACGCTGCCGAAGACACATGGTCTGCCGCGGGAGGGTGGTAGCAGCCGTCAGCCTTCGAGGGAGAGCTGGACCTCCTCCGTGGTCGCCGCCTTGCCGGCGTCCTTGGCGGCGCGGAAACGGACCTTGAGCTGCAGGACCGGCCCGTCGCGGGCGGCGGACACCGCGACCAGCTCGGCCTCGGGCACCCAGCGCTTGAGGCAGTCGCGGACGTGGACGCGGGCCAGGTCGGAGAGCGCGGCGTCGTTGCGCAGGTGCCGCAGGACGTGGAGCCCCGAGCCGAAGGAGGTGCGCCATGGCAGCTCGCCGGATGACCTCGGGGTCGCGCCCTCGGTCAGCAGCGCCTGGCTCACCTTGGACGCGAGCAGGTCCTCCCCAGCCCCCGAGGCGAAGTCGCGCTTCTTGTCGCGCCGGAACGGGATCAGCAGGCTGGTCGGCAGGTCGCTCATGGTCGTCTCCTCACGGCACGGGCACGGCGCTGCGCGCGGTCTGGAGCGCCTCGATGATGGCGTCGATCGGCGGGATGACGTCGTCGAGGGGCCGCCCGGCCAGGTTCGAGAGATCGGGGATCTCTGGGCCGCCGACCATGCCCATGAACAGGTTGATGATGCCGATGAGCTTGCCGAGCG
>CAZPTI010000392.1:0-4116 GCA_964588925.1 uncultured Anaerolineales bacterium | reverse complement strand
TATCGCGAGGCGCTGATTGCCCTTCTTGCCACAGAGGACACAGAGAACTCAGAGATACTCTCTGAGTTCTCTGTGTCCTCTGTGGCTAACAGGTTCAATGCTGCTGTAGCAATCAACATCGCGCCGCCCTATCTCGATTCGCTGCCGATTGCGCAGGGGATCGTCGATGCGGCGCGGGCGACGGGCGCGCCGGTGGTCGCGTCGTTCCTGCCCGAGGCCGTCACCGCAGACGCAATTGCGTATCTGCAATCGAACGGCATCCTCAACTATCCGACGCCGGAACGCGCAGTGACTGCGCTGGCCGGGGTGACGCGCTGGCGCAAGGGCGAGCCGCGGGCTGAACCGGCCGCCGCGGCGACCGTCCCCGCGCTGCCCCCGCGCCCGATCCTGGAGCCGGATGCGATGCTCTTCCTGGCCGAGAACGGGATCGACACGCCCATCTTCATGACCGCGGAAACCGAGGACGATGCCCCACTGGCCGCGACGAGCGTGGGGTTCCCGTGCGTGATGAAGGTCGTCTCGCCCGACATCCTGCACAAGTCGGAACGCGGCGGCGTCGTGGTGGGAATCGCGAACGAGGCGGATGCGCGCGCCGCGTTCAGGATGATCCGGCGCAAGACCGCGGGCGCACTCTTCAATGGCGTCACCGTCTACCCGCAGATTCGCGGCGCGCAGGAGGTCTTGATCGGCATCTCGCGCGATGCGCAGTTCGGGCCGGTCGTGGCGTTCGGGCTGGGCGGCATCTACACCGAGTTGCTGAAGGATGTGGCGTTGCGCGTCGCGCCGGTTGACCCTGCGCAGGCGCTCGAAATGATCCGCTCGCTCAAGGGGCATCGCATCCTCGCCGGCGCGCGCGGGCAGCCGCCGTGCGACCTCGACGCGCTCGCCGCGATGATCGCGCGCGTGTCGCAACTGCCGTTCCTGTATCCCGAAATCCGGGAGCTCGACCTCAATCCTGTCTTTGCGTCGTCCGCCGGCGCAGTGGCCGGGGACGCGCGCATCATCACCGCCTGAGCCGCCAACGGAGGCGCAACATGGTGAAGCCACAGTCCGGGTTGAAGGCGATCCGGCCGTACGTGCCGGGGAAACCGATCGAAGAGGTGCAGCGCGAGTACGGGCTGACCGACATCATCAAGCTGGCGTCGAACGAGAACCCGATCGGCGCGTCGCCCGTGGTGCAACAGGCGCTGATCGACGCGCTGCCGGGGCTGAACATGTATCCCGACGCGCAGGCGTTCCGCTTGCGCTGCGCGCTGGCGCAGCATCACGGCGTGGACGCGGAGATGATCCGCGTCGGCAACGGCGCGGACGGGATCATTCGCGAGTTGTGCGTGTCGTACCTGGAGGACGGCGACGAGGTGCTGACCTCCTGTTCCTCCTTCCCCGTATACGACATCAGCGCGGCCGTCATGCGCGCGCGGGTCGTCAAGACGCCACTCACGTCCGACCTGCGCTTCGACATGGTCGCGCTCGCAGACGCGATCACCCCTCGAACGAAACTGATCTTCATCTGCAACCCAAATAACCCTACCGGCAACATCGTCAGGGCAAGCGAGGTGGCCGCGTTCATGGCGCGTGTATCGGATACGGCCATCGTCGTGTTCGACGAGGCGTATTACGAATTTGTCGATGATCCTGAATACCCCGATACTATGCCCTACGTGCTGGAGGGCTGGAAGAACGTGTGCATCCTGCGCACGTTTTCCAAAGCGTACGGCATTGCGGGCATCCGCGTCGGATATGCGATTGCCGCGCCCGAGCTGCTGGCGCCGATGCGCGCCTGCACCGAATCCTTCCCGGTGAACCTGCTGGCGCAAGTTGCAGGCGAGGCAGCCCTTCGCGATCGCGCATTCCTCGAAAAGACGGTGGCTGTCAACGCCGAGGGCCGCCGCCAACTCGTTAGGGAGTTCGACCGTCTCGGCATCCCCACCGTTCCTTCGCAAACCAATTTCATCCTCGCCCACGTGGGGCCGAGGGCAAAGCAAGTCTACGAAGAGTTGCTCAAACGCGGGGTCATCGTGCGCCCCTGCGCGGGCTACGACCTGCCCGAGTATCTCCGTATCACCATCGGCGACCGCAGCCAGAATGACCGGTTGGTAGCGACACTGAGAGCCGTCCTCCACGAGTTGCGCGCGGTCCCGGTTTGATCAGGCGCAAGCGGGGCTTCGCCCCGCTTGCGCGCCGGGGGGAGAAGTGCGCGTTTCCTTCACCGTCAACAACCACCCCGTCCAGGTCGAGGTCGACCCCGCGCGGCCCCTGCTCGACGTCCTCCGCTCTGACCTGAGCCTGACGGGGACCAAGCAGGGGTGCGACCGCGAGGGCGAGTGCGGCGCGTGCGCGGTGCTGCTCGACGGGCAGCCGGTGCGCTCGTGCCTGACGCCCGTTGGGAAAGTGGCAGGGCGGCGGGTCGAAACGGTCGAAGGGCTGGCCGGGCCGGGCGGCCTGCACCCGCTGCAAACCGCATTTATCGAGGCGGGCGCGGTGCAGTGCGGGTACTGCGCACCCGGCATGCTCATGGCCGCGAAGGCCCTGCTCGACCGCACGCTCCACCCCACGGCTGAAGACATAGTTGACGCGCTGGAAGGGAACCTGTGCCGCTGCACGGGCTACAAGAAGATCGCGGAGGCGGTCGAACTGGCCGCGCGGCGGATGCGCGGCGAGGACGCGTTTCTGCCGATCGAAGGTGAGGTCGTCGGCGGGAGCGCGTTGCGCGTCGACTCGGTCCCAAAGGTCACGGGCGCGGCGAAGTACGTGGAGGACATGACGCTGCCGGGGATGCTGGTCGGCCGCGTGCTGCGCTCGCCGCACCACCATGCGCGCATCCTTTCGCTCGACACGGAGAAGGCCAGGACGTTCCCCGGCGTCGTAGCGGTGCTCACCGCTCAAGACATCCCCGGCGAAAACCAGTTTGAGGATTACAGCCGCGAAGAGCCGGTCTTGCCTGCGGTCGGGCAGACCGTGCGCATGGCGGGCGCGCCGTTGGCGCTCGTCGCGGCCGAGACGAAGGCCGCGGCGGAGGCTGCGCTGGCGGCCATCGAAGTGGGCTATGAGTTACTGCCGCACACGTTCGACACGGACGCAGCGCTGATCCCCGGCGCGACGCATGTCGCGGGCGACGGAAACGCGCTGACGCGCTTTGAGCTCAAACACGGCGACCTCGCCACTGCCTTCGACCGGTCAGACGTGACGGTCGAGAGCGAGTACCGGCTGGCGTTCATCGAACACTCGGCGCTGGAGCGCGAGTCGCTGCTGGGCTGTTACGACGAGGCGGGGCGGCTGACCGTCGTGGGCGGGTGCCACGAGCCGTTCTATCAGCAGGGGTACATCGCGGTGTGCCTCAACCTGCCAAAGGAGCGCGTGCGGGTGATCGTGCCGCCGACCGGCGGATCGTTCGGCGGGAAGCAGGACCCGTGGCCGTTCCTTGCCACCGCGCTGATGACTTACCACGCTCAACGCCCCGTGATGCTCGTCTACTCTCGACAGGAGTCCTTTGCCGCCACACCCAAGCGCCACGCGTATGTCGTCCGCAATAAGATTGGCGCGACGCGCGACGGCCGGCTGACCGGCATCCGCGTGCGGATCGACGCGAACACTGGCGCGTACGACTCGCACGGGCAGTACATCGCGGAGTACGCGGTAACTGCCAGCGGCGGGCCGTACCGGTGGGAGGCTGTCGACGCGTTCGCGCAGACGGTGTACACGAACGGGCCGAAGGCGGGTCAGTATCGCGGGTTCGGCACGGCGCAATCGTGCTTTGCGACAGAGTGCGCGCTGGACGAGCTGTGCGAAAAGCTCGGCTTGGACCCGCTGGAATTCCGGCTGAAGAACCAGCTTCGCGAGGGCGAGCCGTCGTTCCTCGGTTATCCTGTGGCGGAATCGCTCGGTTTTGCGGACGCGCTGGAGGCGCTGCGGCCACGGTATGAGGAGATGCGGCGGCGCAAGCTGACAACTCGCGCACCGAACGTGGCGCGTGGCGTCGGGTTGGCCGCGATGTGGTACCGGTTCGGAAAATCGGGGAGCCTGCGCGTGGAGGCGCACGCGGAGCTGGCACGCGATGGGCATTTTGTCGTTTACTGCACCGCGGCAGATTACGGGCAGGGCACGAACACGACGATG
>CAZPTI010000391.1:0-4144 GCA_964588925.1 uncultured Anaerolineales bacterium | reverse complement strand
CCTCGACGCCGGTCAGCGCGCTGGTGCCGTTGGCGAACGCGCGCAGGATCAGGAAGAGCGAGACCGCCTGCGCGCCGTGGATCATCTCCAGCTCGGGCGGGTCGATGACGGTCCCCAGCGAGCCGGTCAGGTAGCGGACCAGGCCGACGATGACGGTGGCGAACATGGTGAAGATGAAGAAGTAGGTGGGGATCGCGAAGATGGTCCCCGACTCCTTCACCCCGCGCAGGTTGACCAGCATCACGAAGAACACCAGGACGACGGCAAGCTCCGCGCGCCAGGGGAAGAGCGCGGGGATGGCCGACGTGATCTGCGCCACACCCGACGAAATCGACACGGCCACGGTCAGGATGTAGTCCATGAGCAGCGCGGAACCGGCCACCTCCGCCGCGCGCTCGCCCAGGTTGTCACGCGAGACGATGTACGCGCCGCCGCCGCTGGGATAGGCGTGAATGGTCTGCTCGTACGAGATGGTGACGATGGCGAGCAGGCCGACGATGGCGATGGACAGCGGGATCGCCAGGTGAAACGCCTGCGTCCCGGCCAGCGCCAGGATGACGAGCATTTCCTGCGTGGCATAGGCCGACGAGGACATGGCGTCGGATGAAAAGACGGCCAGGCCGATGATCTTGCGGATGGCCTGGTGGGGGGCATCCGCGGTGCGAAGCGGGCGGCCGAACAGCCAGGTGCGCCATGAGCGCGGCGGGGCGTATTCGGTGGTCCGATGCTGAACCCCGATGGGGTCGTCATCAACTCGCTGCATAACTGCGTGGGCTGGCCCGGACGAGCCGGCCCAACTTCCTCACTTCCACAACTGCTTGCCGGAGGCGATTCCTGAGCAAACAAAAAAACCCACCCAAAGGTCGGGCAGGCTTTGCCAGATGCGCACAGCGTGCTTGATTATACTCTGCCCCCTCGCCGTGTCAAACGCTACGGGGTATGTTCAAGGTTCCGCGAAAAGCAGTCGTTTGCGCGACTGACTTTATAAATAATATCATTTATAAACTTGACAAAGCCTGCGCATGGGGGTAGACTCTGGGCCGTCGAATTGAAGTAGCTTGAACAGGAGGGTAATGGCAATGGCACATCAGTTGGCTCCGCTTCCGTATGCGAATGACGCGCTGGAACCGTATATCGACGCGCGGACGATGGAAATCCACCACGACAAGCACCATGCGGCGTATCTCAACAACCTGAATAAGGCGATTGAAGGCACCGAGTGGGAGAACCGCCCGGTGGAGGAACTGCTGGAGAACCTGGACAGCGTGCATGAGAACATCCGCACGACCGTGCGCAACAACGGCGGCGGCTTCGTGAACCATAACCTCTTCTGGCAGACGATGGGGCCGAACGCGGGCGGCGAGCCGACGGGCATGCTGTCCGAGGCGATCAACCAGACGTTCGGCAGCTTTGCGGCGTTCAAGGAGAAGTTCAGCGCGGCGGCGGTTTCCCGCTTCGGCAGCGGGTGGGCGTGGCTGGTGCAGAAGGGCGACGGCAGCCTGGACATTTACAGCACGCCGAACCAGGACAGCCCGATCATGAACGGCGACAAGCCGCTGCTCGGCCTGGACGTGTGGGAGCATGCGTACTACCTCAAGTACCAGAACCGCCGGCCGGAGTACGTGGCGAACTTCTTCAACGTGATCAACTGGGACGCGGTCGGGCAGAATTACCTGCGGTAAGGCGTTCTTGTTTGCCACAGAGGGCGCAGAGATTAGACCTCTGCGCCCTCTGTGTCCTCGGTGGCAAACAAGAAGGGGCCGGGCACGGCAAATTAATAGCAGCCTTTTAAATTTTTGAACTTCGGTCATTTTTTCCGTAACTCTTCGCCGCTTCCTCACGTCTTGTTATCCGTAAAGCGAACGCAACGCAGCAGGGCTTTCAGCGGACGCTGGAAGAGCTGGAGGGACGGATGACAGAGCCTATGCAGGCGCCTTTGCGAGGGCAGCAGCAAACGGGCGGGCGGCGCGAGCAGGCCAAGCTCGAACGGCGGGAGCGGATCTACGAAGCGGCGTTGAACCTGTTCCGCACCCAGGGTTACGAGGGCACTACCGTCGACCAGATCACGCGGCACGCGGGGCTGGCGAAGGGGACGTTCTTCAACTATTTCCCCACGAAGGACGCGGTGCTGCGCTATCTGGGCACGCGCGAGATTGCCCGCCTGAGCATGTCGGGCAACGGTTACGGGCATAACCGCGGGACGGCAATCGGCAAGCTGAAGCGGTTGATGGCCGCGCTGGCCGAAAACCTCGAACAGGATCGCACGCTCGTCTCGCTGATCTTCCGCAAGGGGGTGACTGCGCCGGACCTGCTGGCGGGTGACGCGGGCGGGTTCAGCCTTCAGCCGGTCGCAGCTTTGCTAATCCGGCAAGCGCAGTATAATGGCGAGGTCAATCCCGATCTCGATCCCGATGCGCTGGCGTCTGCGCTCGATGCGCTGTACCTGCAACAACTTGTCCGCTGGTGCGAGAGCACGCGGCCGTATCCGTTGAGCGAGCGGCTGACGGGCATCGTGGACCTGCTGCTGCTGGGCATCGGCAAGCTGGAGTAAGCGGCTGCGCTTCGCACGCGAAATCTGAAAGGCCCCCTTTGAAGGCAACTGAATTACAATCTGCCACAGATGCGGGCCGGGTCGGCTGGACAAGAGACCTGGCCCGCGATTTGTTTCCCGGCCCGACGACGCGGTTCGCCTGGACGCTGTTGGCCGCGCCCGCGGAGGCGGCGGTGCGGCACTTGTACGCCGACCTGGGCGCGCCGGCGGTTGCGGGTTCCTTCTGGCGGCTTGAAGATGGCTACGTCTATCTGAACGCGCAGGCAGTGGCGGCCGAGGACGAGAAGCTGCACGGCGCGGCGTGGCTCGGACGCAGCGCGCCGACTGCGCCGACGGGGCTGTTTGCGCGCATGCAGACCGGCAGCGCGATCAAGCGCGCGGAGGGACGGCTGCGCTCGGCCGCGGGTGAGGCAACCGGATTGCGCACGCGGCTGGCGCGCTGGCTGGCGTGGGTGCAGGGGCTGAAGTGGACGCAGGCGGACGTGTTGCAGGTGATGGAGGAGCTGGAGCCGCATGCGATCTCCGCGCTGCACGTCTATTTCCTCACCCGCGCGGCCTTGAACGCGGCCGACGCGCAGTTGCAGGCGCGGCTGAACGAGTGGGCGCCCGACCTCGCCCCTGATCTCCGCTCCGATCTTTACCTCGCGGTGGATGACCTGCCGTCGGTCCAGATGGCGCTGAGCGTTACGGCGGCGGCGCGGCTGCCGGCGGCTACGGCGGACCGGCTGGCGACGCTGGCGCGCTGCGGGCACCGCGGGCCGGGGGGGATTCGGCCGGACGGCATCCGATGGAACGAAGCGAACCACATCCTTGATGGCCTGGCCGACCGCGCGGACGTGAGGGTCCGGCTGGGGACGGCGCTGGCCGCGCGGCGGGAGGCGGAACGGGTCGTGCGCCTGAGACTGAACGCGGGACAGGCGCGGCAATTCGACGATGCGCTTGGCCGCGCGCGAGAGGCGATTCACGCGGCGGACGTGGCGTGGGACGGGCTGATCATGCTGATGGCGGCGGCGCAACGGTGGGTGGGCGCGGCGGCGCGCGAGGCGCTGCACGCGGGGCTGATCGCGCGGCCTGAAGATGCGCTGCACCTGGAACTGGAAGAGCTGAAGCAGGTTGCGACGGGCGAGTGGCACGGGGGGCACAGCGCGAATGCGCAGGCGGAGGTGCTGCGGCGCGCATCAGCGCCCGCGGTGTTGCGCGCGGACGCGTGCGCGGCGCCGGTTGAGGTGGTGCGCGGCGGACGGCCGGGGCCGGTGGTGGATGTGTCGCCCGGCTGCGTGGTTCCGCCGCCGAACGCGATCTGGCTGGCCGAGGCGTTTGATCCCGGCTACCTGCCCTTCTGGGGGGATGCGGCGGCGCTGTGGGCGACGGGGTGCGACGTGTGGTCGCCGGGGTTGATTGCCGCGCGGGGGATCGGCGCGGCGGCCATCGCAGGGGCGCGGCCGGCGGACGCGGCTTGAGGAGCGCGGTTCCAGGTTTTTTCGCGCGTAGTTGTAGTTGCAGTTGTTGGAGTCGTAGTCGTAGGGGCGGGAACCGGGTGGAGGGGGGGGGTGGGGGGACCCGGGGGGCGGGGTTGAGTATCTGGGCGCGGGG
>CAZPTI010000390.1:0-4151 GCA_964588925.1 uncultured Anaerolineales bacterium | reverse complement strand
CGGGTCATATATTGTCAACCCGCTCTGCTCAATGCGACGGGGGTAGTCGAGGTAGGTCACTGGTCTAATCCGCCTTGAAAATCAAACAACACGAGCACTTCAACATTCAGGCTCTCGGCGAGTCTTGAGAGGGTGCCGAAAGATGGGGCTCGCCGCCCGCGCTCCATAAGACTCAGGAAATCAAGCGATATCTCTGCTCTCTCGGCCAGTTGTTCCTGCGTCAGAGCGTTACGGGTGCGAAGGTAAGCGAGCCGTTTGCCGAACTTCAACGTGAGGTCATCTTGCGACAATGGAGTCCTCCAGTCAGCGTTATCGTACTCAATGTACGGGTGCTGTAACACCGACATACAGTACGTCTTTGTTACTTTGATTCACGATGTGAAGCGCCGGGCAAGTGGTGAGGTGCGGAGGTTGCGCGCGGGATTGGAGGCGAAACCCGTCGGGTCTGTGGCCGCCCCACCTTGCTCGCAGCCCGCGCATGTGGTATACATCGGCTAGCCAGCGCGCGCATGCGGCACGAAAGCGAGCGCCCCCACGCACCACGGCGACGAAATCATCCTCCTGCGCACCCGCCTGAACCGGCCAGCGGCGACCGGCGATTTTGTGGCGCGCCCGCGGCTCGTCCAGAAGCTCAATGCGGGGTTAACGCGCAAGCTCACCCTCATCTCCGCGCCCGCGGGTTTCGGCAAGACGACTCTCGCGGCCTCATGGCAGAGCGACCTGGAGGCGAGCGCGGCGGGCGGCGGCATCCGCTGCGCGTGGCTGTCGTGCGACGACGACGACAACACGCTCGTCCACTTCCTCACCTACGTCATCGCAGCGGTCCGCACCGCGTTCCCCGGCGCGCTCGCCCGCACCGAGGCCCTGCTCGAAGCGCCCGCGCTGCCGCCGGTCGACTACCTCGCGCAGGTCATCCTCTACGAGATCGGCGGCCTCTCCGGCGACTTCTTCCTCACCCTGGACGATTACCACGCGGTCACCGACGCGGACGTCCACCGCCTCGTCGGGCTGATCCTCGCGGGCGCGCCGCCCGGCGCGCACCTGACGCTCATCAGCCGCCGCGATCCGCCGCTGCCCCTCGCCCGGCTGCGCGTGCAGCAGCAGCTCGTCGAAATTCGCCGGGCCGACCTGCGATTCCAGCCGGACGAGACCGGCGAGTTTCTCCGCAACACTCTCGGCCGCGCGCTCATGGCCGAGACCGTCGCGCGGCTCGAAGATCAGACCGAGGGCTGGATCGCCGCGCTGCGCCTGGCCGCGCTCTCCATGCAGGAGACGCCCCGGCCGGAAGCGGTGGTCGATGCGCTGGCGGCCGCGCGGCAGCCTGCGATGGAGTTCCTCGGCGAGCAGGTGCTGGCGCAGCAGGGCGCAGCGATGCGCGACTTCCTCCTCCGCAGCGCGATCCTCGACCGGATGAACGGCGAACTGTGCGACGCGGTCCTGTGCGAGGACGCCGCGCCGCGGGGGACGTGTGGCCGCGACTGGCTCGAACAGATCGAGCGCGGCAACCTGTTCCTCATCCCGCTCGACTCCGAGGGCGAATGGTATCGCTATCATCACCTGTTCCGCGATTTCCTGCGCGGCCAGTTGCTCCACGCCTGCGACGCGGACGAGATTGCCGCGTTGCACCGCCGCGCGGCCGGCTGGTTCGCGGGGAACGGGCTGGCGGAGGAAGCGGTCCGCCACTACCTGGCCGCGGGCGACGCGGAGCGCGCGGCCGGGCTGGTCGGCGAGCTGGCGCTCGACATGATCAATGCGGAGCGCATCGCCGCGGCCGACCAGTTGCTGGCGCTGTTGCCCCGGCCCCTGACGCGCGCCGCAGTGCTGATTGCCCGGTGTTGGACCCTCATCTTCCGCTGGCGCCTGCGCGACCTTGTCGACACCCTCGACCAGGCCGCCGCCGCGCTCGCAGCTAACGACGTTGCCGACCCCGCAACCGCCGCGCGGCTGGCCGGGCACTTCGACGCGCTCACCGCGATGGCGTCGGTCTTTGCCGGGGACAATGCCCCGCGCAGCGCGGAACGGGCGCAGGCCGCGCTCGATCTGCTTGCGCCGGACGACACACACGCCTTTTTCACGGCCATGCTGGCGCTGGGGGTGGCGCTTAACCGGCTCGGCCGCCGCGACGAAGCGTTGGCGCTGCTGCGCGACGAGCTCGCGCGCCCGCGCAGCAGCGACCACGCGGGCGCGTTCCGTCACCTGATCGCGCTCTCGACCATCCACCTCCAGGCCGCGGACCTCGAACGGCTCGGTGACTGCGCCGCGTCGTTGCGAGAGCTGGGGATCGCGGCCGGGCGCACCAACAGCATCTCGTTCGCCGCGTACTTCCTCGGCTGCAAGGCGCTGTTGCAGGGTGATGCGCTCGCCGCGGCCGAAGAGTTCGGCCGCGTGGTCGAGCTGCGCTACCTCGCCAACGCCAAGGCGTACCAGGACAGCCTGCACGGGCTGGCGCTGGCGCGGCAGGCGCTCGGCGAGGCGGACGCCGCGCGGGAGGCCGGCCAGGCCGCGCTCGCGTTCGCCACGGAGTCGCTCACCTCGCGCGACGCGGCAGAGTCGCGCTCGATCCTGACGCGGCTGGCGCTGCTGCGCGGGGACGACCCGCGGCGATTGGCCCTCAGCGATCCGCCGCCCCCGTTCACCTGGAACGTGTATATCGAGATGCCCGCGCTCACCCACGCGCGGCTGCTGCTCGCGCGCGGCGCGCCCGCAGACCTGCTGGCCGCGGCGGACTACCTGGCGGAAGCGCAGGCCGCGAATCGCGCGGCGCACGACGACCGGCGGCTCGTGGAAGGGCTGCTGTTGGAGGCGATCGCGCATCACCGGCTGGGCCACCGGGCGCCGGCGCGCGACCTGGCGCGGGAGGCGCTGGCGCTGGCCGCAGGGGGCGGCTACGCGCGCCCCTTCCTGGAGGCGGGCGCGGACTTCGCCGCGATCCTCGCAGAGCTGCCCGACGTGGCGGCGTCGCCGTTCGTCGCGCGGCTGCTGAGCGGTGCGGGTCGCGACCGGCAGAAACGCTCGGCCGTCCGGCGGCAGGGCGACGAGCTGCTCGAAACGCTCACGAACCGGGAGGAGGAGGTGCTGATCCTCCTCGCGCGGCGGTTCAGCGACAAGGAGATCGGCGAGGCGCTGACCATCTCGCCCCTCACCGCGCACAAGCACGTCTCCAACATCCTCGCCAAGTTGCAGGTGGACAGCCGGCGGCAGGCCGCGCTGAAAGCGCGCAGCCTCGGCCTGCTCCCGCCCGACTGAGCCGCGGCCACCGTGTACCTACTTAATACACTTTTCGGAGGGATGACCGGACGTCGCGTGGCGGCTATGATCACCCTGCGCGCCACGCGCCCGCTCACCGGCGCGCCACCTGAGAAAGGGGGGATTGACCGTGGCACTGAAGGAATACAAGCCGGGAACCGCGTTCCCCGGCGTCATCGGTCGCACGTTTGACGTCTCCACGCCCGCATGGCCCGAACCGCGCCGCGCGCGGGAAGGCGCGCCCAACGTCCTGTTCATCATCCAGGACGACACCGGCTTCGGCCAGATGGGGTGCTACGGCAGCCCCATCGCCACGCCCAACATCGACGCGCTCGCGGCCGAAGGCCTGCTCTTCAACAACATGCACACCACCGCGCTCTGCTCGCCCACGCGCTCCTGCGTGCTCACCGGGCGCAACCACCACTCGAACGCCATGTCGTGCATCACCGAAGGCTCGACCGGCTACCCCGGCAGCAACGGCGCGATCCCCTTCGAGAACGGCATGCTCTCCGAAATCCTGCTGCAGCAGGGGTACAACACCTACGCGGTCGGCAAGTGGCACCTCACGCCCATCGACCAGACCTCCGCGGCCGGGCCATACGACCGCTGGCCGCTCGGCCGCGGGTTCGAGCGCTACTACGGCTTCCTGGGCGGCGACACGCACCAGTATTACCCCGAGCTGGTCTACGACAACCACACCGTTGAGCCAGAGAAGACGCCCGAGGAGGGCTACCACCTCACCGAGGACCTGGTCGACCACGCCATCGCCTTCATCGCGGACGCCAAACAGGTCGCGCCGGACAAGCCCTTCTTCATGTGCTTCTGCCCCGGCGCGATGCACGCGCCGCACCACGTGGCAAAGGAGTGGTCCGACCGGTACAAGGGCAAGTTCGACGACGGGTGGG
>CAZPTI010000389.1:0-4154 GCA_964588925.1 uncultured Anaerolineales bacterium | reverse complement strand
AAAACATCTGACTCTGGATCAGAAGTTTGGGGTTCGAATCCCTGTCCCCGAGCTGCAACTTGACCGGCCATTCCTTGTGGAGATGGCCGGTTGTGCTATTCAAGGCCGATATGACCGTCTCTAGCAAGCACCGATTTGATCCCGTGGACCATCGCTTCATGCGAATGCGAGGGCAACTGACCCCTGGCGAGCGCTTACAAGCGATGCTCGCTGCGCGCGAGTGGGTTATCGGAGCGATGCGAACCCGGTTGTCGCGTCGCTACCCTGATTTGTCTCCCCAGGAAATCAACCTCAAGGTGCTAGAGGAGATCGACCGTGTCGAACGCCGGCAAGCCAGATCTCAGCCTCTTTCTTGATATCCTGCGCACCTTCGACCGGATCAACGCGCCCTACATGATTATCGGCGGCTTCGCCGCGACCATGTACGGCAGCACTCGCACCACCTTCGACATCGATATTGTCGTTGACCTCAAAGAGGAACACATCGTGGCCCTTGCCGAGGCATATCCATCCCCGCGCTATTACGCCGATCCTGAACAGATGCGAAGCTCAATCCGGATGGGTATTTCCTTCAATATCATAGACGGCAAGCGAGGCGAAAAGGCTGACTTGAGTCCCTTGACCCGCGATTCGCGCTATCGCGACGCATTCAGCCGAAGAGTTCGGGTGCCGATCAATTGGCCCGGCGAAGAGCCGTTCGAAGCCTGGTGTGCGCGTCCGGATGATGTGATATTCGGCAAGCTGCTTGCCTGGGATGAGGGCCGCTCTCGTAAGCACGAAAGCGATATTTTCGACATGCTCGTGTTCCACTATCTGCAGGCAGACTCGCTTAACGTCCGGATGCTAGATGAGAACTACGTCGATGAACAGGCTGCTCGGCTAGGACCAGAGGTGCTTGGTTTTTGGGAATCGGTCCAGGCCGCTGCTCATGCAGAAGCAAGGCGCGAGGATAGTAATGCGGAGGAGTCAGGCGGGACCGGGTAAATGAAAACCTTCGTCACGGCCCTCGTTACAGTGCGCGAAATCAACCTTTCTGAGGTATAATCCGCAACCTGATCAAACCTCGCACGTACTTTCATGTGAGACCTGGCGCGCTTGGGTCCGGCAAGCGATCGCGGCATAAACCGCCTTCGGGAGGCATCATATGGATGCGCCCAGAGTTGCTCACATCCTCCTGGTCGACGACGAGCCGGGCATCACCGGCAACCTCGCGCCCTTCCTCGAGCGGAGCGGCTACGCGGTCACGCTGGCCGAGGACGGCGAAGCCGCGCTCCAGCGGCTCGCGAAGGTCCATCCTGACCTCATCGTGCTCGACGTGCTGCTGCCCCGGCTCGACGGCCGCACAGTGCTGCGCGAGCTGCGCCGCGGCGGGAACTGGATCCCCGTCATCCTCCTGACGCAGGTCGGCTCGCCCGTCGAGCGCGCGGTCGCGCTGGATGAAGGCGCGGACGACTACCTTGAGAAGCCCTTCGAGCCGTACGAGCTGCTCGCGCGCATCCGCGCGGTGCTGCGGCGGAGCCAGATGGGCGCGGTCCCGCTGGCCGGCGCGCGGCGGCTGCGCGCGGGCGGGCTGGAGTTCGACCGGCAGACGCGCAGCGCGAAGCTGGACGGCCACGAGATCACGTTGACGACCAAAGCCGCCGCGGTGCTCGAATACCTGATGCTGCACCCGGACGAGGTGTTGAGCCGCGAGCGGCTGCTGGACGCGGTGTGGGGCTGGGACTACGCGGCGGCCACGCGCGCGGTCGACACGCGCATCGCAGAGCTGCGCCGCGCGCTCAAGGAGAATGTGGAGAAGCCGCGCTACATCGATACGCTGATCGGCCAGGGCTATTGCTTCATCGCGCACGTGGAGGCCGGACGGTGAGACGGGCGTCGCTGGCCGCTGCGCCGGTCGCGCTGGGGCTGCTGCTGATGGCCCTGGCGCACGGCGGCGGCATCGCCAACCCGATCCTCTTCATGCGGATCGACCTCGGCACGCTGCTCGCCGCGGCCGGCGCGCTGGCCGGCGCCCTTGCGCTCCTCGCGCTGGCCCTGCGCGGCTGGACGCGGCGCAAGGGCGAGGCGGGCATCGTTGACGCGCAGCAGAAAGAGGAAGACCTGCGGCGTCAGTTTATCCGGCGGCTCGACCACGAGATGAAGAACCCGCTGACGGCCGCGCGCGCCGCGCTCGCCAACCTGCCGCCCGCGTCCGAAGGCCCGGCGATGACCAGCATCCGCCGGGAGATCGACCGACTCGCGCGGCTGACCACGGACCTCCGCAAGCTCACCGACCTTGAGACGCGCCCCCTCGAGATGACCACCGTCGACCTCGGCCAACTGCTGACCGAACTGGTCGAAGAGGTGAACGACGCGGGCTGCCGCCGGCCGGTCGAGCTCAGCCTGCCGAGCCTGCCGTGGCCGCTGCCCCACGTCACGGGTGATTGGGACCTGATTTACCTGGCGTGTCACAACCTGCTCGACAACGCGCTCAAATTCGGCGGTGGGGAGGCGCAGGTCGCCGTGCGCGCCTTCGAGGACGGCCCGATGGTGGCCGTGGAGGTGGCGGACACGGGGCCGGGCATCTGCGCGGAGGACCTGCCGCACCTGGGCGAGGAGCTGTACCGCGGGCGCAGCGCGCTGGGCGTGGAGGGGAGCGGGCTCGGTCTCGCGCTCGTCCGCGCGATTGCGCACAGGCACGGCGGCGCGATGGCGGTCCGCAGCCGTCTCGGTAAGGGGACGGTTGTCACCCTGCGGTTTCCGGCGGCAGGATGATGAGGCGGCGCAGTAACTGGCGAGGTCGAAGCATGGGCTGGCGCAGGGGCGCATTTTTCCTCTTGGTTGCGGTGTTCCTCTCCGCCTGCGGAACCACGTTCGAGGTCGGGGTCGAGCGACCCACGGTTGCCGTCCCCGCGCCCTCTGCCACGCCCAACCGCCTCCTGCCCACCATCGAGGCGCTGCAGGGCGAGAACGAGCGGCTCCGCGCGGAGCTGGCCGCGCGCGCCTCCACCCCCACCCCCGAACCGCCCGCGCTTGGCCGCGTTGCGTATGTCCAGGGCGGCGACATCTGGGTGAAGCAACTGCCCGACGGCAACGCGCAACGGCTGACGAGCGATGGCCGCAACAGCGAGCCGCGCTGGAGCGCGTCGGGCCGCTGGCTGGCGTTCCGCAAGGAACGGTCGGTCGTGATCGAGGAAGAGTGCGACCTGCCGAAGCCGCAGCGCGAGTTATGTCGAGAGTCAGTGTGGCAGCGGCAGTTGTGGGTCGTCGCGCCGGATGAGGGCACGGCCGGGCTGCTCAACGACGGGCTGACCGTGGCCGCGTTCGCCTGGTCGCCCGCGGCGGACCAGCTCGCCTACGTCGATGCGACCGGCGCGCTACGGGTGACGGCCGCGACGGGCGGGCGCGCGGTCAAGCTGGCGGGTGGCGTTGCGCAGGGCGTCGCAGGCGCGCTTGCCTGGAGCCTGGACGGCCGCTGGATCGGCTACGAGTACGCGACGGGACTCGCGGGCGCGGCCGGATATGAACAGGGCATCTGGAAGGTCGCGCCGGATGGCGTGCCGATTCCTCTCTACTCTGTCAGAGACCGCGCGGCCGGTTCGCTGCGTCTTGCCGGGTGGGATGCGTCAGGCGAGAGCGCGCTGCTGTGGGACGCGCAGGAGTCGCCAGGGGCGGAGTCTGGCGCGCTGCTCTACCGGCTGAGCGCGGACGGCGCATCCGAACCCGTCCGTCTGGCCGAAACCGCCATGCTGCCCGAACGCGCGCTGCTGGCAGTGGGACGAGACGTCACAGCCCTCATCTTCGGCGCAGAGCGCGCGACCTGGCGCGATAAGCGGCTGGCGCTGCTGACCGGAGAAGACGCGACCGAGCAACTTGCCGAGGACGCGGCGGTCATCCAGCCCGCGTGGTCGCCCGACGGCATGCGGCTCGCGTATGCCGCCATGCCGGAGCGCGAGGGCGTCGAATTGGGCGATCCCGCGCTGCCTGAAATGATGGCGCGGCGCATCTATGTTGTGGACGCGGCGCGCCCAGGCGAGGCCGCGCAGTTGACCGACGCGGCCGAGTATCGCGACGAGCGCCCGCTGTGGTCAGCGGACGGCCGCTTCATTCTCTTCGCCCGCCTGGATGGGCAGGGCCGCGCGTCGCTGTGGCTCATCCCGTCCGTCGGCGGCGCG
>CAZPTI010000388.1:853-4155 GCA_964588925.1 uncultured Anaerolineales bacterium | reverse complement strand
AGGAGAAAGGCTCGGACGTCAACCTTGCGACGCACCTGCTGATCGACGCGTTTCAGAACGATTGCGAGCTGGCCGTCGTCATCTCCAACGACTCCGACCTTCAGTTGCCTATCCAACACGTGACGCAGCAGCTAAATAAAGCGGTTGGGCTGCTCATCCCGCACAAGCATCCCAGCATCTCGCTCCTCCCGTACGCGCGGTTCGTCAAGCATCTGCGTCACGGCCTGCTGGCGCGCAGCCAGTTCGCGCCCGTGCTCCGCGACGCCGGCGGGGAATTTGCGAAGCCCGACGGCTGGTAAAGTAGCGCCGCGCCGATCACCCACACACCTGTGGGGTGTCGCGCGCGGAGGTAGCGCGGGGGCGCGCGCGGCCCCTTGCGCTGCCCACCTGATGCCCGTCGGGTGGCGCGCGCCGGATGTAGACGCGGGGGGGGGCGCGCGCGGCCCTCTCGACTAAGCGAATTACCGCAACGAATAAGCGAATGCCTCCCCCACCACGCGCCCCGCGCTTGCCCGCACCCACCCCCGCATGGTACACTACCCCAACTTTCGCCAGGCAGGTTTGCGACGATGCAAGATACATTGCGGGACTGCCAGTCCCAGCTATATACGCTCTTTGCCTCGCCCGAACGCGCGGGGGCGGGTGAGATCGCGCGCCAGCATGCCGCGTTCGTTGGCGCGGCGCCCCTTGTGGTGGACTCGCTGGATGCGATCCCTGACATTGTGCTTATCCTTAACCAGCACCGCCAGATTATCTTCGCGAACAAGGCCCTCGCCGAATACCTGGGCTGCGCGGCGGGCGAGGCGCTCGGCCAGCGGCCCGGCGAGGCGCTCGATTGCGTTCACGCGGCGGACGAAGAGTGGGGCTGCGGTACGTCGGAGTTCTGCCGGATGTGCGGCGCGGCGCGCGCGGTGCTGCAGGGGCTGGCGGGGGAGACCGCGGTGCAGGAGTGTCGCATTACGCGCAAGTGTTCGCGGGAGTCGCTCGACCTGCGCGTCCATGCCGCGCCGCTGAAGTTCGACGGCCTCGACTGGGTGCAGTTCGTCCTGACGGACATTTCGCACGAGAAGCGGCGGCGCTCGCTGGAGACGATCTTTTTTCACGACGTGCTGAACACGGCGACCGCGGTGCGCGCGGCGGCGGACCTGATCGCGCGGCGCTCTGGCGGGGGGCTGGATGGCCTGCCGACGCACCTGCAAGGGCTGACGCACCGGCTGATTGACGAGATTACGGCGCAGCGGCTGCTGTCGGACGCGGAGAATGACGAGCTCCAGGTTAAGCCGGAGCATGTGAACGCGTCGCGGCTGCTGCTGGAGTTGGCCGAGACCACATCGGGCGCGGAGGGGACGCACGGCCGCAAGCTGCGCATCGACCTGCCCGAGGCGGCGCCGGAGCTCACGACCGACGCGACGCTCTTGCGCCGCGTCCTGGCGAATATGCTGAAGAACGCGGTGGAGGCGACCCCGGCCGGCGGCACGATCACGCTCGGCTGCGCCGATCACGGCGGCGCGGACCACGGCGGCGCGGACCACGGCGGCGCCGAACATGGCGGCGCGGACCACGGCGCGGAGGTCGAGTTCTGGGTTAACAACCCCGGCGAGATCCCGCGCGCGGTGCAGTTGCAAATCTTCCAGCGGTCGTTTACGACGAAGGGCGCGGGCCGGGGGCTGGGGACGTATTCGATGCGGCTGCTGACGGAGCGCTATCTGGGGGGCCGCGTGACTTTTGCCAGCTCGGCCGCGGAGGGGGTGACGTTTCGCGCGGTGTATCCGAAACGCACCCGTGGTGCGTAGTAAGCGCACGGGCGCTGAAGCGGCGGCGCGTGCGCCGGTTACTACGAACCGCACGGGCGCTGAAGCGCCTACTACGAACCACGGGCGCTGAAGCGCCTACTACGAACCGCACGGGCGCTGAAGCGGCGGCGCGTGCGCCGGTTACTACGAATCCAAACCCATCACCGGAGGGCGACCATGCGCAAAAACCTTCTTCTCCTGGCGCTCGTACTGCTTGCGCTTGCCGCGCCCCTGCCGCCGGCGGCCTCTGCCCAGGGCGCGGATGTGGACCTGTGGCGGGCGGGCGAGCCGGCGCTGGCGGATAACTTCAGCCGCGACAGCGGGCAGTGGACGCTGGACGCGGGCCGGGACGCGCGGCGCGCGATCTCACGCGGGCGGCTGGTGGTGAGTGTGCCGGAACCGGAGCTTTTCCGCTGGGCTGCGCTGGATACGGCGGACCTTTACAAGGATTTTTATGTCGAGGTGGACGCGGAGCCGCTGAGCGGGCCGGCGGATGGGATGCTGGGCGTGGTCTTTCGCTATACGGACGCGGACAACTTCTACGCCTACCTTACCTCCGCCGATGGCTTTTACGCGCTCATCGCCTATGTTGACGGCGAGCTTGACCGGCTGGTCGATTGGAGTGAGACGGACGCGCTGGAGCCGGGCGGGCGGAATACGCTGGGGGTGCTGGCGGTGGGCCGCGAGCTGGCGGTGTTCGCCAACGATGAGGAGCTTGACCGCGTGACCGACCGCAGCTTTGCGGAAGGGCAGCTTGCGCTGCTGGCGGGCACGAACAGCGAGGGCGGGTTGCAGGCGGCGTTCGATAACTTCAGTCTGTGGACGGGGGGCGCGTCTGCGGGGCAGCCGGGGCGCCGCGCGATCCGCCGTTCCACGCCTGAACCAGCGAGACCGGCGAATACTGCGGACGCGGTGGTGGCGTCTGACACGCTCAACGTGCGCGCGGGGCCGGGCACGAATTACGCGGTGGTCGGGCAACTGAAGCGCGGGGCGGCGGTGGCGATTGTCGGGCGCAGCGCGGACCGCAAGTGGGCCAAACTCGGCTTCACGGACGTCAAGGAGGCGTGGGCCAGCGCGCAATATCTGACCATTAACATCGACTTTGCCGCCGTCCCCGTCGCCGCCGCGCCCCCACTTCCCACGCCCGCGCCAAAACCCGCGCAACCCGCGCAGCCGCGCGCGCCGGCCAAAAACGTCGCCTGGCTGATCATCGAAAACCACATTGGCCGCTACATCACGGTGCAGGTCAACGACAAGAACTTCAAAGTCGAGGGGAAAGTCGGGGACCAACCGGGGCGTTACCAGTTCGAGCTGCAAGGGGTGGGCCACTACGCCGTCGCCGCCCAGCTTCCGAACGGCGGCTCCCACAACTGGGACCTCTACGTCGAGCCGACACCGAATAAATGCGCCGGCCGCCAGGGCTGCGTCGCCCTCGGCCAGACCTTCCTGCAAACCTACTATTAAATAGAAAGACCCGACGGGTGTTGCGACACCCGTCGGGTCGCGCGC
>CAZPTI010000388.1:0-810 GCA_964588925.1 uncultured Anaerolineales bacterium | reverse complement strand
AGATCCAGCGCCTCGGCCACATCGGCGCGCGCCGCACTCCGCAGCGCCTCCGCGGCCGGAGCGCCGTCAAACGAATGCTCGATCCACGCGGCTGCGCGCGCGGTGAACGCCCGCGCCACCGTCTGCC
Source organism: uncultured Anaerolineales bacterium (assembly GCA_964588925.1). Classification (GTDB taxonomy): domain Bacteria; phylum Chloroflexota; class Anaerolineae; order CG2-30-64-16; family CG2-30-64-16; genus JALOOB01. Next base: position 683 of record CAZPTI010000388.1, on the reverse strand, counting down.
CCAACAGGTCCACATACTCGGCCGGCAAATCCTTCACGGCCTCCAGCACCGGCCGCGCATCCGTCAGAAAGCGCGACAACTCCCGCTCGGCCCGCGCCGGATCACCTGCCTCCACCGCGTGATGCCCCGCGGCAAGCGCGCGTTCGCCCTCCGAAATCGTATCCAGCAGGTTCGTGAAGCGGCTCAGCCGCGCGTCGATCCGGGGTTGGGGCGGCATCTGCAGGAGCGGCGCGCGTCCCCGCTGCCCGCGCGCGCGCCGGTCGCGGCCGGTCACAGGGCGCCACAAGTTTTGCGCATCCATCCATCAACCTCCTGCGCTTTACAAAGTCGCTCCTCACTTTACGCCCCCCACGCTCCCGGCGCAACCCGCAGTCGGCGCATTCGGCCTACTCTATTTGTCTTAGGGGTGAATGCGCGATAATATGCGCAGCGCATAAAACGTATTAATCCCGCCAGAGCGTGGGCTTCAGCCTGCCCGTAACGCGCGCGCGTGGGGGGGGAGGAGGGGCGCGTGGGGGGAGGGGCGCGGCCATCTCGAATAAACGAACAGGGGAACGAATAAACGAATGACGCTGCGACATCGTTTGGCGCTGCGCATGGCAGTCGGCAGCCATTCGTTTATTCGACCCGCCCGCAGGAACCCTGACCGCAGGAACCCTGACCGCAGGAACCCTGACCGCAGG
>CAZPTI010000387.1:1825-4196 GCA_964588925.1 uncultured Anaerolineales bacterium | reverse complement strand
CGAATCCTGTAAATCCGGCGAATCCTGTAATCCTGTTCAACGCTCAATCTTCAATTCCTCACGCTGCTTGTGGTAGAATTCCCGCTTATGCTCAGAGACCTCTTCACCGACCGCAAGTTCTATTCCGTTATGCTCAAGGTCGCGCTGCCGATTGCCGCGCAGTCGCTTGTGTTCAATTTGCTGAACGCGGTCGACGTGCTGCTGATCGGGCAGCTTGGCGAGACGTCCGTCGCGGCCGTTGCGCTGTCGAACCAGTGGACGTTCCTCATGAACCTCTTCCTGTTCGGGACGGGGAGCGGCACCGCGATTTTCACCGCGCAATTCTGGGGCAAGCAGGACGTGGTGAACCTGCGCAAGACGTTCGGCATCGGGCTGACCATCGGCATCGTCGGCAGCGCGTTGTTTGCCGCGACCGCGATCCTTGCGCCGGCGAGCGTGCTGCGGATTTACACGAATGACATGGAGGTGGTCGCGCTTGGCGCGCCGTATCTGCGCACTGTGGCGCTCTCGTATGTGTTCACCGCGCTGACGACCGTCTTCGGCATCACCTTGCGCACGACGCGCCACGTCAAGCTGCCCGTCGGCGTCAGCGTGTTCGCGTTGATGTTCAAGACCGCGCTGGCCTACTGCCTGATTTTCGGCTATCTCGGCCTTCCCCAAATGGGCATCATGGGCGCAGCCGTGGCGACGGTGATCGCCCGCATTGCGGAGAGCGCGGTGCTGCTGACGCTGACGTACCGCTGGCGCCTGCCGCCCGCGCTCAGCTTCAGCGACATGCGCGGGGTGAACCGGGCGTTTCTGACCACGTTCGCGCTTACGACCGTGCCGGTTATCCTCAACGAGGTCATCTGGGCGCTGGGCACGAACGTCTACGCGGGGATCTACGCGCGGATCAGCACGGAGGCAGTGGCGGCGGTGAACATTTCGAGCACGATCGAGGGGGTGGCGCTCGTGCCGATGTTCGGCATTGGCAACGCGTGCGCGATCATCCTGGGGAACGCGATCGGTGGGGGAGAGGAGCCGCTGGCGCGCGACTACGCGCGGAAGTTCCTCGCGCTGTCAATTGCGGTGGGGTTGTTCGCGGGGCTGGTCATCTTCGGCGCGTCGCGATTCATCCTGGGCGCGTATAATATCTCGCCCGAAGCCGCGGCTTATGCGAAAGGTGTGATGACCGTCATGTCGTCCGCGCTGTGGATCAAGGCTGCGAACCTGCTGATTATCGTTGGCATCCTGCGCAGCGGCGGCGATACGCGCTTTAGCCTCTTCGTGGACACCGCGCCCATGTGGGTGATTGGCATTCCGGTTGCGCTGCTCGGCGCGTTCGTCCTGCGGCTGCCCGTTTATTTCGTGCTGCTGATGGTGCTCGTCGCGGACGAATTCACCAAGTTCGTCATTGCCACGTGGCGCGTGCGGTCGGGACGGTGGCTGAGGAATGTCGTGCAGGCGATATAGGAATTCGATGTCGATGGTTTGTAGTAGGCGCTTAAGCGCCCGGCGCTAAAGCGCCTACTACGAACGAGTCCTTATCGCATCTCCTGCCCGCCGGTGACGTTGATGGCCTGGCCGGTCATGTAGGAGGACTGGTCGGAGGCGAGGAAGACGACGACGTTGCAGACATCGTCGTACGCGCAGCCGCGCTTCATCGGCACCTGGTCGACGTACTTCTGGCGCACCTGTTCGGGCGTGAGGCCCTGGTTGCGCGCGTACTGGTCGAACAATGACTGCTGCCAGAGCGTGCCGTCGAGGAGGTTGCCGGGGCAGACCGCGTTGACGCGGATGCCCAGCTCGGCCAGCTCCAGCGCCAGCGACTGCGTGAAGCCGATGCCGCCGAATTTCGACGCGGCGTAGGCAGAGTTCTTGAAACTGCCCTTTTTCCCCGATTTCGAGTTGATCTGGATAATCGCGCCTGACCCTTGCGCCTTCATGATGCGCGTGGCCGCGCGCGCGGTCAGGTAGTAGCCGAACAGGTTGACCATCAGCACGGCCTTCCACTTGCCCGCGTCCGACTCGGCCACTTCCTCAGCGATCAGGATGCCCGCGTTGGAGACGAGGATGTCGAGGCGGCCGAACTCGCGGACGCACGCGTCAAAGCCTTCCTGCACCGACGCCTCATCGGTTACGTCCATGCGCACGGCGAGGCCGCGCTTGCCCGTCTCCGCGCGGACCTGCTCCGCGGTGGCCTGCGCCTGCTCGATCTTGATGTCGGCCACGACCACGTCGCAGCCCTCGCGCGCCAGCCGCAGGCAAAGCGCCTGCCCCAACCCCTGCGCGCCGCCAGTGACAAGCGCGACTTTACCGTCAAACTGAGCCATGAGTTCATTCTCCTGCAAAAAACGCCTAGCCACAGAGGTCGCAGAGGAAGCAGAGAGGC
>CAZPTI010000387.1:0-1815 GCA_964588925.1 uncultured Anaerolineales bacterium | reverse complement strand
CCTCTGTGGCTCCAGCGGGCTGTTGAGCGACCTGTTTAATCCTTCAGCATCACGCGCAGCAATTCGGCCTCGGCCTCGTTGGTCCATTCCTTGCCGTCCTTGAGCTTCGCGTGGACGGTGGGGAGGACTTTGTCGAGGTCGGTGACCGCGGTGAGCGGCAGCGGCTTGATGTGCGGGTAGATGACGACTTTGCCGGGGTAGACCGTGTCGATGACCGACGCGATCCCGTCCTTGACCGCCTCCAGCGATCCGATAGCGGCCACCGAGCGGTTCGGCGAGAGCGCGCCCGACTCCGCATAGTGGAGCATCAGGCGGAGGTCGTCGATGCTGGACGCGGAGTGGCCGATGACGCGGACGCCGCGCAGGTAGGCGTCGGAAAGGTCGAGGCTGACGAGGGTGCCGCGGCCGACGCCCGCGAAGACGTTCATCACGCCGCCGTCAGCCAGCCACTTGCCGGATTCGGCAATCAGCGGCCCAACGGGCGCAAGGACGACGATGTCATCAAAGCCGGCGTCCTTGAAGCGCGCCATGCCGGCCGCATACGCCTCCGCGTTCTGCGGGTTAAGGCAGATGAATTCGACGCCGTTTGCCTCGGCTTCCGCGCGGTAGGTGTCCGCAAGGTCCGCCAGGCGCAAGTCGCTGACATCGGTGCAGACCACTACAGCCGGGCCGTCCTGCACCTGCAAGGCGCGCTGGACGTGCATACGGCCCATTGGCCCGCCCGCGCCCACGAACCACGCCTTGCCGCCCGGCTTGAGCGCGGCGCGCACGGCCGGTTGGAGGTACGGCGCGGCGAGGTCGGTCCCGCGGCTGCCCACGAACACCCAGCGGTTGTAGTGCACGCGGCCCACGTCGACGTTCGCGGGGCGATCCAGCGGCTGCTCGCCCAGCAGCGCGCAGACGCCGAAATCGGCCAGGCGCGGCGAGACGGTTTCGATGATCTCCGCGGTGGGCGCGAGGATGATGATGTCGTCGAAGTGGTTGGGAGTGGGCTTGCCGTCGTAGTTGGTCACGGCCGCGCCCTCGCCGGTCTCCGGCTTGCCCGGATCGACGATCTCCGCGACGGGCACGCCGTACTCGGCGGCGCGGGCGCGGACCCACGCATTTAGCATGGGCGGGACGTCGGTCAGGTAGACGCGCGCGGGGCGCGACTCCGCGTCGAAGCCGCAACCGATGGTATAGACGCGATCCTCCGCGCCTGGCCCGCCAACGATCCACAGGTTGCCGTCCGGCTTGATGCCGCCGCGATACTTCAACTCATAGGCGGCTGTCACACACGCCCACGGTTCGGTAAGCGCGCTTTCGGCATAACCTGTATCTGGCTGGACGGGGATAAGGTAGTTGCCGTCGTCGCCGTTGAGGATCGTGTCGGTGATGTGGCCGTACTCGGAAAGGCCGCCGCGCAGGTTGTAGCCGTAGGCCAGGCCGACGCCGTTCTTGTAGATTTCCGCCTGGATGATGAAGCGGTCGCCGGGCTTGTACTGGTCGCGCAGCGCCTCGCCCACCTTTACGACAGTGACGCTGACCTCGTGGCCGAGGACGACCGGGTCGGTCTTCATGTCTTTGGTGATGCGCGGGTGCGCCTGGCCGAGGCGGATGACCTTCGTGTCGGAGAAGCAGAGGCCGCACGCGTCGTGGCGGACGAGAAGCTGGTCGGCCGCGATGTCGGGCAGGGGGACGGCAATCGGCGCGCCGTCCTTGCCCAGGTTTTCCAGCCCCGCGCCGTAGAGCGGCCAGATGCGGTTGGTGTCGGCCGCGGGCGCGTGGCCCTCGCGGTAGGTGGTGAGTTTGTCGGTCATGGAGTTCACTCCTGAT
>CAZPTI010000386.1:0-4201 GCA_964588925.1 uncultured Anaerolineales bacterium | reverse complement strand
GAAGGAGCGCCGCGCGCTCTTGCGCGCGTACGGCGCAGAGCTTGAGCTGACCCCTGGCCCGGAAGGCATGGGCGGCGCGATTGCGCGGGCCGAGGCGCTCGTCGCTTCCGACCCGAACACCTACTTCCTGCCGCAGCAGTTCAAAAACCCGGCAAACCCGGAGATCCATCGCAAGACGACCGCGGAGGAAATCTGGCGCGACACCGACGGCCAGGTCGACATTCTCGTCGCGGGCATCGGCACCGGCGGCACGATTACGGGCGTGGGCGAGGTGATCAAGTCGCGCAAGCCCTCGTTCAAGGCCATCGCGGTCGAGCCGGATGCGTCGCCCGTCCTCTCCGGTGGGCAGAAGGGGCCGCACAAAATCCAGGGCATCGGCGCGGGCTTCGTGCCTGACGTGCTCAATACGCAGGTTTACGACGAGGTCATCCGGGTCAAGAACGAAGACGCGTTCGACACCGCGCGGCGCATGGCGCGCGAAGAAGGGTTGCTGGTCGGCATCTCCTCCGGCGCGGCTACGTGGGCGGCAATCCAGGTCGCGCGCCGGCCGGAGAACGCCGGCAAGTTGATCGTCGTGATCATCCCGTCGTTCGGCGAGCGGTATCTGAGCACGGCGCTGTTTGCCGGGCTGATGGATTAACCGATTAAGAAACCCGGTTTCTGCCAGAAACCGGGTTTCTTCAAGCTGGCCTGAACTACGCGGGCGCTCAGTTGAGCAGGCCCGTAAGCCCCTGCGCGACGAAGTACACGCCAAAGAGCAGCGAAACGGTGACGGTGACGGGCCGGTTATTTCGCTCCAGCCACGCGCGCGCTGAACTCAGCGTCTTTGCCGCGGGCTGCGGCGCAATCGCCGAGAAGAGGATCGGGATGAGCAGCAGCGAGAGCGCGCCGAGCAGGTAGATCAGAAAGACGATGATGCTCTCACCCTGGCTTAACTGCGCGGCCGAAATCGTTCCGAGCGCGCTGAGTGTGAACACCCACTGCTTGAACCCGACAATCATCAGCAGCACGCCGAAGCCCAGCGCCTTGAGGGGGGACATCGCGCCCAGGCCGCTCATCCACTTCGGCGGCGGCGCATCCGGGTCTTCCTCTTTCGTCCACTTTTTGTACGCCAGAATGAGCAGCACCAGGCCGACCAGGAGCAGCAGGACCGCTTTGATCGCTCCGGCCCCGACCGCACCGTCAGCCGCCGCTTCGCGCTGCAGGACGTAACCGAACAACGCGCCCTGCGCCAGTCGCGCGAGCACGGTGCCGAGGACAAATGCCGCTGCCTTCAGCACGCCGTTCTTGTTGGTGAGCATCAACAGCACGATGATAATCCACGCCGGCACGATGGCCGCCGCGATCATCAGGGGGATCAGTTCCGCAACGACAGCACCCACTTTTTGCCTCCTTCGGGTGAAAGCGCGACCTCGGCAAGCGTATAAGTTCAGCGCGTTCCTGGTGGCGTCAGACATGGGAATCCGCGAAGGCGGTCAGCGATTCGCGATTTGGGCCTCATTGTACTCAAAAGGCTTGCAGCTTTGAACTAAACGGATGTCTATACTTGAGGCGGTTTGAGCGCCGTACCTGACTGACTCTCCACAAGAGCGCAATTCATTGACGCACGCGCTGGTTTGTTGTAGACTAGATGTAGACCATTCGGTATACGGAGTGTCGTCATGGAATTCGTCACGATTCGAGACTTGAGACTCAAGCCCGCGGAAGTCTGGGAAAAATTGCGGCGCCAGCGCGAGGTTGTGCTGACCTCAAACGGTCGTCCCGTTGCGGTCATCGCCGGCGTCAACGAAGACGATGTGGAGGAGACTGTTTCTGCGCTCCGTCGCGCCCGCGCGCAAGCTGCGGTCACGCGCATGAGGCGCGCTTCTGCGGAGAGCGAAGCAAGCCGACTCACGCCTGCCGAGATTGAAACCGAGATCACTGCGGCGCGCAAGGGCAGAAGCGCGGGGCCGGGCGAGGAGTAGGGATGCTTGTCGTCCTGGATACGAACATCCTCGTTTCCGCGCTGCTCTCGCCGTTTGGCGCGCCTGCGCGCGTCCTTGATCTGGCGCTGACGGGCGCGGTGCGTCTCGCGTACGACGACCGCATTATGACGGAATATCGCGAGGTGCTGGCGCGTCCAAGGTTCGGTTTCGCGCGAGAAGATGTTGACGCGCTGTTAACCTATCTTGAAGTGGAGGGCGAAAAGGTTATCCCGCACCCGTTGCCTGATGCGTTGCCCGATCCTGATGATCTGCCTTTTCTTGAGGTTGCTGTCGAATCCGGTGCAGTGTTAATTACCGGCAATCTTGCGCATTTCAGAAGCGCTACCCGCATCGAGATTCAAGCGTTCGCGCCCGCAGATTTTATTCGGCGTTGGAAAGGATGATGCCTTTTGTGTCTTTTCGCGTGCCCCCGATTGATCTCCGCTTTTCTTTGGCCTCCCGTTCGCAAAGAGTATAATTGACCTTTTGGTAAGGACAACAAGAACGCGCGAGATGGACACGAATCAGGAGCAGGGGCGGTGACAGACAACATTGCGGAGCGGCTCGATGCGCTGCGGCGCGCGATCGACTACCACGCGCACCGCTACTACGTCCTCGACGACCCGGAGATTAGCGATGCGGAGTATGACGCGCTCTGGCGCGAACTGGTCACGCTGGAGGCCGCGCACCCCGAGCTGGTCACGCCCGACTCGCCCACGCAGCGCGTGGCGGGCGCGCCTGCGGAGGGCTTTGCGAAAGTGCGCCACGTCGCGCCCATCCTCAGCCTCGGCAACGCGTTCAACCCCGACGAACTGACCGCCTGGCGCGACCGCTTCATGCGCCTCCTGCCCGAAGCTGATCGCGCGGCTGTAGCCTATGTTGTGGAGCCGAAGATCGACGGCCTCAGCGTCGTGCTCACTTATGAGAACGGCGAATTCGTCCTTGGCGCGACGCGCGGTGATGGGGAGGTTGGTGAAGACATTACGCCCAACCTGCGCACCGTGCGCGCAGTGCCGCGGCGCATTCCAGTCTCGCGCGACAGCGCCGTAGATGCTCCCGCGCGCATCGTCGTGCGCGGCGAGGCTTACGTCGCCATCGCGGACTTCGAGAAGTTCAACGCGCAGCAGCAGGAGACCGGCAGCCGCGCGTACGCCAACCCGCGCAACTTCGCAGCCGGCTCGCTCCGCCAGCTTGACCCGCGCATTACCGCCACGCGGCCGCTGCGCCTGTGGCTCTATCAGATTGTCGAGTTGCAGGGAGGCCGCGCGATCGGTTCGCAGTGGGAGGCGCTGCAATACCTGCGCGACCTCGGCTTCCCGGTCGAGCGCCGCATCCGCCGCTTCACCGACTTCGACGAGATGCGCGACACCGTGGTTGAGTGGGGCCAGACAGAGCGCCGCAAGCTCCCATACGAGGCGGACGGGCTGGTCATCAAAATCGACGATTTCGCGATGCAGGCGCGGCTCGGCTACGTCGGCAAGGACCCGCGCTGGGCCGTTGCGTACAAGTATCCTGCAGAAGAAGCCGTGACGCGGCTCATCGACATACGCGTCAACGTGGGCCGCACCGGCACGCTCAACCCGTATGCGGTGCTCGAACCGGTGCAGGTGGGCGGCGTGACCGTCTCGCAGGCAACTTTGCATAACGAGGACTACGTCAAGGAGCTGGACATCCGTCCCGGCGACATGGTTGCCGTCAAGCGCGCGGGCGAGGTGATCCCGCAAGTGCTGCGCGCGCTCAAGGAACTGCGCACGGGCGCGGAGCAGCCGTGGGAGATGCCTAAGACGTGTCCCGCGTGCGGCCAGCCGGTCGAGCGCGCGCCGGGCGAGGCGGCCACCTATTGCGTCAACAGTGAGTGTCCCGCGCAGCTCGTGCGCGGCATCGAGCACTTCGTCGGCCGCGGCGCAATGGACATCGAGGGCTTCGGCATCCGCCAGGCCGAGTTGTTCACGCAGCTAGGCTTCATCCGGTCGCTGGCCGACATCTACTATCTGGACGCGAATAAGCTGCTTGAGCTCGAAGGCTACGGCGAGAAACGCGTTCAGAACCTCATGCGCGCCATCGAGGAATCAAAGGCGCGCGGCCCCGCCCGCCTGCTGACCGCCGTCGGCATCCGCGGGGTGGGCGAGATCGTCGCGGAGCAACTGATCGACCACTACGGCTCGATCGACGCGCTCGAAAACGCGCCGCTGGCCGAGTTGCAGGCGCTCAGCGGCATCGGCCCGGTGCTGGCGCAG
>CAZPTI010000385.1:0-4211 GCA_964588925.1 uncultured Anaerolineales bacterium | reverse complement strand
GCCGCGCGAACTTCCTCGGCTCCTACCTGGTTCTGCTGATGCCGCTGACTGCCGTCGCGGCCTACCTCACCGCGCGGCGCTGGCCTTACTGGCTCCTGCTCGCCGCGCAGGCGCTGACGCTGCTGACGACCCAGGCAAGGGGCGCGTGGCTTGGCGCGGCTGTGGCCCTGCCTGCGCTACTGCTTTTCTGGGGCGCGCTCGCCCGTCGCCGCGGCCTCGTCGTTTCGGGCGCTGCCGTGGGCGTTGTCCTGCTGCTCGCCATTCTCGCGCTCAACCTGGCCCCCTCGCTCCCGCCGCTGGTTGAGCGGCTGCCCGGCATCGAGCGCCTTGCCTCACTGGGCGATATGTCGTCGGGCTCAACAGCCGCGCGCGTGACGATCTGGCGCGCAAGCTTGCCGCTGATCGCCGCCCGGCCCCTGTTGGGCTACGGCCCGGAGACGACGGAGCTCGCCTTTGCGCCCGTCTACCCGCCACAACTCGTCTACTACCAGGGTCGCGGCGTGGCCGTCGACCGCCTGCACAACCTGCTGCTCGACCAGGCTGTCTCAACCGGTCTGCTCGGCCTGCTGGTGTTCCTGGCCCTTGTGGCGGTCAGCCTTTGGTCTGCGGCACGCGCGTTATGGCGCGGGCCCGACCTGCGCGCGCGGCTACTCGCAGCAGCCATTCTCGCCGCGTTGTTGGGCCACCTCGTCGACCTGCTGTTCAGCTTCGACCTGACCGCCTCCGGGACAGTGTTCTATCTGCTGATTGGGATGGCGGCTGCGCTGGAGCGGGGGCTGGCGGACGCCGAAGCGCCTGCGCCCGCGGCCACGTCGCGTTTGGCGCAGGCAGGCGCAGTTGCGCTCGTCCTCGTTGCGATTGCGCTGTTCGCCGCGCGGCCGCTGTTCGCCGACACCCTTTGCGGTCGCGCGGGCGCTTCTGTCAACGCAGCGTCTCGTGTTGCGTTGTTCGAGCAGTCTACGCGTCTCTGGCCCGTTCAGGTGGATTACCGGTCGCGCTTCGGGCTGGCGCGGGTCGAGGCCGGCGACTTTTCGGCAGGGGTGGCAGCGTTGCTCGAAGCGCAGCGGATGCGCCCGAACGACCCCGCGTTGCGCGCGCTACTGGGCGACGTTTACGCGCAGCGTTCGTTGAGCGATCCGTCTCAAGCGGGCCGCGCAGAAGATCAATACCGGCAGGCCATTGCCCTTGCGCCCAACATTGCCGCGTATCATCTGGGGCTGGGGCTGGCGCTCGCCGCGCAACAACGGCCCGACCAGGGGATCGCTGCTGTAGAGCGCGCGGTTGCTCTCGACGCCACGTACGGCGACGCATACGCCGTCCTGGCAGAGCTATACGAAGGGGCAGGCCGGTCGGAAGAGGCGCGTCGCGCGGCGGAAGCTGCGGCGCGGTGGCGCGAGCCGTAAGCGCGAGAAATCCGTCAGGTTGGAAAAACCTGACGGATCTTTGGTCGTTTTACTCCCACTTGCTGGCGTCGTTCAGTGCGGCCATCTCTTCTTCCGACAGCTTCACGCCCGAAGCGGCCAGGCTGGCGTTCAGTTGCTCCACGCTGTTCGCGCCGATGATGGGTGCGGTGATCACCTTCTGGTTCAGCAGCCACGCCAGCGCGGTTGCGGTCGGCGAAAGGTTTCGCCCGCGGGCGACCTCTTGCAGCTTGTCCAGGATGCCCCAGCCGCGGTCGTTGAAGTAGCGGTTCTTGATCCCCTCGGCGCGCGCGCTTTGCGTCTCGGCCCCGCGCTGATACTTGCCAGTGAGGAACCCGCCGGCCAGCGGGCTGTACGGGATGACGCCGATACCCTGATCTTCGCAGAGGGGCTTCAGCTCGCGCTCGAACTCCGCCCGGTTCGCGAGGTTGTAGTGCGGCTGAAGCGAGTCAAAGCGCGCCAGCCCACGCTTCTCGCTCGTCCACAGCGCGCCGCACAGCCGATACGCCTTGTAGTTTGACGCGCCGATGTATCTGACCTTGCCCGCCCGGATCATGTCGTCCAGCGCGGTCAGCGTTTCGTCCAGTGGCGTCTCGGGGTCGTCCGAGTGCGTCTGGTAGAGGTCGATGTAGTCCGTCTGCAACCGGCGCAGCGAGTCGTCCACGGCGCGCATGAGGTGCGCCCGGCTCAACCCTTCGCCGTTTGGCCCTTCCCACATGCGGCCGCGCGCCTTCGTCGCCAGCACGATGTCCTGCCGGTTGCCGCGCGCCTTCATCCACCGCCCGATGACTTCCTCGGACACGCCGCCGGGATTGCCTTCTGCCCAGCGCGAGTAAATGTCCGCCGTGTCGATGAAGTTGCCGCCCGCGGCCACAAACGCGTCCATCACCTCGAATGCGGTGGCCTCGTCCGCGGTCCACCCCCACTGCATCGTGCCCAGGCACAATTCCGACACCTTTAGTCCGGTCCGTCCCAAACGTCTGTACTCCATCCCGTCACTCCTCTCGCTTTCTTACGCCTGATTCGACTTCCCCGCCTTCACGGCCGCTTCAAGATCCTTCACCCGGTGAAACGCCGAGTGCCCATCGATGTCGAAAGGCCACTCTTCAGCATGCTCCTTGCCGCTGAACCACTCGTCCGGCGCCTCGCTCAGCGCCACAAGCAACTCCTGCTGAACCTGCCTGTGCCAGTCGAGCACTTCCTGCGGCGAGCGGTCGCGCCAGCGCTGCCAGATGAGCCGGTTCATCTCGTGGAACTCCAGGCCGCGCTCGTCCGCGGGGCGGCGCTCCTTGCGGATCACCCGCACCGTGTTTGCCTTCCAGTAGGTGATGTGGGCGAGCGAGTCTTTTACCGTCCACGGGTCTTTGGTCTCAGGTCGTGGCGCGGGGAGCTGCCAGTCATCCTCCGAAAAACCGGAGACCAGACGATCAAGCTGCTCGAACTCGCGCGTGACGCGATCAATTACTTCCTGACGGCTGTGACGCATCTTGAACGACACCTCCGCTGGGTCTACGTTCGATAATGCCCGTTGATGTCCACATACGCGTGGCTCAGGTCGCACGTCCACACGGTCGCGCTACCCTCGCCCAACCCTAACTCGACCGTTACGCTGATTTCCGGCCCTGCGAAAATCGCGGTTGCCGCTTCTTCCAGGTAGGCCAACGGTCGCCCGCTGGCAACCAGTTGCAGCCGCTCGGCGCTCGATATCGCGTCACCCGTCCCCGGCGCAATCCACAGGCGCGCCTTCGCCGGATCGACCGCTGCACCCGAATAGCCTACCGCGGCCAGGATGCGTCCCCAGTTGGCGTCGCCGCCGTAGAACGCGGTCTTGACAAGCGGCGAGTTCGCCACGGCCTTTGCCGCCATCCGCGCATCGCTCGCCGACGCGGCGCCGTTCACGCGAATCGCGATGAACTTCGTGGCGCCCTCACCATCGCGTACGATTTGCTGCGCGAGATCCTGGCACAGGTCAGTTAGCGCCGCAGCGAAGGCAGCGTCATCAACCGGTCCTGCCGCGCCGTTTGCCAGCGCCAGCACCGTGTCGTTCGTGCTCATGTCGCCGTCAACGCTGATGCAGTTGAAGCTCACGTCAACCGCCGCGCGCAGCGCCGCGTCGAGCGCAGCGGGCGAGAGGGCGGCATCCGTGGCGATCACGCTCAGCATGGTCGCCATGTTCGGGTGGATCATGCCCGCGCCTTTGCACATGCCCCACAGCCGCGCCGGGCTAACCTCGCGGTAAGCAACCTTCGGGCGCGTGTCCGTCGTCATGATCGCGCGCGAGGCGTCGTCTGCCCTATCGGGCGATTGAGCCGCCGCAGCCATCTCCGCGCCCGCGCGAATCCGATCCATCGGCAGCCGCGGCCCGATGACACCTGTAGACATAACCGCAACCGTTCGCGGCGGCAGGCGGAACGAGTCTTCTGCCAGTCGCGCCATCAACGCCGCGTCGGTCAGCCCCTCGTCCCCCGTGCACGCATTTGCGCAGCCGGAGTTGACTACAACGCCGCGCAGGCCGGAAGGGTTGCTCTTGATCAGGTCGCGGTCGTAGAGGACGGGGGCGGCAGGAAAGGCGTTGCGGGTGAAGGTGGCCGCGGCGGAGCAGGGCGCGTCACTGACGACCGCGGCAAAATCGGCCGCGCCCGTCTTCTTGATGCCCGCGGTTACGCCGGCAAACCGGAATCCGCGAGGAAGTTGTTGGGACAAATGACCTCCTTAACCGCAGTGCTGAATTCGCGGGGGCAGCGCGGCCATCTCGAATAAGCGAATACGCGCCTGCGGGCGGGTCGAATA
>CAZPTI010000384.1:0-4216 GCA_964588925.1 uncultured Anaerolineales bacterium | reverse complement strand
TCAGCCCTGCTTCGGCGTATAATACCGCCGCAGCCACCGGCTCAACCCATCCAGCCCCGGAAACAGCACCCGCTCCGTGATATTCGCCTGGTCGAGCTTATCCCGCACTTCCCACTTCAGCCCCGCGGGGATGATGATCCGCCGCGTCAGCCCCGGCCGCGATGCGAGCCACTCGTCCAGCCGCGCTTTTGGGCTCGACATCAGCGCAAACAGCGCGAACTGGTTGACGATGCGGTCATCCAGCGAGGGCGGTTCGAGGAACAGCGGGAACGGTTCGGGCGCCAGCTTGTCGAGCGCGGGCAGCCCCGCGGCGCCCCGGCCGAGCAGTTCGGTCGTGAACACGTCCGCGCCTTCATCGCGCAGCAGCGCTTGCAGCGCCCCCGGCAGGTGCTCCTTGAGCCGGTGGTAGTTCACGCACCACACCACGCCGTCCATCCCGAACTCTTCCTGGTTGTCCGTGGCGAAGTGGAGCGCGATCAGCGGCGAATAGGTCCAGTCGAGCAAGCGCGTGGGCAGCCCGTGGTGCGCGGCGACCGCCAGCCAGTTCCACACCGAGTCGCCCGGCACGGAGGAGCGCGGCGCGTACTTGCGGAACGCGCGCAGCAGCGGCCCCTCCACCCGGTGATACGCGCCGCCCAGCCGCATCAGCGTCGTGATCAGCGGCTCCTGCGCGTCCGGCATCCCGCGGAACGCGTATTCCGACCGGTGCCGACCCAGCGACTCGTGCCACGACTCCCGGTACAGCCCTTCCTGCAGCTCGTTCCACGAACCGACGCGCACCTCGTCCAATCTCCTGCTCCTGCGCCTGCCCTTCATCATCGTACCGCTCTATTGTATGCCCCTGCGCGCATCTCCCCAGTAGGCAAGGCTACGTCTCGTTTGGCAGCGCGCCATACTGAAAATCGGGCGCGCTTCGTGAATACTTGCGCTATACCGGCGGGTCGCGCTGGATTGATTGCGTCAGTGAGACGAGGAGGTCGTATGGCGCCGAGCAAAGCTGCATTTGGTCTGGCATTGATCATGGTGTTGTTGGCGGCAGGCGCGCTCTTTGCCGTGATTTTCCTGCCCAACACGGGAAACAGAAGTAACGCGGTCATTGCGCCCACTCAGACACCCGCGCCAACGCCTGAGAAGGTGGGCGCGCTGCCTGCCGCATTCGCATCGTCGGGGCAGGCCGGGGGGCAGCTACAGTACAATCCGCCCGGGCCTGAGGACGCGCCGGAGGAGATCCGCGCGTCGGTCCAGCGCGGTTATGCCATCCTCATGGACCCCCAGAAGGAAGTGCCTGACTACGTCGGCAACGAGATGAAGTGCCGCAACTGCCACTTCAATGCGGGCCTGACGCAGGGCGGCAAGGGCGGTGGCCTGACGTTGGTCGGGACAGCCGCCACCTATCCCAAGTATCGCGCGCGGCAGGAGTACTCGGTCGACCTCACCGTGCGCGTCAACGACTGCTTCGAGCGCAGCGAGAACGGCAAGGCGCTCCCCGCCGGCAGCCGCGACATGACCGACATCCTGACCTACTTCAAGTGGATCTCGAAGGACATCCCGATCTATGGCGATGTGCCGTGGCTGGGGTTGCACCGCATTCAGAGCGACCACAAGGGCGACGCCGCAGCCGGGCAGCAGGTGTATGCGACTAAGTGCGCCGCCTGTCACGGTCAGAACGGCGAGGGCACGCCCGCCGCGCCGCCGGTATGGGGCGACGGAGCCTACAACGACGGCGCAGGCATGGCTCGTCCCGAAACGCTCGCCTCATTTGCCTTGCTCAACATGCCGCTCGGCAACCCCGACCTGACAGAAGAACAGGCGCTTGACGTCGGCCAGTACATCGACACTCAGCCTCGCCCCAAATTTGTCAAGCCCACGCCGCACGCCGGCGGCTGAAACGCGAGGAAACCAGGTTTCGGCGTCACTTCTGGCGCGCCGAAGCCTGGTTTCATCTATCCTTGCCGCAACCCGACTTACTGCGGGTCGGCCTTCTCCCAGCCCATCTTCGTCACCTGGCCCACCTCGATGCGCAGGTAGACGACGGTCCCTTCGATGCGCGCGACCTGATCCATCGGCACGAGCAGGTCCGCGCCGCGCGGCCGGTCGAGCACGAACACCTCTTCGCGCACTTCCTGCACGCGGCCGATGTCAGTGCCGTCGAACGCGACCACCTTCATCCCGTTGCTGACTTTGATTTCGCCCTGGCCCGCCTGGTCGCGCTCCCCGGCCGGCGCTTCCTCAGATGCCGATGCCTCCGTGGGCGCAGTCTCGGCCTCGGCGGCAGGGGGTTCGGGGAGCGCCGCTTCTGCCGCCCGCGTCGCGTCGCCCGACTCAGCCGACAACCGCTGCCGCGCCTCGTCCAGGTCCTGCGTCCGCGCCTCTTCCGTTGCCGGGGGCGTGGGCAGGGTGTACTCCGTCGGCGCTTCCTCGCCATGCCGCCCGTTGCTCGGCTTCAACTGCCCGGCCAGCCCGCCTGCGCGCGTCGACACCTCTTCCTTAACCTGCCCCGCGATCTCTCCCGCCTTGCTCGTCAAGGTCGCCACGGCCGGGCTGACGCGCGTCCCCAGCTCCTGCGCGGTCTCACTCATCCGCGCGCCGATCTTCTGCGCAGACTCGCCCGCGCGCGCGCCGGCCATCCGCAGCCGCTCGGCCGCCGCCTTGCGATCCATCCGGCGCACAATCACCACGACCGCGAGCGCGCCGACTGCCACGCCCAGCAAGAGCGCCTCGCGCTGCCCGAACTTGAACCCCTTCAGGCTTTCCATCGCGTCCTTGCGCGCCTGCCCCAGCTTCTCTTCCAGCACCTCACTCAGCGCGTCGGCCTTCACCTCGACCGCTTTCGCAATGGGCGCGGCCTTGCTGCCGAGCGCGCCCGCGAGCGCGTCGCCCTGCTTCTCGATGACTTCGGAGATCAGCCCGCCCTTCTTCTCAAGAACCTCGGCGATCAGCCCGGTTTTCTTCTCCAGCGCCTCGGCCAGCGCGCCTGCGGTCGCTTCGACCGTGCGCGCCACCTCTGCGGCTTTGACCGCATTTTCCTTCAGAAACACCTGCGCATCCATATTCGTTCTCCTCATGCGTTCCGGTTGCTTTCTAGCCTTTCACGATACCAGTTTGCCCCGCGTGGTGCGGTAGGGCTAAATCCAGTAAGATAACGACAAACGCCTACCGGTTGGTTGCGGTCGGATTGGCGGGCGGCCCATGTCAGCCAGAAATCAGGTAAAATGGTTGTGGTTCTCGTATTCTGTACGCGAAGCCAGGTTACACCAGCGCACATGGTGGAGCCTGGTTTCGTCCTTTTCGCAACGCTCGCCACTCGCGCCGCAACTCTGTCGCAGCGCAGAGCGTATTATTGGGGTGGCCGCCGATCCTTGCGGCCAAACGCAACAGAGGGGAGCTAAAATGGCTTCATCGGTTAAGAATCGTGGGATCGCATCCGCAACTGCGGTCGCGGTCCTGTTGGTCATTGCCGCGCTGATTGCGGCATGTTCAGGCGCTGCGACGCCGGCCGCGCCGGCTGCGCAGGTGGCGGCCACAGAGGCGCCCGCCGCAACGATGGCGCCGAGCGCAACAACGGCGCCTGCGGCAACGCCGTCCGGCACAGACGCAGGCGCGGGAGGCAATGCGTTGGAAGGCACGTGGGAAGGCGCGATTAAGGTTGCGGGCCAGGAAATCGCGACCCGTTTCAACTTCAAGGGCAACGGCGGCACGGTCGATTTCCCCACGCAGGGGGCGGTCGGGTTGCCGATGCAGAACTTCGCCGTGAACGGTGCGACGGTCAGCTTCGATGTGCTGCCCGCGCCCCAGACCGCGTCGTTCAGCGGGGAGGCGCAGGGCGATTCGTTCAGCGGCGCGTTCAAGCAGTCCGGCTTTGAAGGCACGTTCGCGACGACTCGCGCGGCCGCGGCCCAGGCACAGGACTACGGCGGGGAAGAGATCACCTTCAAGAACGGCGACGTCACACTCGCTGGCACGCTGACCCTGCCCGAAGGTCCCGGCCCGCACCCGGCGGTGGTGCTCATCAGCGGCAGCGGCGCGCAGAACCGCGACGAGGAAATCTTCGGGTTTAAGCCGTTTGCGATCCTGGCCGAGGAACTGAGCAAGGCGGGTGTCGCCGTGCTGCGGTACGATGATCGCGGCATCGGCGGCTCGACGGTTGGCGCGGCGGACGACACGTCCGAGACCTTTGCAGGCGACGTGCGCGCGGCGATGGAGTATCTGCAGACGC
>CAZPTI010000383.1:0-4258 GCA_964588925.1 uncultured Anaerolineales bacterium | reverse complement strand
AACCTCGACAGCCGCAGCTCACATGACATTTTGGACTTACTTAAGCTGGTAAATCAGGAGCAAAACGTCACGGTCGTGCTGGTCACACATAATGCGGAACTGGCGAAACAAGCCGACCGCACTGTGCGCCTGCACGATGGAATGCTTGTGGACGCGTAAACTGATTGGCTACGTCTTCCGTATGGTGCGGAATTTGACCCCTCCTCCCCCTTGTGCTAAACTAACGGTTCGTGGGCCATGCCATCCGCTGGCCCGCGTTCTTTCGTGTCCTCCACGTCATGGACTGACATGGCGCGCTATAGCTGGCGGCGGTGAGACACGGCCCTGAGATCATGTAGAACTTGCTTTAGATTTTCGTGGAGGGCAGCTTGCCAACTATCAATCAGCTCGTGCGTAAGGGCCGGAAGCCGCTGGCTAAGAAGGAAAAGGCCCCCGCGCTCCAGTTCACCAACAACCTCATCCACGGCCGTATGCGCCGGATGAAGATGGGTAACCCGTTCAAGCGCGGCGTGTGCACCCAGGTGCGCACGATGACTCCCAAGAAACCGAACTCGGCGCTCCGCAAGATCGCCCGCGTGCGCCTGACCAACGGCATCGAAGTCACCGCCTACATCCCCGGCGAGGGCCACAGCCTCCAGGAGCACTCGGTGGTGCTTGTGCGCGGCGGCCGCGTCAAGGATCTCCCTGGCGTGCGCTATCACATCGTCCGCGGCGCGCTCGACACCAACGGCGTCGATGCCCGGCGCCGCGCGCGCTCCAAGTACGGCGCGAAGGTCCCGAAGGCCGGCGCGGCAGCGGGTAAGGGCGCCAAGGGCGCCCCGGCGAAGAAAAAGTAAGGGCGAGCAGACATGTCACGACGTAACCGACCTGAGCCGCGTGTGGTCCTGCCGGACCCTCGGTATAACAATATCCTGGTTTCGCACCTGGTCAATAAGATCATGCTCGACGGCAAGAAGTCGACCGCCGAAGGCATCGTGTACGGCGCGATCGAAGTCCTTGAAAACCGGACCAAGAAGCCCGGCATCGAGGCTCTTGAGCAGGCCATTCGCAACGCCACGCCCATGATCGAAGTGCGGCCCCGCCGCGTCGGTGGCGCGACCTACCAGGTTCCGATGGAGATCCGCGAGGATCGCCGCCTGGCCCTGGCGCTCCGCTGGCTGATCCAGAACTCGCGCAAGCGCTCCGGCAAGAGCATGGTCGACAAGCTCTCCGCCGAGCTCTTTGATGCGCACAACAACCAGGGCAACACGGTCAAGAAGCGCGAAGACACGCACAAGATGGCTGAGGCCAACCGCGCGTTCGCGCATTACCGCTGGTAAATTGCGTACGCAAACCCGACGGGTCTCGAAGACTCGTCGGGTTTTTGTCTTAGGATGCGACAAACCTGTCAGGTTTCGAAAACCTGACAGGTTTATGTTTGCCTTATGTAAGAGAGTGAATTGAAATGGCTATCGTGCCCATGTCCCAGGCTGAAGAAGACCGTCTCCGGCGATTGCGCAATATCGGCATCATCGCGCATATCGACGCGGGCAAAACCACCACAACCGAGCGCATCCTGTATTACACGGGCAAGACATACCGGATGGGCAACGTGGACGAGGGCACGACCGTCACCGACTGGATGGTCCAGGAGCGCGAACGCGGCATTACTATCCAGTCCGCGGCCATCACGAGCGAGTGGAAGGGCTATCAGGTCAACATCATCGACACGCCCGGCCATATCGACTTCACTGCGGAGGTGCAGCGCAGCCTGCGTGTGCTCGATGGCGGCGTCGTCGTGTTCGATGCGGTCGCGGGGGTCGAGCCCCAGTCGGAGACCGTGTGGCGCCAGGCCAACCATTACGGCGTCCCGCGCATCTGCTTCGTTAATAAGATGGATCGCACCGGCGCGAATTTCTGGCGCACCATTGACATGATCAAGACGCGTCTGGGCGCGAACCCGCTGCCCACCCAGATTCCCATCGGCTCCGAAGACCTTTTCGCAGGCATGATCGACCTGCTCACGCGCACCGCGTGGACCTTCCCCGGCGAGCTGGGCGCGACCCCGCAGGATGGCCCGGTGCCGGCCGAGCTGGCCGACCAGGTCGACGAATGGCGCGACAACCTGGTTGAGAAGATCGCCGAGACCGACGACGAGTTGATGATCAAGTACCTCGAAGGCGAGGAGATCAGCGTGGACGAGTTGCGCGTGGCGTTGCGGAAGGCCTGCATCGCGGGGACCCTGGTGCCCGTGCTGTGCGGCACCGCGCTGCGCACGAAGGGCGTGCAATTGCTTCTCGACGCGGTGGTCGATTACCTGCCGTCGCCGCTTGACATTCCGGCCGTCAAGGGCACGAACCCGAACACGGGCGAGGAAGAGGAGCGCCAGACGACTATTGACGCGCCGCTCGCCGGCCTCGTCTTCAAGATTCAGACCGATCCGTACATGGGCAAGCTCGCCTACATCCGCGTCTATTCGGGTGCGCTCCAGTCGGGCACGACGATCATCAACAGCAGCAAGGATCGCAAGGAGCGCATGGGCCGTCTGGTGCAGGTGTACGCCGAGAAGCGCGAGGACGTGACCATCATCCGCGCGGGAGACATCGGCGCAATTGTTGGCGTCAAGCAGACCTCCACCGGCGAGACCCTTTGCGATCCGTCCGCGCCCATCGTGCTTGAGTCCATCGACTTCCCCGAGCCGGTTATCTCGATTGCGGTGGAGCCGAAGACGAAGGGCGACCAGGACAAGCTGGCGAATGCATTGCAGCGGCTGGCCGAGGAAGACCCGACCTTCCGGGTGCGCGTGGACGAGCAGACGGGACAGACGTTGCTCAGCGGCATGGGCGAGTTGCACCTCGACGTGCTGGTCGACCGCATGCAGCGCGAGTTCGGTGTGCAGGCGCACGTGGGCAAGTTGCAGGTGTCGTACCGCGAGGCGATCACGCGCAAGGCCACGGTCGACATGCGCTTCGTCCGCCAGACCGGCGGTCGCGGCCAATATGCGCACGTGATCGTCGACTTTGAGCCGCTGGAAACGGGCAAGGGCTTCGAGTTCGTCAACAAGACCGTCGGCGGCGTGATCCCGAAGGAGTACATTGCGCCCATCGAGCAGGGCATCCGCGAGTCGATGGAGAACGGCATCCTCGGCGGCTATCCGCTGGTCGACCTGAAGGCGACGCTCACGGGTGGCTCCTTCCACGAGGTCGACAGCTCGGATATGGCGTTCAAGATCGCGGGTTCGATGGCGTTGCGCGAGGGCGTCCAGAAGGGTGGCCCGATCCTGCTCGAGCCCATGATGAAGATCGAAGTGGTGGTTCCTGAGAACAACACGGGCGACGTGATCGGCGACATTGTTTCGCGGCGCGGGCAGATTGAGGGCATGGAGATGCACTCGGTGGGGATGCAGGCGGTGCGCGGCCTGGTGCCGATGGCCGAGATGTTCGGCTACGCGACGACGCTGCGCTCGTTCACCCAGGGCCGCGGCACGTTCACGATGGAGTTCTGCTGCTACCAGCCGGTGCCCGCGGACCGCGCGCGGCAGATCCTGGGGTTAAATCCGGGGGATCACTACGGCCGCTAAGGAAACGAGCGCTCGAAATTTGCATAAAAAGTACGTCATCCGTATAATGCGAGAGTTGCCGCCGATTGGAAGTGCCTGAAAGGGCCGCAGACTCGGACTGGCATTAGGTGCTGCTCGCCCATCTGAGCGGCGCCGGCGATAGCGCAGCAAGGTGGGCCGCCATCTTCGGTGGACGGCCAAAGGGTCTTTTTGCCCTGCCACCTGAGTTGTCTGCCTCGTCGGCGCTGGCCGGACGGGGCATTTGTTTGTTTAGACACTGTCCCGTCAGCGACTACTACTGCGGGGAGCATGCGGAACCGGATGGTTTCGTGCCAAGGCAAAAAGGAGCTTGTGAACTCATGGCGAAGGAAGTCTTTCAGCGCACGAAGCCCCATGTGAACGTGGGGACGATCGGGCACATTGATCATGGCAAGACGACGCTGACGGCGGCGATCACGAAGGTGCTGTCGTTCAAGGGCTGGGCGAACTTCCGGGCGTTCGATTCGATCGACAATGCGCCGGAGGAGAAGGCGCGCGGGATCACGATTGCGATTGCGCACGTCGAGTATCAGACCGAGAAGCGGCACTACGCCCACGTCGACTGCCCGGGGCATGCGGACTACATCAAGAACATGATCACGGGCGCGGCGCAGATGGACGGCGCAATCCTGGTGGTGGCGGCGCCGGAAGGGCCGATGCCGCAGACGCGCGAGCACGTGT
>CAZPTI010000382.1:0-4345 GCA_964588925.1 uncultured Anaerolineales bacterium | reverse complement strand
GCTGAAAGACGCCAACTCACGGCAGCCGGGCGTTTTCGAGCTTGCTGATCACCGGCTGCCAGCCCACCATCCTGATCCTGACCGACGTTCGGCGCAGCCCCTCGACGTGCCAGCCGAGGCGCTGGCCGACTTGTTCGGCCAGCTCGAGCTCCTCATCGCGGAGCTCCCGCCCCATCACGGCGGCCACCAGTTGTCTGCCTTCTTCAGGCGACAAGCCGCCAACTTCGACCTGCTTGACGGATTCCATCGGCACCCAGCGCTCGATTTCAGCCCGGACCTCAAAGCCCTCCCGCGTCGTGACGAGGAGTACGACCTGCGAACCGAGCCCCGCGATGATCGTCGACAGGCTCTCGGCCGCGACTACTCCGTCGACAACCAACAGCAACCTGCGCTCATCTGCTCCGGCCCAGCGCCGCCAGCATTCCACCCAGCGCTCGCCCGGTTGGCAGGTCAGTCGGAAGCCAACGCATAGCCGCATTACTTCTTCTTCGGGGTCGCGCTCGCCTTCGACCCATGCGACGCCGTCTCGGAATGCTCGCCTGATCTCTGTCTCGTCTGCCAACGCTCTTGCGATAGCTGTCTTTCCGATAGTTGGCGCACCGCACAAGATCGCAGCGCGCCACCGCGCTCGTCGGTGTCCGCTGAATTTGCGAAGCTCGGCGATCAACTCTGTTTCAATACTGCGCGCTACATGGATGGCGGGACGAGGTGGAAGAAATAAAAGGCGTTGCGCAGGACGCACACCATTCCACCACTTTGTGACATTCGCAGTTTCCCCCCTTCCTCAAAGCGCTGCTCGATGATCTCCTCGATCGCAGACCAATCTAGCCCCAAACAAGAAATCGCATCCAACGCCTCCGTCGCGGGCCAATCGTCACCGAGCCAACCCCGGAAGAGGGCTAACATCCTGACGAGCAACTTGCCCTCAGGGCGCTTCCTGCCAAGCGCCCAGTTTGTCACCGTGCTGGGATCGACATGGAGAGCGTAGGCCAGTTCCTTCTGACTGCGATTCGCACGCCACAGCCAGTCTTTAAGCGCAATGCCAAAGCTGCCGTAGCGCATGTTGTTTGGAGTGCGGGCGCATTCGTTTAGCGTCTTGCCATTCATGGACAATTCTTGAGCTCCTTTGGGCGGATTCTTGATGCTTGTAAGGCAAACCTCCGGATGTTACTGTGATTACGTAACAAAGCGCAGCGAGTGGAATCCAGTGTATTTACGGTGCAGCCAGTGGCCTGTCGCATGCTCAGCGAAGTAAATCACAAATACATTGCGATTTCCGTTTCTGCCTCCTTTGTAACTTCAGTGCGCTGAATCGACACGAAAACGAATTCAGAATACCCGCCGGCGGGCCATCTCACCCCTGGAGGTGCGCCCGATGAGCCAGAAAAGCAAGCAAAAACCCGATGATGCCATCCGTCGCGAGTGGCTGCGCAAGGTAAAGGAGATGTGGGACAAGGTTAAACGGCGAAAACGCGAGCAAAAGTGACGTTCGGGGCAGGAGGGCGAGCAGAATCGGTCCTCCTGCTCGCTTGCGTCGCGATTCACCCTCATCTGAGTCCCGAAGTTTACCGGAGCGCGCAGACCGAGCATATAATCGACCTGTTCATCCGTTTGGAGGTATCTTGATGGCTGCTGCCACTCGCAAGGGGCACGCAGGAGTTGGATCACGCGAGAGTAAGCAGGGCGCTGAGCGCGTTGCGGCCTATGTGCGCGTTTCCACTGAGATGCAGGCCGAAGAGGGTCTTTCCATCACCGCCCAATTGAATGAGATCCGCGAGTTCGCGACGGCCAGGGGCTGGACCGTGACCAGCGAGTTTGTGGACGCCGGCATCAGCGGCCAGACTCTCGACCGGCCGGGTTTACAGTCGATGTTGACTGCCGCAGAGCAGGGCGCCTTCGACATCGTGATCGTCCACGAGCTGTCGCGACTATCGCGCTCGTCGGTGTACGACACGTTTTCGATCTTCGACCACCTGGGCCGGTGCAGGGTTGGTTTTGCCTCTGTGAAGGAGCCGCAGTTCGACCTCTCGAACCCGACCGGCCGCTTCCTGCTGACGATCATCGCGGCCATCAACCAGTACTACATCGACATCCTGAGGATGCACACCAAGAAGGCGAAGCGGGAGCGAGCGCGCGAGGGGCTATACAACTCATCTGTGCCCCCCTACGGCTACGCCAATGCCGGTTCCCCGCGCCTGCCACCAATTATTGTGCCGCGCGAGGCCGCGGCGGTGCGCTTCATGTTCGAGCGCTATGTGACCGGCCGTTACTCGCTTGGCGATATCTCCGAGATGATGAACGATCATGGCTGGCGCACCCGTGCGGGGCGGCAGTTCTCCAAAGACACGGTCACCGACATGGTCCGGAACCCCTTCTATGCGGGCAAGGTGGTGTACAAGGCGGGCCAGCGGGGGCGGGATGTAGGCGAGGTCTTCGACGGCCAGCACGAGCCGATCATCTCAGAGGATCTGTGGGAGGCCAGCGTCCGGGTCCGCGGCCAGCATCAGCATCGGACCCGCATCTCGCAAGCCGCTCCGCGGCCCTACCTGCTCAGCCAGCTGGCCCGCTGCCACATCTGCGGCCGCAGCCTGCGCGCCCAGGGCCTGAAGAGCGGCGGCTACTACCGCGAGATGTCGTACGAGCGCGGCTTCGACGACTGCCCGAACTCCCGGTTGGGCACGCGGACTGATCCACTGCACGCCCAGCTCGGGGCAATCCTGCGCCTGCTGGAACTGCCGCCGGACTGGCAGGCCGAGCTGACGGAGATGCTCGGTGAAGATGAGGGCGTCATCACGCTCGCCAACCGCCGGGCGCGGCTCACCGCGGAGCGCCGCCGGCTCAAAGAGGCGTACCTGCGTGGCGATTTCGAGGAAGACGAGGACCTGTACCGCCGCGCCCTCGAGCGTGTTCGCCGCGAGCTGGAGCAGTTGCCAGCGGAAGGCGACATGGTGCAGATCAAGTACTCCGCCGACCTGCTGGATTCGCTGTCCGAGGTGTGGGACGACGCGGACGTCAGCGACCAGCGTGATCTGACCCACCTGATGCTGCGCGAGGTGCAAGTGGACGTCGCCCAGGGCCGTCTCCAGCTGCTGTTCCCAACGGCGCCGTTCGTGCCGCTGTTCCGCAAGATTCCGCTGCTGGCCGAGCGCGAGCTGGGCAGCTTCGTGCCTGTGTGGACGCCTGACTTGGCGGCGGAGTTCGATCTGCCCACGCTGCCCGGGTTCGTCGATCCAACCGAACGGCTGGTGGCCCCGCCTTTCCTGCCGACCTGGCCCTGGCAAGTTGCACCCACCGCCCGCATCAGCCCGGCCCTGAGTGTCATTTTGAAGGCGCGGCGGGCGGCCGGGGTAGAAGGCGGCCGCTTTGTTGCTGTCCCGTGTCCGGGAGTGCCCGCAGCCGAGGTGGATCGGCGCAAATGGGGCGACGTCACCCTGGAGAGGCTCACGCTGGAGGCGGCGCTCGCGTTGCCTCCCGAGGGCCTGGCCTGCCTAGAGACGCCGCTCGCGGTGCGGGACCAGGCGGACCTGGTCGCGCTCGCAAGCCGGGTCTATGGAGTGCTAGCGCCGAATGGTTACTGGCACTTCGTGGCCCCAATGCCCGCTTCCATGCCGGCGCACTGGGTTTTCACCTACTTCCCCGAGGCGTGGACGCACGCGCGGACTGCCGGCTGGACGCCGCACAAGATTTATGGGGTTCTGCGGGAGGCGGGCTTCGGCATCGTGCTGCAGGAGCACGCCTTCTACCAGCCGGTCAGTCTGGCCGCGGCCTATGCCCTTGCGGGACGGCGGACCGGCATCCTGGCGCACCTGGAGGACGACGCGTATCAGAAGGGGATGGCGCTGCTCGCGGCCGCGGTTCACGCGCAGGGCGGCGAGACGCTCATCGGCTCGGAGGTGACGCTGGTCGAGGTGGCTGCGGTCAAGGACGAGCAGCCGCGGCCGAAGCGCCGCAAGCGGCCGTTCGATCCTCCCGCAAGTGCGGGCATATCTGAGGAGACGGAAGCTGAGTGACGCGTCTGCGATGGGCGAGCAGGAACGACCAACAAGGCGCAGTAGATCGTTTGTGATTTGACAAACTACAAGAAGGAGGGTATCGTCGGACTGACTGAAATCCTGCTGATTTAACAAGAATCAAGCACCAAAGGCCATATCACGACCTTCAGCAGACGCCGGAACGCTTAAATGACGAGAACCACCCCTTGTACAGCCTGGCAGCTCTCGGGATGGCTCTCTAATGACCGGCGCTCTGCAATCGGGTGATCAGCCTTGTTATGCAGAGATACCAGCTACGGGGACGACGGGGTTCGAACCCGCGATCTTCGGCTTGACAGGCCGACATGTTAACC
>CAZPTI010000381.1:2741-4351 GCA_964588925.1 uncultured Anaerolineales bacterium | reverse complement strand
CTATGCGGCGGCGACATTCGCTTATTCGCTCCCGCCCCGCAGGCGCGCCCACAGGCGCGCCCGCAGGCGCGCATTCGCTTATTCGAGATGGCCGCGCGCCGCATACAATGTAAGTTTATGAGTGAATATCACCAGGAATTCCAAATATGACCAAACGAGGATCCGCAGACAACGCAGATTTTCGCAGATGCGACGGTCAGATACGGACAATCTGCGAAAATCTGCGTAATCTGCGGTTCGTCGTGCGTTAAGAATCGCCTATATTTGGAATTGCTGGAATATCACTCCAAACGCTTGACTTCTCCTGACCAACTATGCTATACTGCAAAGAGTAGAACAAAAAAGCTACTGCTCTTTAACATTCCGCGCGCCCGCCCTCTGCGCCCGCGCCCATCGCTCGCCGCCCTTGATCGAGGCGCACGGTGCGCATCGCAATCCACGAATTTGCGTGAAAGTTGTTGCGCTATGTTGCGCTACACCCACTATACCGATCGCCCGTCAACCGCAACACAATCGCAACAGACCGCCAAAAATCGAAAATGTTGCGGAACAGCGCAAAATGTTCCGATTGAATGTCAAAGTGAGGCGTTGGCTGCATGATAAGGATTCCTTAAGCTCCTCTTCATCCGCCAATAAAGTCGTTGCGCAATCCTTCCTGTAGTATTAGTCATGAAACATTGTTACGCCTGCCCATCAGGGCGGGCTAACTACGGGAGGTCTCTGTGGCTAGGACATATACGCGGCAAGCGGATCGGCGTTTCACGACGCAGTTTGACGACCCGCCGGTCGAGCGGTTGCTTTTCAACGACGTGCGATTATCGTGGCTCTGGCTCATCCTGCGGTTGTGGCTGGGCTGGCGGTGGCTGGAAGCGGGCTGGGCGAAGGTGCAGAACCCGGCCTGGACCGGCCCGAACTCAGGCGCGCCGATTCAGGGCTTCGTGCAGGGCGCGCTGGCAAAGACGGGCGGCGAGCATCCCGACGTGCCGGGCTGGTACGCCGCGTTCCTGCAGAGCGTCGTGCTCCCCAACGCGGGCTTCTGGTCGAAGCTGGTCGCTTACGGCGAGGTGGCGGTCGGCATCGCGCTCATCCTGGGCCTGTTCACCGGCATCGCCGCGTTCTTCGGCGGCTTCATGAACTTCAACTACCTGCTGGCCGGCACGGTCAGCACCAACCCGATGATGTTCCTGGTCGCGGGCCTGCTCGTCCTGGCGTGGAAGACGGCCGGCTGGCTCGGCCTCGACCGCGTCATCCTGCCGCTGTTCGGCACGCCGTGGGCGCCGGGCAAACTCTTCCGCGGCGATCCGGCGCTGGGGCGCGGGAAGAGCGAACCGGAGAGCGTGGAGCCGTAAGGTCTGGCGCTGAAGCGCCTGCTACGAACCATTCGCGCTAAAGCGCGCACTACGAACCGTTCGTAGTGCGCGCTTCAGCGCGCCGTGCTATACTGCGACCCGCGCCGCTCGTCCGCGCGGCAACATCATCTGGAGCTACCCATGCCTCATCCCGTCCGCCACCTTGCGCGGGCCATCCTCATCGCAACCGTCTTCACCCTGGCGGCCTGCGGACCGGCGGTCAGGCCCCTCCCCCCGACCCCCACCGCGCCACCGACTGCC
>CAZPTI010000381.1:0-2641 GCA_964588925.1 uncultured Anaerolineales bacterium | reverse complement strand
CGCCGCGGCAACGGCTGCGCCCCTCGGCGAACCCGCGCCCATCTTCGGCCCGGCCTGGGGCGACCGCGAGGTGTATCGCTCCGGCCTCATTCAGTCCGAGCAAGGGACGCTCGACCTGCTGCCCGGCGCCAGCGAATACCGCATCCGCCTCACCATCGACGAGAGCCTGACGCGC
The DNA here is from genome assembly GCA_964588925.1 of uncultured Anaerolineales bacterium. GTDB lineage: Bacteria > Chloroflexota > Anaerolineae > CG2-30-64-16 > CG2-30-64-16 > JALOOB01. The sequence goes on along the minus strand of CAZPTI010000381.1, from coordinate 2,466 downwards.
GTCAGCGGGCAGCAGCAGGTGCGCTACACGAACCGGGAGGACGCCGCGCTCTCTGAGATTTACCTGCGCCTCTTCCCCAACGCGCTCGGCGGCAAGATGGACGTGTCGGACGTGACGGTGAACGGCGCGCCTGTGACGCCGGAATATGAGTTCGCGCGGACCGCCGTTCGGGCGCCGCTCCCCGCGCCGCTGCAACCCGGCGAGAGCATTGTTCTCGGCCTTCGCTACACGATGACCGTGCCGCAGACGCTCGACGCGGGCTACGGGCTGTTGAGCTTCACCGAAGGCGTGCTGGCGCTGGACTCGCCCTATGCGGTAATTCCGGTCTACAACGAGGACGGGTGGAACGTCGAGACGCCGCCGGAGAACGCGGACACGAGCTTCAACGACGCCAGCTTCTATCTGGCGCAGGTGACTGCCCCCGCGGGGCTGACGGTCGTCGCGACGGGCGTGGAGGTCGAGCAGCAGCATGGGATCAATACGAATCTGACCACCTACGCGCTCGGCCCCGCGCGCGACTTCTACGTCGCGGCCAGCGAAGACTACACGAAGGTGACGCGGCAGGTGGGCGAGACGGTCATCAACAGCTATGCGCGGCCCGGCGAGGAGCAGCGCCGCGAGCTGGCGCTGCATGTGGCTGCGCTGGCGCTCGAAACGTACTCTGCACGGCTCGGCCCGTACCCCTACACCGAGTTCGACGTGGCCGCGACGCCCATGCTGGCGCTGGGCATCGAGTATCCGGGCGCGGTGGGGATCAGCACGCGCGTGTACGATGCCCGCGATGCGGAACGGGCCGCCGCGCTCGTCAGCACGGTGGCGCACGAGGCCGCGCACCAGTGGTTCTACAACCTGGTGGGCAGCGACCAGATCGACGAGCCGTGGCTGGACGAGGCGCTGGCGCAATATGCGACGTGGCTCAACTTCGCGGACAATGACGGCGCGAACGCAGCGAAGGCCTGGCGCGACACATGGGACTCGCGCTGGGAGCGCGCAGACCGCGAGGAGAAGCCGGTCGGCCTGCCTGCGAAGGAGTACACCCCGCGCGAGTACGGCGCGATCGTCTACGGCCGCGGCCCGCTCTTCATCGAGGCGCTCGCCCAGCGCATGGGGCAGGAGAAGTTCGACGCGTTCCTCGGCCAGTACGCGCGTGACTTCCGCTGGGGCATCGCGACCGCGGCGGAGTTCAAGGAGCGCGCGGAGGCGGCGTGCGGGTGCGAGCTGGATGCGTTGTATGCGGAGTGGCTGGGGAAGTAGGGTTCGCTGTGGAACGCGACTTCGTGGTCCAAACAGCTTCGCAGACCCCCTTGCCTCTACCGGAACCCACAGCACAGACGCTCACTTCCTCCCGACGTATAAGTAACCGTCACGCCATTTTTATGGCGCGACAAACACTCCGCCTGGGAGGAGAAATGCGTTCACGAATTTTGCCCGCGCTGATGCTGCTGGTGATTGCGGTTCTGGTCGCCGCGTGTGGCGGCGGGGCGGCTGCGCCCGCAACCACTGCTCCTGTTGCCACGACCGCGCCCGCGGCCACGACCGCGCCGGCCGCGACCGAGGCGCCGGCTGCGACGGCCGCGCCTGCGGCCACTGAGGCGCCGGCCGCCACGACTGCGCCGACCGAAGCGCCTGCCCCAACGACCGAACCCGCCGCGACGGAAGCCGCGGCAACTGAGACGCCCGCCGCAAGCTCGGATGCGGGCGAAGGGCCGTCGGGACAGGCCGCTATCGACCTGTTCGTCGAGGCGAGTAAGGCGCAGCTTGCTCAGAAGGCGTTCCGCGCGACCATCACCGGGCAGGACGCGGACGGCAAGGAGCAGACAACTGTCCTCGAGGTGATGCCGGGGGACGAACGCTTCCGCCTGGTGACTGCCGAGACAGAGTTCATCATCGTGCCGGACGGGACGTTCCTCAAGGAAGCCGGTGGGGCGTGGCAGAAGTCGCCGATGAGCATGAGCGGCATGATGAGCAACATCCTGAGCGAGCAAAGCGTGGAGCAGCTCATCAAGGAATCGAAGCCGGATGACCTGAAGTTTGCCGGGGTGGACGTGATCGACGGGAAGCCGATGTGGATCTACACGTACACGAGCCAGGAGGACATCGGCGGAACCCTCGTCGACACCGCATCCCGGACGTGGATCGGCGCGCTGGACAGGCTGCCTTACCGGGTGGAGGCGACGTCGAAGTCGGGTGACGAGACGCAGAACAGCACGATCGTGTATGAGTATGACGACTCGATCACGATTGAGGCGCCGCAGGTGAGCAGCTAGACGGATGCCGCGCGGTGGCGAGTTGTGCCGCGCGCGGTGGCGCGCGGCCATCTCGAATAAGCGAATGCGGGTCGAATAACCGAATGGCGCGGAAAGCTCGTGGACAGCCGCGAGATTCTGTTAGCGGCGTCATTCGCTTATTCGACCGCATTCGCTTATTCGAGATGGCCGCGTCTTCTCCCCTACTATATCCTCACCC
>CAZPTI010000380.1:4280-4353 GCA_964588925.1 uncultured Anaerolineales bacterium | reverse complement strand
GAGCGCGTCGGCATCCCGGAGAAGGCCGATTCGTACCCCGGCCAGCTATCCGGCGGCCAGCAGCAGCGCGTCG
>CAZPTI010000380.1:1410-4270 GCA_964588925.1 uncultured Anaerolineales bacterium | reverse complement strand
TGGCGATGGACCCCAAGATCATGCTCTTTGACGAACCGACCCGCGCGCTCGACCCGGAGATGATTAAAGAAGTGCTGGAGGTGATGCTGGACCTGGCGAAGAGCGGCATGACGATGCTTTGCGTCACGCACGAGATGGGTTTCGCCCGCGCGGCCGCGCACCGCATCATCTTCATGGACGAGGGCAAAATCGTCGAGGAGAACACGCCGGAAGGGCTGTTCAACGCGCCGAAGAGCGACCGGACGAAGTTGTTCCTGAGCAATATTCTGGACCGTTAACACGCGACACGCCCGCAACTATGTCGAAGCGGGAGTGTTGTGTACAATACGAATACAATACGACGGCCCTGACGCAAAACGCGTTCGCTGTGTGACGTGACGCGCGTTTTGCGTTTTCGTTTGCGAACCAGTCCCCGCGGCGCCGTCGCAACGCAGTGGAGGTAGGAGTTCACGATGGAGTGGTTCAGGTTAGTTCTGGCCGGCGTGGCCGCTTACTTGCTCGGCTCGATCCCCGTGGGTTACATCGTTATCTACATTATGAAGGGGCAGGACATCCGACGCCACGGCAGCGGGCGCACGGGCGGCACGAATGCCCTGCGCGCGGGCGGCCGGTGGGCCGGCATCGCGACCGGCGCGGGCGACATCCTCAAGGGCTTCCTGGCGATCATCGTGGCTCGCTGGATCATGGGCGACTCCCCGAACCTGGTGTGGGCGGAAGTGGTGGCGGGCATCGCGGCTGTGATCGGTCACAACGCTTCGATCTACCTGGGTTTCAAGGGCGGCGCGGGCACCGGCCCTAACGTGGGCGTCTGCATTGCGCTCTGGCCCATCTCCGCGATCTGGTTGCTGCCGCTGCTGCCGTTCGGCCTCAACGTCATTCGCTACGCGTCGCTCACCTCGCTGATCATTGCGGTCGTGATCCCGATTTCCCTGGTCGTCAAAGCCGCGTTCTTCGGCGGTCGATGGGAGCACGTCATCTACGCGGTCGTGGCGGCGGTTGCGGTCGCGTGGGCCTTGCGCCCCAACATCAAGCGGCTGATCAACGGCACTGAGCCGCGCGCGCCCAAGCTTGACCTGGCCGATCCGCCGCCGTCTTCCTCCAATATGCGGTGAGTCATTTACAGCCAACGCGGCGCATGATACCCTTCACTCAGTATCGCGCGCCGCGTTGTCGCGCCAGCCCCACGGCGCCGCCCGCGATCGAACCTTCCCATAGACATCATTCATCGGTTGCTGATCGACCGCATCAGAAGGAGCCAGACCATGAAAGAGACCACCAGGACCAATCTTAAGGATGCGTTCGCCGGCGAAAGCCAGGCGCACATGCGCTATATGGTGTATGCGGACCGCGCGGAGCGCGAGGGCCTGCCGAACATTGCGCGGCTGTTTCGCGCCGCCTCTCTGTCGGAACAGGTTCACGCCATGAATCACCTCAGAGCGCTGGGCCTCGGCACAACGGCGGATCATGTGGGGATCGCGCTCGAAGGCGAAACCTTTGAAGTGAACAACATGTATCCTGAATACATGCAGGTTGCCGAGGACGACGAGGAGAAGCGCGCATTCCAGGCGATGCGCGACGCATACGAGGCCGAGAAGGTCCACATGCGGCTGTTCGGCAACGCCAGGAGCCTCGGCGGCGCTGACGTGGCAACCGTCGCCATCTTCGTCTGCCCGGTCTGCGGGTACACGATGGAGGGCGAGGCGCCGGAGCGCTGCCCGGTCTGCAACGCGCCCAGCAGCAAGTTCGTCACGTTCTAGTTTTTTGTAGCCACAGAGGTCACAGAGGTCGCAGAGATTCCTTGCCAAAATATCTCTGGGTCCTCTGTGGCCTCTGTGGCAAACATGGGAGGGCGGCATGGCGAAATACGTTGCGGCGATTGACCAGGGCACGACGAGCACGCGCTGCATCCTGTTTGACGCGGCGGGCAACTGCGCGGCGGCGCACCAGCTTGAACACAGGCAGATTTACCCGCAGGCCGGGTGGGTGGAGCACGATCCGCTGGAGATATGGGCGCGCATCCAGGAAGTGGCGCGCGGCGCGATGGAGAAGGCGCGCGTTACGTCGGGCGACCTTGCCGCGATCGGCATCACCAACCAGCGCGAGACCGCCGTCGTGTGGGACCGCAAGACGGGCAAGCCGTATTACAACGCCGTCGTCTGGCAGGACACGCGCACCGACAAGATCATCACCGAGCTGGGCCGTGACGGCGGACAGGACCGCTTCCGCAGCCAGACCGGCCTCCCCCTTGCCACCTATTTCTCCGGCCCCAAGATCAAGTGGATTCTCGATAACGTGCCCGGCGTCCGCGCCGCAGCCGAGCGCGGGGACGCGCTGTTCGGCAACATCGACACGTGGGCCGTGTGGAACCTCACCGGCGGGCCGAACGGCGGCGCGCACATCACCGATGTGACCAACGCCAGCCGCACCTTGCTGATGAACCTGCGGACGCTCGACTGGGACACGGAAATCCTCCAGATCATGGGCATTCCCCGGCAAATGCTGCCCACCATCCGGCCTTCGAGCGACCCCGACTTGTACGGCTACACGCTCGGCCGCGTGCCGGTGTGCGGCGTGCTCGGCGACCAGCAGGCCGCGCTCGTCGGGCAGACCTGTTTTCGCCCCGGCGAAGCGAAGAACACCTACGGCACCGGCTGCTTCATGCTCATGAACACTGACACGATGGCCGTGCCCAGCAAGCACGGGCTGCTCACCACGGTGGCGTACAAGCTTGGCAATCAGCCCACCGTCTACGCGCTGGAAGGCTCGATTGCCATCACCGGCGCGCTCGTGCAATGGCTGCGCGATAACCTCGATTTCTTCGACTTCTCAAAGCACGTGGAAGACTACGCGGCCTCGGTGG
>CAZPTI010000380.1:0-1400 GCA_964588925.1 uncultured Anaerolineales bacterium | reverse complement strand
CTATTTCGTGCCCGCGTTCTCCGGCCTCTTTGCGCCCTACTGGCAGTCGGATGCGCGCGGCGTCATCGTGGGGATGACGCGCTTCGTGAACAAGGGCCATATCTGCCGGGCTGCGCTGGAAGCGACCGCCTACCAGACGCGCGAGGTGCTGGATGCGATGGAGCAGGACTCCGGCGTGCAACTTACCGCGTTGAAGGTCGACGGCGGCATGGTGTACAATGAGTTGCTCATGCAGTTCCAGGCCGACATCCTCGGCGTGCCCGTAGTGCGGCCGAAGGTTGCGGAGACGACCGCGCTGGGCGCGGCGTACGCGGCCGGGCTGGCGGTCGGCTACTGGAGCGGGCTGGACGAGCTGCGCCGCAACTGGCAGATGGCGCGGACGTGGGAGCCGGCGATGGGCGAAGAGACGCGGCGCAGGCTGTATCGCGGCTGGTGTCGCGCGGTTGAGCGATCAATGCGCTGGTTGGAAGAATAGGCCCGCAAGCCCGGTAACTTACTTTCGATAGATCATGAACCACGAATATGATGCACTGGTAATCGGCGGCGGCGCGACGGGCGGCGGCGTGGCGCTGGATTTGGCGCTGCGCGGGCTGCGCGTGGCGCTGATCGAGCGCCGCGACCTGACTGACGGCACGTCCGGCCGCTACCACGGCTTGCTGCACTCCGGCGGGCGCTACGCGGTGCGCGACCCGGAATCCGCGCGCGAGTGCATCGAGGAAAACCGCATCCTCCGCCGCATCGTCCCGCACGCCATTGAGGACACCGGCGGCTACTTCATCACGACCCCGCACGATGATCCGCTCTTCGCAGACAAATGGCAAACCGCCTGCCGCGAATGCGGGATCGATGCGGATGAAGTTCCGATTGCCGAGTTGCTGAAAGATGAGCCCGCCGTCAACCCGCAGACGACGCGCGCGTTTCGCGTGCCCGATGCGTCGTGCGACTCATTCGACGTGTTGACCGCGCTCGGCGCGGCGGTGGCGACGCATGGCGGGGCGGTGCTGACCTATCACGAAGTGGTCGGGCTGGACGTGGAGGGCGGGCAGGTCAGAGGCGCGCGCGTCCGCAATTTCCGCACCGGCGAGGAGTTCCGTCTGACTGCGCCGATGGTCATCAATGCGGCCGGCGCGTGGGCGGGACAGATCGCCGGCATGGCCGGCTGCCCTGTGACCGTCCGCCCCAGCAAGGGCACGATGGTCGCGATGGCGTACCGCTTCGTCAACACCATCCTCAACCGCTGCCACCTGCCCGGCGACGGCGACATTCTCGTCCCGGTCGGCACCGTGGCCGTGATCGGCACCACGTCGGTCAACGTGGCGGACCCGAACGACACCAGCGTGCAGCGGTGGGAAGTCGAGCGGATGCTGGACGAGGGCGAGAAGATGGTGCCCGGCTTCAGC
>CAZPTI010000379.1:3049-4361 GCA_964588925.1 uncultured Anaerolineales bacterium | reverse complement strand
GCCGACGTCCCGTGCGCGAGGACGATGGGATAGCCTGCGCGCACCAGGTTGGCAATATCGGCCAGCACCGGCGCAACTGACACGCCCGCTGCGCCGCCGAGTTTGATAACAATCGGGTTCATGTGTTTCCTTCTTCCATCGAATCTACGGGCGCTAAAGCGCCTACTACGAACGGTTGGTAGTGCGCGCTTTAGCGCGCCGGGGCGCTGAAGCGGCGGCGCGCTTACGGGTGCAAACCGGTGAAGTGGAGGCCGAGCGTCTCGTCCCAGCCGAGCATCAGGTTCATGCACTGCACCGCCGTGCCGGACGCGCCCTTGCCGAGGTTGTCGATGGCTGCCAGCGCGACCAGCCGCCCCGTCTGCGCGTCCAGCTCCCACCCCACATCGGCGCCGTTCGCGCCGATCAGCAGTTTCGGCTCCGGGTGGCGGTAGATGCCGCTGCGCTCGTGGACGATGCGGACGAACGGTTCATTGCCGTAGGCGGCCCGGTACGCGCGCCAGATGTCTTTTTCGGTCAGGCCCGGTCGCGCCCACGCGTGCGCCGTGGCGAGGACGCCCCGCACAAGCTCGATGGAGGTGACGGAGAGATAGACGTCATTCCTGCCGAGCGCCTGTCGCACCTCCGCCTCGTGGCGGTGGCCGGTCGGCGCGAAGGAGCGGACGCAGCCTGCGCGCTCGGGGTGGTGCGAACCGGCATTGGCCGATGCGCCCGCCTCCGACGAACCCGCCTTCACGTCGACCACGAGGGGCATGTCCTCGCGCAGCAGCCCGGCGCGCGCAAGAGGCAACAGTGCCAGCGTCGCAGCCGTCGCGTTGCACCCCACGCCGCTGACCCGCCTTGTTTGCCGGATCGCGTCGCGGTTCAGTTCGGGCAGGCCGTAGGCGAAGGTGGGGAGGAAGTCGGGTGCGCTGTGGTCGGCGCCGTAGGTGTTGCGATAAAGGTCGAGGTCGGGGAGGCGGAAGTCGGCGGAGAGGTCGACAATGCAGGTGGCGAGGGTGGACAGGTGGGCGATGCGGCGCTGCGCTTCGCCGTGCGGCAGGGCGAGGAAGAGGACGTCGCACGGGCCGAGTTCGCTCAGGGAGGTGAAGCGAATCGGTTGCTCGCCCCGCCTGGGCCGCAGGTTCGGGTGCAGTTGGTGGACGAACTCCCCGGCGTGCGACTCGGACGTGACCTGCGCTATTTCTACGCACGGGTGGCCGAGCAGCAGGCGGATCAGCTCGCCGCCGCCGTAGCCGGAGCCGCCGGCGATGGAGACGCGCGCGCGCTCGTTCATCGGGCCGCTCCACGAGGGCTGAAGCCCTCACTACGAACC
>CAZPTI010000379.1:0-2949 GCA_964588925.1 uncultured Anaerolineales bacterium | reverse complement strand
AGGGCTGAAGCCCTCACTACGAACCACGTATTCTGCCACGCGCCCCGGAATGTCCACGCCCGTCGTGTGAATGCTGTTGCGGAACTCCATCGTGTGGTTGACCTCGTTCACCAGCAGCCCGCGCTCGGGGTCTTCCAGCACGTCAATCGCCAGCGCGCCGCCGCCCACCGCCTGCGCCGCCCCCCGGCACAGCGCGTCCAGTTCCGGCGTGACGGGGCAGTTGCTCGCCTCGCCCCCGCGCGCCGTGTTGGTGATCCAGTGGCCCGACGCCCGGTAGATTGCGCAGATCGTCTCATCGCCGATCACGAAGGCGCGTATGTCGCGGCCCGGCTTGGTGATGTATTCCTGGATGTAGAAGATGCCGTGCTGGTAGGAGCCGAGCGTGGCCTTGTGTTCGAGGATCGCTTCGGCTGCGTCTCGGTCGTTGATGCGCGCCAGCAGACGGCCCCACGAGCCGACCACTGGCTTGAGCACGACCGGGTAGCCGAGCGCTTCGATGGCGGCAAGGGCGGATTCTTCGCTGAACGCGACGCGTGTGCGGGGCTGCGGCACGTCGCATTGCGCGAGGGCGGCGGAGGTCAGCAGCTTGTCCCAGCAGGTTGCGGCCGTGTCGTAGCGGTTGACCGTGGGCACGCCCGCCGATTGGAGCAGGCGCAGGATGTAGATGCCCCGCGCTGCGCTGAGCGACCGTTCGAGGACAACGTCGGCATTCGCCAGTTGCGGGGGAAGGCTGCCGTCGGCCGGGATGACGAGCTCGTCGTCGTTCACGACATAGACATCGGCCCCCGCCGCTTCGAGCGCGGCCAGCAGCAGCTTTTCCTCCACGCGAATGCGCGAGGCGATCACGGCAACGCGCGTCATTCTCCCCAGTCCTCCGCCTCTTCGGGCGCAAGGTCCAGCGTGAACGGGGCCAGCCCGATCACCTCCAGGTCAGCGCCGCATGAGGCGCACGGGACGATTTCGCCCTGCATGGGGTCGCGCAGGGAGACGTTGCCTTCGCATTCGGGACAGAGCGCTTCAAGAATCATGGTGATAACTCCTTGTATCAGTGTGGTTAAAAACAAAACCCCCTCCGCCGACCGGGGCGGAAGGGGTTGCGAGCGGAACGCGAATGCGCGCGCGTCAGCAGCCTATCCGAACCTCCAGTCCGGCCAGCCTGTCATCTGCTTTGCGCCGCGCTTTGTCTTGAGCTGCATGTGTTTCTCCTGCAGTTACGGGGCGCTGAAGCGCCTACTACGAACCGGATACGAACCGAAATAAAAAGCCCCGCCTGGCATGTCGCCTGGCAGGGCTTCTGGTCTGCGGGTGCTCTGTCGGCTACCCCAAGCGCCAGCGGCCGTCCCAGGCGAGGGAAGGCTTCTTGGACTTGGAGCGCTTGGACAGAAGGTTCATCTCTTGTGTATTCTCCGTTACGTTGGCGGCATTATAGCGGCATCGCGGCGGATGTCAAATTGCGCGCAAGAGCGATAGGACGCAACGAACCGCAGATTACGCCGATTTACGCAGATGATTCTCAGGGCCAAAAAAGAATCTGCGTAATCTGCGTAATCTGTGGTTCGTCGCGTCCCCACTTAGGGTTGCCGCATCCCGCCGGGGGTCGAAAGCCGTTCCGCCACCCTCGCGATCAGTTCATCTCGCCAGCGCACCCCCTGCGACCACTGCATCCCCGGCGAGGTCGTCCCGCGCTCCACTTCATTGCGCCCGGCGATGCTGTTCACGTCGAGGCCGAACTGCGCCAGCAAGTCGGCCAGCAGGTTCGCGCCCGCTTCCATCTGCGCGCTCGTCGGGACGGCCAGGTCGAAGTCGCCGCCGAACGCGACCGCCACGCCCTCCGCATCCACGGCGAGCACGCGCGACTGGTTCGTCCTCACGTCGAGCCCCTGCGTACGATAGACCGTGCCGTCGCCCGTGATGAGGTAGTGATACGGGATGGCGGGCCGGCCACGGCGGATCGCGTGCTGCGCGACCTGCTGCGGCGTGGCGTTCGGGTTCATGGCGGTGTGGTGGATGATGACTTGCCGGATCGCGCCGGGCGGACGCGCCGGGTACGCGCCCTGCGCCGACTTTGCGAGCTCCTCGCTCACATCCTCGACCATCGCAGCGGCAAACGCCTCGAACGACCTCGGCGCGGCGACAGCTTCGGCAGCGGCAATGTCCGCCTCCAGCCTGTTGGCGTTCGCCAGCACCTGGCTGGCCTGCTGCCTCGTCTTCGTCACCTCAGCCGCCTTCGCGTCGAGCGCGGCCTGGCGGGTTTGCAAGGAGGTCAGGCTGCCACGCGTGCGGTCGAGCGCGTCGATGGCTTGCAGGAGCGCGGTCAGTTGCTGGCGGAGGGATGCGATCTGCGCCTTCGCCTGCGTTTTATCGACCGGCGAGTCAGCGGGGAGCGCGTTCAGCTTTACGTCGAGCGCGTCGAGGCGGGCGAGCGACTGCCGCGCGCGTTCGGCGTTCGGCCCGCTCCCGGCGACCTGCGTTGCGGAGGTGAGCGCCGCCTTCGAGGCTGCCAGGTCGCGCGTGAAGGCATCCGCCGAGGCGATAGCCGCCTGCATCGCGGCCTGCACGGCGTCCACGCGCTTCGCGAGGTCGCTGCGCGTGTCGTCGGGCGGCGGAGGCGGAGGGGGCGGGGGAGGCGGTGGCGGCGGCGTTGCTTCCCGCAGCGTGGCGATCTTGTCCATCAGCAGGATCGGGCGCTGCTCGTTGTCCTGCCCCAGGTGGCGGAACGTCTCCCACCGGCCGCTGTGCCCCACGTTGAACAGGCACGCGCCCATGACATAATCATCCTGCGCCATCTGGCCGTTGTACCACTGGAGCGACTCCCAGTACTGCTGCTCCGGGATCGGCTCGCCGGGATACAGCCAGCCGACGTCGCCGGCCGGGTCCTGCGGATAGCGGTACATGCGCGCCAGCCCGGCCTCCGTGATGATGACCTTGTGCTTCGCGCCGTGCTTCGCC
>CAZPTI010000378.1:0-4361 GCA_964588925.1 uncultured Anaerolineales bacterium | reverse complement strand
TCGACCACGCGGTCGAAGCTCGGCTTCTGGTGGCGGATCAGCACGAGCAGGTCGGTGCCTCCCGCGATGGGCCGGCTCACGTAACGCGGGTCGCTCATCAGCTCGACCGCGTGCGCGGCTGACGTCGCCCTTACATAATCAAATCTCGGCATACCCGTTTCCTGTTCTCCCCCTCGTGGCGGGAGGGGGCAAGGGGAGAGGTTATCCGCCAACCACTGTCCGTAACAACTGCACCCGGTCGCCCTCCGCGAGCGTGGGGTCGTCGCGCTGGTAGAAGCCGTTCACGCTGACGAGCGGACGCCCCGCGCCGGTCGGGACGCCGAGCAGTCGGAGCAGGTCGTTGACCGTGGCGCCCTCGGGCAGTTGGACGCGCGGCAGATCGCGCAGCGCCGCAGGGGGCGCCCGCCGGGTGAAGTCTTCCATCCGCCCGAAGAAGCGCACTTCGACAGTGATCGTTGCGGACCCAGGCTGGCGTGTGCTCATGGTCGGCGCAGTGTAACCGAACGCGCATAAAAAGCAAGCGGTTCTGGCGCTTCTACGACGGCTTCGCCGCGCGCGGCCCGGCCTCCAGCACGCCCAGACCGCCGTTCGTTGGAAGGAGCGCGCCGGTGATGTAGCTCGCCGCGGGCGAGGCGAGGAAGAAAACCGCCTCCGCAAGCTCCTCCGGGCGGCCGAACCGCTGCCACGGGATGTACTGCTGCATGAGGCTTTGCCCTTCTTCGGTCGGGAAGCCGGCAAGCAGCGCCTCCGTGCGGATCAGGCCGGGCGCGACGGCATTAACGCGCACGCCGTAGGGCGCGAGGTCAAGCGCCATCGCGCGCGTCAGGCTCTCCACCGCGCCCTTGCTGGCCGCGTAGGCGGTGCGCCCCGCAATGGTTTGCTGCGCCAGCAGTGAGCTGATGTGGACGATGGCCCCGTGCCCGCGGCTTACCATGCGCCGGGCGACAAGCTGGCTCAGGTAGAACACCCCGCGGCCGTTGGTCGCCCACACCGCGTCGAAATCGGCGAGCGTCAGGTCGAGGAAGTGCGAGCGGTTGAAGGCTGCGGCGTTGTTGACCAGCGCCTCAATCGGCCCCAACTCGTCCTCCACGCACGCGACCATGCGCTCCAACTCGTCCGGCTGCGCGATGTCGGCCTGCATCGGCTCAGCTATTCCGCCGAGCGTCCTGATCTGCTCAACCGTCTCCGCCGCGCCTGCTGTATCTGAGCGGTAGTTCACGGCGACCCGCGCGCCGTCCTGCGCAAATCTAACCGCCACCGCGCGGCCGATGCCGCGCGACGCGCCCGTCACCAACGCCACCTGTCCGTCAAAAACACCCATGCGGCCCTCCGTCAGGCGCCTATCCGCCGTCGCCTCACACCAGCTTGCCGCCGAAGAACGAGCGCTCGAGCACCTCGGTGTCGAAGTGCCCCGCCGAGAAGGTGTGGCCGCTGTTGACGTTCGTCATGTGGAGCACGGCGGGCGTGTGCGCCTTGTGGGGAATTTCGTGGAAGTCGTAGTTCGCCTCGCGGTACAGCACGCCGAACGGCCGCCGCGCCAGCGGCGACACCTCGCTGACCACTTTCGGCGTCAACTCTGCCAGCAGGTCATCCGGCGCGTCGACGCACAAATGCACTTCGCCGCCGTAGTAGAGCGCATCGTTGATGCGGCCCATCGCGGTCAGGTCGTCGTCGATCTGCGGCGGAATCGGCGCACAGCAGCTTGCGTGCTGAATGCAGCGCACGTCGAAGTCCTCGAGCGCGAGGCGGTGCATGGTGGTTTCGATGCCGCGCGCGGGCACCTGCACAGTCGAGACGATGCAGGCATGGCGGGACGAGAGGATGTAAAGGTTCTCCGGTGCGAGCCCGCACTGTCGGGCCATCTCCGCAGCCATCTCCTCGGTGACAAGGCGCGACATCTGCACCGTTACGACCCCTTCGTGGTGGTCGTCGCGGTAGCCCGTCGTCTCGACGTGGTGATCGGGGGGATTGCGGAGCGTGCGCGCGGGGCCGGAGAGGATGGGCGCGTCCGGCTCGTCGGCCAGCCGCCAGCCCGCCACCTGGCATGCCATGCACGATTCCAACGGCCGGTCGGCCATCACGCGAATCGCGGGCAAGCGACGGTGGCCCAGCGCGAAGCTCTCGAAGGAGACTTCGCCCAGCCCGCCGAGCGTGACCAGCGTGAAATACTTGCCGGCAAGGAAGCCGCCCGGCGCACGCTGGCCCATGTCGATGACGGTGCAGCCGTTGGCGAAGCGGGAGACTGCCACTCCGAGAGCCTCAGGTGAGGCGAGGATTTGTCGGACGATCTTCATCGCTTCCGCATTGACACTGAGCATTACGTCCTCCGTTCGCTTCTTCGGCATATTGAGACAATGGCGCTGCCAGCATACAACACGCGCCTGTCTTTGTCAAGTGGTGATTAAATTACGGCCTGATTATCAATTCGCAGTTGACAAGCCGCGTAAGCAGTGATATGTTGGCTTCAGATAACTGACAGGAGAAAGCCGCCATGACAGAAGACGTCGCACCGCTGGACCTCGACCAGATTGAAGCCATGCTGCGCTCGTTTGCGCCTGATCCTCTGCGCTTAGACGACCAGTGGGCCGCGCTGGCCGTTGAGCAGGCGGTGCTGGCCGCGCGCTCCGGCAATGGCGCAATCGGCGCGGTCCTCGTCGATCCCGACGGCCAGGTGGTCGAGCGGGCGCACAACCAGGTGTTCAGGCCATACTACCGCAGCGACCGCCACGCGGAGATGGAAGTGCTCACGCAGTACGAAGACCGGCGAAAGGGCAGCGGCCCGCTCACCGGCTACACCCTCGTCACGTCCCTCGAACCGTGCCCCATGTGCGTCATCCGTAGCGCATTCGCGGGCGTGGCGTCCGTGCGTTATCTGGCCGCGGACGAAGGCGGAAGCATCGCTCAGATGCTGGCGGGCTTCCCGCCGATGTGGGCGCGCCTTGCCGGACAGGTGTCGTTCGCCGAGGCGGACTGCTCGCCGGCTCTGAAAGACATCGCTCTCCGCATCTGGCTCTCTACGCTGCGGTTGCGTCGCGTCGCCATGTCGCAGGCCAGCTGACACCGCCTTCAGGTTCGGACTCGAGGGCTTTAGCCGGAGGATCCGGCTGAAGCCTCCACTCCTGTCATTCTGCTGTCAGGCCAGTTGCGCGAGACCCAGCCGGGCAAGGCTCTCCGCGCGCGGCACCCCCGCCTCATTCCAACCCATCAGCTCGTAGTACGTGCGCAGCGCCCCGGCCAACATTTCGGGGGTTAGCGCCCTGCCTGCAATCGGGCCGTCTGCGTGGGGCTGGAACATGCGCGGGGGCAGCGCGTCGTCCTGCGCGGTGAAGCCTTCGCGCAGCAGGAACAGGCGCCCCATCGTCACGACGCGCGTGCCGGTCTGCACGATCTCATCGCGCGTGATGTCCCACCCGGCCGCCGCGTTGAGCGCGTCGACGAGGTGGTGGTACTCGTACGGGTAGAAGTGGCAGATGACCGCGCAGTCCATGAAGTTCATAAACGCGGTCTCATAGATGAATGCCTGGATTTTGACCGGGTCGAGGCCGAAGAGGGGCAGGGGCGTCGGGATGCCGAGGGCAGCAAGCCGCGCGCAGTTGGGCGAGCCGGCGTTGTTGACGAACGTGTCGTCCATGTTGTGTTCGTGGTCCGCGCCGGTGGCCGAGAGCGCGTAGCCGAGGCCGAATGCGTTTTTCAGCCGCGGGTCGTGCATGGGCAGCTCCTGCCCGCGCGTCGTGACGACCAGTTCGGCTGCGGCCGGGCCAATCTCCTGCGCAAGGCGCGCGCTCCCCTCGGCCAGCCGGTCGCCCAGCCCGCGGCGCAGCGCGATCCGCTCCACCGCCGCGACAAGCGAGTCGCCGTCGCCGAAGCAGGGCATGAAGCCGTCGACGGGGTCCGGCGTCAGCAGGCCGCGCTCCCCGCACTCCATCGCAAAGGCAATGGTCCCCCCGGTCGAGATCGTGTCCAGCCCGTAAGCCGCGCACAACTCGTTGGCCTTCGCCACCGCAACGGGATCGGTCACTGCGCACAGCGTGCCCAGCCCGCCAATGCTCTCATATTCCGGCCCGCCGAAGCGCCCCGACACCTTGTAGCGCGGGTCTTTGTCATAATCGACGACGACTTTGCAGCGCACCGGGCAGGCGTTGCACGTGTCGCGCTCCTGGAGCATCAACTCGAACAGGTTGCGCCCGTCGATCTGCTCGATTCCGGGAAGGGTTGACGCGGTGAAGTTGCGGATGGGGCCGGAGCCAGTGTCGTGGTTCCACTTGACCGAGCCAGGCGTGCCGTTCTCGACCGCCCACCCCATGCTCTCGCGATAGGTGCGACCGATCCACTTGACGACCTGGTTCATCAGCTCCTTGTCG
>CAZPTI010000377.1:0-4371 GCA_964588925.1 uncultured Anaerolineales bacterium | reverse complement strand
ACGAACTGCTCAGGGACGGCGTGCGCCTCTTTGCGGAGGCGTTCGACCGGCTCGAAAGCGGCCTTGCGAAAAAGGTGGAGGCGCTGCGCGCCGCGGTTGTGTAGACTGCACTCACTGCACTCGGAGCCCTGCGAAACGCACGCAGGGCTTTCTGTTTTAATGGACAGATTTAGATTAATATATTTGACAAACCAAGCTCAAATGTAATATATACGCGGTGCTGTTTGCATTCGGAAAAATCGTTCCCTTGTTTCTGCCAGCTTATGCGGCCATCTGAGCGGGATGACGAACGAGGGCGCAATGGAGCATTATTCATTTATCGTGACGGTCGAGTCGCAGTCTTCTGGTGGGCATTACGTTAAAGCGGAGTTTGATGGTCACATCAAAACCAATGGCGTCTCGCATGAGACGCCGAAGTTCACGCCAGCAGAGTTAGATGCCGCGTGGACCTGGCTGCGGTCGGACCGGGTTGACTTGCCCGAAGCTCAGGCCTTTGGCGCGCGTCTCTTCAGCTACCTTTTCCCCACACCCATTGACGGATTCTTTCGCGAGGCGCTCAAGAAGGCGAAAGCCTGCGACGCGCGTCTACGGCTCGTGGTTTCGCTCCCGCAGTCCCAGCCGTTGGCGGATGCGCCTCTGGAACTGCTTCACGACAGCGCGGATGGCCTCGGCTACCTGATTCGCTCAGAACAGGTTGAATTGGTCCGCCTGCGCCCTGACGCTTCGTCGAATGCACCGACGCCACTCAACTCGGAACGCGCTCTGGAGGCCTCGGCCGCGCCGTCCAACCACCCGGCGCCTCTCAAGCCGGCAAAAGCTGAGCGCAAGGCAATGGACCACATTGGGTCGGAGATCACAGCGAAGCGCAAGCCTGAGTGGTTTTGCAAACTCGTTGAAGTCGGCAGGAGATTCGGTAAGTTGTTCGCTGCATGTATTGCTGTCCTGGGCGCGATTGCGCTCTTGCTGGACATACAGGCACTCGAGCAGAAGATCCGCAGCAATGTTCCGCTAATCAAGTGCGTATGGCCGTATCCGATGGAGGGCACTGCAGGCAGCTTCAACATTCTCATGACGCCGTTTACGAGTCTCGATTCCACGGGTCGCGTGATGCGCGACGGACGAGGCGGGGCGTTGGCGCAGGAAACGCATGCGCTGGTTGCGAACGCGCTCGCCGATGGGTGGAAGAAGCAAGGTGTAGGGGCAAAACTAAACGTGCGCGGGCCGGACACCGCGTGCGCTCTCCCAGGAAAGAACGCTGCTGCAAGAGCCGAGGCCGCGAGCCGGCTTGCCAATCAAATAAACGCCCATGTGGTGATCTACGGTGTCATTTCGGACACGGTCAGCGGCCCCATGTTCTTCCCCGAGTTCTACGTCAACTACACCGGCTTTGAGCAGGTGAACGAGTTAACCGGCAGTCATGAGCTTGGCCGTCCGATCTCGGTCACGCTGCCCGTCACCTCCGAGGACTTCCAGGGCGGACGGCACGCGATACAAAACCGCGCTCGCGCGCTCGCCTTCCTGACGCTGGGGCTCGCAGAGTATGCGCGCGATAACTTCGCAATGGCGATAACCCACTTCCAGGCTGCGGCAAACGAGCTGATGGATGGCGAGGGTCGCGATGTGGCCTATCTGATGCTTGGCAATGCCTATTTGCGCCAGGCCAGCAACGAAGACGATCTGCGCTCACTGAACAAGGCCGAAACGGCGTACGAGCAAGCGCGTGAGAGCGCAAAGGCCGTCGGCGCCGTTAACGCGCGCGTTGAGTTGGCGCTTGCGAACGCATTGTACGTTCACGGCATTTGGGGGTTAAGGAACCCCGTGGCTTCGTCGGGATCAGCAGATACCTCGAGTCCGGTGGATCTCACCCAGATCAATAAAGCGACGCGTCTGTACGACGCAGTGGAGGCTATGCCTGCGCCACCCGGCGCGCTAATCCCCCAGAAGTTGGCCTTTTACCGGGCGCAGATCGCTTTCCTTCAATATCTTATGGACCCGAGCGCAAAGTCCTGGTTGGACCGCGCGAAAGATCTCGCGCAGACCGTCATCGACGCATATCAACCAAAGCAAGGCGATGTGGTGCCTGCGCTCCGCGCGTGGGCGGCAGAGTCGTACGCTTTGCAAGGGTTGATCGCGGCCGAACGCGGGCGGTTTGAGGAGGTTCAGAAGCAGTTCGAATCAGCCATCAGCCTGGACTCCCCGGCACGTAAGGTTGCGCACTACATGGATCTGGCCGACGCTCTGACGATGCTTGGCAAGCAAGACGCGGCGTGCGAAGCTTTGCGCAGCGCGGGTCAGGTCGTGGCAGAGAGGATTCGCACGGAAGCCATGCAGGCGCGGCTTAAGGCATCGGTGGAGTCTAACAAGTGCCCGGCAGACGTTCTGAACGCAGTGCCGACCCGATAACGTCAGCACCCTTGAGCCGAGAAAGCAGCGACTTTGCGCGGTTGTTGCGATTGGAGGGAGCATGAAGGTGGGGAGAACTCTTGGGGTAATCATTGGGGTCATCCTGGTCTCGTTTCTTGGGGTTCGCAGCGCCGAGACAGAAGGAAGCGCGCCACATGAACCCTGCAACGACGCAATGTTGGTTTCTCATGAGAGTACTCCGCCCCTGCCCATGCGTCCTGGCGAACAGTTCACCAAGTGGTGGCGAGTGCGCAATATCGGGTCATGCGACTGGAGCAAGGACTATCGCATCGTCCTGGAATCCGGTCTGCCGCTCGGCAACGCATCCCCCCAGATGCTTAACGTCATTATTAAAGCGAAAGACGAGGTGAGCATCCGTCTTGTCATCACTGCGCCCCTGTTGCGCGGCAGGTATGAGACCGTCTGGCGGCTGGCAGACCCCACGGGCATTCCGTTCGGGCCGGAACTGCGGACGCTGATCCAGGTGGATTCTTCGCGCGCTTTCATGCCGAGGACTGTCGGATACGGAGGAGGGGCTGGAGGGGGAGTGGCGTGTCAATCTCCTTCGTTCCGCGTGGCTCGACCGACGCTAGTCATCGCACACAGCACATCGAAGAGCGCGATCGTGTGCGCGTACGGCTTGTCCGCCTTCGCGCCGTATCGCGCCACGCTCCGCAGCCCTGACGGACGCGTGTACACGTCATCCTTCTATGTCGGCCCCCAGATCGAAGTGCGTCACGAAGCGGGGAACTTTATGACGACGTACGCGCTCGTCGGGTTGTGGTGGCCTGATCACGAGCAACCCGGTGTTTGGGAGTTGATCGTTGAGGGGTCGTCGCATCGTCTTGCCATCCCAGTGCAGATAACTGACATCGCGGAATCGAACAATTATCTGATACGGCTTAGCCCGGCATCGCCCCATTCGCCCTTCGATGTTGTCTTTCAGGATAGTTTCAGCCCTACGCCGGTCTTGACCATCGGTCACTCCATGTTCGTCTCCGGGCAGGGACTGCCGGCCAACGATGTCGTTTCGGTTGGGCTCTACAGACCCACTCCGTCCGGCGAGGGCGTCCTGGTCGATTCTTTTCCCATCAAGACGGATGCGGCGGGACAGTTCCTTGTCGAATACCCCTTGTCGGAGCATCTGCCTCTGGGTAACCTGTCGGTCGCGGTGTGGCACCGCGAGCTTAGCTCGATGGTTTATGTTGATCCGGAAGAAGCCGACCCGGAACTGCTCAATACGGCGGTCTCAAGCGATTTTATCCTGACACGGAGCGGCCCTGTTCCCTCGACGACCATCGTCGCTGAAACCGCGGACGCGATCCGCGTCTCCCTCACCAACATCGGCCGCGGCGCGCCTCGCGGCGGCTCGCTCGTGGTCTCCTCTCCCGACGTGACCGCCCTGCGCATCCTTGACTCGGACGCGCCGATCCAGGCGCCCAACCCCGCTAACTGCGGGAGTGACAATCCGCGCGCATGGGTCCTCGGCCCGCGCACTGCCTGCAATCGCGCGCTCCTCTTCGATAGTGATTGCAGGCAAACCGCCGCGCTTAGTTACCCTGTGGCTGAGTCCCGCATCATGCCGTGGCAAGCGGACTTCACCGAGGAACTGACGTTGGCCGCCACGCCGCGTCCTGGCCTGCGCCAAATCCGTTTGTACGTCCGCGGCATGATGTTCGTGGGCGACTCCGGTTGTCGTATGGAGATCACGCCGCGGCCGGAGGAAGCGGTGGTCACCGACCAGCAGGGCTTCCCCGCGTGGCTCGTGACCGTGCCGGTTCCGTGACCGCACTAAGTCTGGGCGTCGGTAACGACGCGTCCTTTTCCGACAGGATCTACATGATTGCGTTATTCGGCCCGCGCACGGCGAGCGCCGCCGCACGCCGCGCCAACCACTTGCGCGGGCGTCGCTTCTACCGCACGATCCGCAGCCGCGTCCAGGCCATCCAGTCCTGCGCGGATGACTCG
>CAZPTI010000376.1:0-4381 GCA_964588925.1 uncultured Anaerolineales bacterium | reverse complement strand
CAGGGTGACGTCGCGACACAATTCGCGACAAGAGCAGCATACCGCCAGGCGCGCCAAAAGGCCATGACCCTGATCAGATTTGGGAGAAAATACACGAACTATTTGCTTTGTTGGCAGTCACTCTCTTGCGCGTCGTCGCGCAAAACCTTGTCCAATCCTCGCCGAACAAGCTCGCTCATGCTAACCTTTTCCTGCTTTGCGCGTTCTCGAAGGCGCTTGATCTTATCCGGGTGAACCCGCACCTTAATCGGCACAACGTTCTTGGCTGGCATCTCTCCCCTCGCATTCAGATGAGACGACGCAGTCAACTACTTACGCCCCACGTGCCGGATGACCTTCCCGTTCTTGCTGATGACGCATGCGACGCGCTCAAACGGCGGCTCTCCGCCATAGCGCCACAGGTGATACTCCCGCCTGATCTCCTCAAGAGCAGCAAGGCGCGCAGTCGGCGGTTGCGTCTGCCAGTACTCGAAATCGCTTGACTCTTTGCGCAAGTGACTCCGTCTGACGACCTTAGCGATTCCTCTTTCTTCGGTCATTGCGCTTCCCTCGCTTACGGAGCGCCTCAAGATCGGCAAGGTCCTGAAGTCGGCCAGAAGCTGCCTTGTTCCTTTTCAGATTTTCCAGGTTGATGAAGTTGACGTTGACATCGTCAAAGAGTGCCTCTACCCTGGCCTCGTAACACTGGGCAAAATCAATCCCGTCGACAGATGTAATGAGATCAATTCGGTTGGGAGGATAGCCAAGCTGAACAACTGCGCCCTCCTGCAGGAAATCCTTAGCGGTCACTCGCAAAGCACCGAAACCAAAGTCGGCCAGTGCTTGCGCAAGCCGTTGCGCGTTGTCTTCGGCTATCTCAACCCACACATCCAGGTCTTTGGTATAGCGCGGGTGCCCGTAGAAGGCAACTGCATAACCCCCAACGATCAGGTATCGAACATCGTTGGCATTCAAAGCGCGAATCATATCCAGAAAATCACGCCCGAACATGCAGTAACCCTCACAGAGCAGACCGACCCTTTCGAGCCGGTCTGCTCACAACCATCACCCTTACCAGGCCGTCTTCAAGAACCTCGGCAAATCCACCGCCTCGCGCGGCCCCACCTTGATCTGCCAGCCCGGCAGTTCCTCTTCCAGCTCGCCCATCAGCACGGCCACGTGGCCCGGAATCACCACCTTGCGATGGTTCACCTTCTCCGCCACGCTCGCACCCTTCACGGCCTTCGCGATCTTCTCCGCATCGAACTTGCCGGCCGCCCATGCAGTCAGCACGCTCATGCCCTCCGCATCCGCCACGATCAGCCACGCCGGTTGCCCGCTCGACTCCATCTCGTTCGCCACAGCAAAGTACGTGATGGAGAAGTTCGTCGTCACCAGCACCGGCGCATCCGCCGTCGGCTTGTTGATCTCGTAGATGCCCGGCTCCACCTGAATCGGCTTCTGCGGGTCGGTGAACAGGTTGGCGCGCAGCACCAGCAGCGGGTAAACCTCCGCCGGCTCGAACTTGCTCAGCACGACGAACCCGGCGTACTTCGCCACCTGCTGCCCGGCCAGCAGCATCTCCATCCCCGGCTCGGCCGTCCCGAGGTACGGGAACGCGATGACCGGGTAGCCCAGCGGCTTAAAATTCTTCTTCAGCGCCAGGCGGCGGAGTTGCGTCAGCGCGGCCAGCGACGGCCCGAACGCGCGCGCCGCCGGATCGAGCACCAGGTCCTCCACGCCCGCAGCGACCAGCTTCTCGGTCAGCTCGGCCAGCCCTTGCAGCGTCTCGGCCCGCACCACGAGCGGCGCGCCCGCAGCCTTCGCCACAGCCGCCATGCCTTCCCAGTTCGCCGCCGTCGCCGCGCACAGCAGCGGCTTGACGCCATTCATCTTGGCGACGCCAGCCTCAAGCGCCTTCGGGTCCTCGCTCATGAGGATCAAGGGCAGGGTGACAGCCGCATTCACCGTCGCCACGGCCAGCGCAAACGCGGTCGGGTCGCCCGACGCGCACTCCACGGCTAGCCCGTCCAGATGCAGCGACATGCCGACGTAGTCGACCTTGTACTCCGCCACGGCCTTCGCCAGCGCCGTAATCTCCGCCGCCGGCATCGTATCCAGCACACGCGCGAACACGCCCGCCGGGTTGTAGAACGTCTTCTCGTGGCGGAACAGCACCGTCTCGTTGCCCGCCTTCACCGTGCGACCGTCGGCGGCCAGCGTGATCAGGCGGATGGGCGGCGCGGCGGCAGCCGACAGCTTCGCCTTGGCATCCTCGCTGACGTACTTGCAGGAGGACAGGTCCGCCTGCTTGGCGGCCAGCTTCATCGCAAACGCAAGGCAGGTGGGGAACCCGCATTCCTTGCAGTTGCCGTGCGCCTTCTCGGCAGGGTCCTTGCTGCTTCCCGGCAGCAGCTTATAGATTTCAAGACCGCTCAGGGCCATGTTATACGCTCCTTTTACGCCGCCAGGGCGCCGATCATCAGCTTGATCCGCCGCACCGATTCGGGATGCCGCAGCACCACCACGTCCGCGCCCGACTCGACCAGCGCAGCCGCCGTCATGGCTTCCCAGTTCACTGCGCGCGTCGCCCAGTCGCCCCATGTCGCGGGCACGCCCTCGGCTGCGCGCGCTTCCTTCGCGCGCCACGCCTCTTCGCCCGGCGTGACCATCATCGGCTGCTGGGTCATCCCATCGCCCTGCAACGCGGCCAGCCGCAGGCGCTCCATCACGCTGTAGCCGTACTCGATGCCGTAGCCCAGCGCGCCGGTGGTCGGGTCGATGACGATGCGCTCCATCGGCATCCCCATGTCGTGGATCAGGATGTTGAGCTGCTTGGCGAGGTTGACGTCCATCGGCGTCTTGGCCGTGACGAGGTGGCCGTTCGCCATGGCGGCTGCGACGATGGTGCGGTAATTCTTATCCTCGCACGGCCCGAGCAGCAGCTTCTCGCCCGCGCCCTCTTCCGCGCACGCGACGAGCGCTTCGTTATCCAGCTCCGCCTGGCCGGGGCCGAGGACGATCAGCGGCAGCTTGCACGCTTCGAGCACGCAGCGCAGCGTCGAGCGCGCGGCGGCAGCCGTGATCTTGTTCCCCGCCGCATCGGTCTGGAAGAAGCGCAGGCAGATGATGTCCGCGCCCGCCGCCTCAGCCGCCTTCGCCCACAGCGCCGGGTCGTTCAGCGCGTCGCCCCACGCCTGGCTCAGCGCGGCCGACCACTCCTCGCCGGGGTTGCGGTTCCACACTTCCACCGCCACAAGCGGCTGATTGGGCGCTTTGCCCTCGAAGCCGAGGAACGGCAGCGTGGCCTGTCCGCCAATCGCGGCGGCTTTCGCGCGGGTGCCGCCATCGGCAGCGGTGGCGCCCACGATGACGGGTCGGACCGTTCCGGCCCATTTCTCAAGGGGAGTTTCAACCGTTACAGGCATGAGAAAAACCTCCTGGATGTAGGAACGGCGTCGCGCCAGCGTAAGAGCGCGCGTCGACCATACGGGTGTTGCGGTTTAGACGTGGCAAGGGCGACCTTTCGTCGCCCTCACTTGCATTGCGTGTGTTCTATTGCCTACCAGTACCGCTCAACGTGGATCTGGCCGGCTTCCTTTTTAGTGTGCTCTTTGTAACCCTCGCCTTGCAGCAGGGCAACCGTGTCGTCGATCATTTGCGGGCTGCCGCACAGGAAGACGTGCGTGTTCTCCGGCGAAGGCGCGAACCCCCATTTCTGCTCGATCGCGCCGCCCTTCCACAAATCCTGCACGTACCCCACCTGCCCCGGCCACGCGACCGGCTCGCTCTGCGGGCGGCTGATCACCGGATGGTAGCTCAGGTTCTTGCACAGGTGCTGGAGCGTCAGCAGCTCCGACCGGTAGCCCAGATCCCACGAATGCCTTGCCCCGTGCAGCACGGCGAATCGTCGCGGCGCGCCGCAGGTCAGGTGCGTGGTCAGCATGCTCATGTACGGCGCCAGGCCCGTGCCCGTGGCGATCATCACGACGTTCTGATCCTCAGGCACCTGGTCAAACGTGAACATGCCCGTGATCTTCGTCCCCAGCCACACCCGGTCGCCGATGTTAAGGGCAAACAGCCGTGGCGTCAGCGCGCCCGACGTGACCAGCGCCACGTAAAACTCCATGTACTCGCGCGTCAACGACGACGACGCCACCGAATACGCCCGGCGGATCAGCTTGCCCGGATCGGCGGGCGGCGGGTCCTCCGGCTCCGACATCGCGCACCGTGGCGCGGAGCCCGGCAGCCCCAGCACGGCAAACTGCCCCGGCTGAAACGCCGGCAACTGCCACCCATCCGGCACCACGCGCAGGATAATCAACCACGGCGAAATCTCGGTCCGCAGGGCCACGACGGCATTGAGGGCGGGCTCAGGCACGGCTAGTCTTCTCCTTCGTCA
>CAZPTI010000375.1:0-4406 GCA_964588925.1 uncultured Anaerolineales bacterium | reverse complement strand
CGGGTTTTGCGCGATTTCGCGCAACGATTTTCGCGCGAACGCGTCGATTTTGGCGACGATGATGCGCACGCCTCCGCAAAGAGGGGGCAAATTATGAGTCCCGGGCGCGCAACGCGGCGACTATGCAACCGAGGGGTGTTAAGGAGCGATCGCTTTTTTGTTCCACTATCTTGACTATAACATATGTTCGCAATGGATGTCAAGGGGATTTCAAAAATTCCAGGAAGTCCGATGCGCCAAACGACCGATCCGCAGATTACGCAGATTACGCAGATTGCCTTTTGTTTAGGCCGGAACCGGCGGAATCCGCATAATCTGCGGAGGGGTTTTGGGTTACATCTGTAACTGCCGCAGCCCGTCAGGCAAGCTCAACAGTACGGCGGATGGCGCCGGCGCGCTCGGAGAGGGCGGCTACCGTGATGGTTGCGCCTGACGGCGCGCGGACGACCCACTCGGCCTTGCCGCGGTTGTCGGTGGGGGAGCCGGCCCAGAGGTTCGACACCTCCATCTTGTTGGAGCGGCCTTCAAGCTGGCCGATCTCCACCTTGCGGTTGCCGCCGACGAGTTCTGCGCCCTCGGGCAGGTCGATTTCGAAGCGGACCGGGCGGACCGCCTTCATCTGCTGCGCGCGCTGGGAGACGTAGGTGGGGAGGAAGCCGGTGTTTTCCACGACGGCGAGGACGTGATACGCGCCTTCGCCGAGCGGCGTGACCTTCACTTCGCGCCAGGCAAGCCGCGGCGCGAGGGAGGCGAAGGAGAGCGCGAATTCGGCCTGCGGCCTCAATTCGGCTTCGAGCAGGGCGTGCGGCGGGTTGCGCCAGGAGTACATGGCGTTCCAGCCACCCAGCTCGACCTTGCCCAGTTGCGGGTGATCGAACTCGTACCACGCGACGAGCGCATCCGGGCAGTTCCCGTTAACCCAGTCGAGGATTTTGTACTCGTCCTCGACCGGGTGCTTGCGGAACCAGTCCATGAACTTCTTCTCTTTGCTCTTCTCCTCACACCCGGCCGCGGTGGGCAAGTCCCACAACTCCACGGTGAACGCAAAGACGCCCTTGTGGTCGAAGAGCCAGTCGTCGAAGACGCCGGTGATGACCTCTTTCGGGTGGTAGCGGAAGTGGTGGTAGACGGAGACGCTCGGATAGCCGGTGAGCGCCGTGCCGCGCTCGCCGATGGCCTCGAAGACCCATTTGTCGTTGGCGTCCATCTCGTCGTCGGACTTCGCGCCGTAGGGGCGGAGGATGGCGCGACTGAAGGTGTGGTAGGTGAGCGCACCGTAGACGTTGGGATGCTTCGCCATGAAGTCGACGACGGCGTGAATCTCCGGCTCGGAGGCGGGATAGTCGCCCGCGCCGCGCTGCTCACCCTCGGGCCGCCACGCGCCGGGGAAGTTGCGGTTGAAGTCAAGCCCGGCGAGGGCCGGCGCATCCTTGATGATGTGGCCGTCGTAGTTCTCGATCAAGCCCTCGTCGAAGAGGCGGTAGTACTGACCGCCTTCCTCGTCGGGGCCGCGCTTGATCAGGAGGCGCGGGTCGCGGTCGGAGACCTTCCAGTCGCCCGCGGGGTCGGGGAGGCGCATCTGGAGGATGCGCCCGTCGCCGTCGATGTCCTCCGCGTGGAGCCCGTCCTGCTTCTCGGTGAGGGGGTAGGGGCGGGAGCCGGAGCGGATGTAGCGCGGCTTCTCGGCCAGGGCCAGCTCCGCGCCGTCGGGGTTGAGCCGCGGGACGATGTAGACAACCTGCTCATCCAGCACGCGCGTGACCTTCGGGTCGGAGCCGTAGCCGGTGACGAGGCGATTGAGGAACATGAGCGCGGCCATGCAGCCGGTGACTTCGGTCGCGTGGATGTTGCCGTCGACGTAGAAGGCGGGCTTTTCGAGGTCAGGGCCGGTGGCCTTGTTCGTCAGGATGACGAGGGGGATGTCGCGGCCTTCGTGCGACTTACCGAGGACCGCCAGTTGCATGATGTTCGGGTGCTCGGCGGCGAGCGTGGCGAGAACTTCGTTGAGTTGAGCGTAGTTGTAGTAGGTGTCGAAGGTGGGTTTCATGGTAGCCTTTTCGATGAGATGGGCGGTTTGCCGGACCGACAGCTTGTTTGCCACAGGGTCTCTTTGCCACAGAGGGCGCAGAGTGGCGGAAGGTAGTCTCTACGGGAGAATCCCGAGACCTGCGATTCGCTTCTTGCCGAGATTTTCCCGCATGATCCACTGGACGTCAAGGTCGGGGTGGCGGAGTAGACGCTCGAAGCGCAGTTAGCGATAGTCGTTGACCCGGCTCATGCTTTCACGGCGCGCGTCGCGTAAAAGCAGGGCATGAAGCGCGAGGGGATGTCCTCGTCCTGCGGCGCGTAGCGGTCCTCGTAGAAGGCGGTGATAACCAACCCTGCATCGCACTGGCCGCCGATCTGGTCTTCCATCGAGTGCGAGTATTCCAGCGGCCACCCCTGCTCGATCATGCGCGACAACTCGTCCGGCGGCAGGTGTTCGGCGTCGTTGTAGGGCAGCGGGTACTTGACCTTGAGCACGCCGCGGCGGTCGATGGCCTCGCGGTCGAAGATGTAAATGTCGGGATTCATGAAACCGGCCATGAGCACCCCGCCGCGACGGAGGACGCGCGCGGCCTCCTGGTAGACCGGGCGGACGCTGGACGCGAAGACGTTCGAGACGGGATGGAAGACCAAATCAAACGACTCATCGGCGAACGCGGAGAGGTCGGCCATGTCACCTTCGACGGTGCGGAGGGAGAGCCCTTCGCGGTGCGCGACTTCGCGGTCGCGGCTGAGCTGCGCGGGCGAGTTGTCGAGGACGGTGACGCGCGCGCCGGCCGCGGCGAAAACCGGGCATTGCTGACCGCCGCCACACGCGAGGCCGAGCACGTCGAGGCCCATCAGGGACGGAAACCAGGCCGCGGGAACCGGCTTGACCGCGGTCAGGATGACGGTCCAGCGGCCCTGCCGCGCGGCTTCGATGATGTCATGCGAGACGGGACGCGTCCAGGGGTTGCCTTCGGCAACCTGGCGGTCCCAGGCTTCTTTGTTGTAGGCCCGAATGTCCACTGGCTCCTCCGGCGAAGGCGCAAGTTAGCAACTTGCGTTACGTTCATATTGTGCCATAAAGAGCGCATGGACGCGAAACGACGGGCGGAAGCAAGCCTTCCGCCCGTCGTTTCAATGTATTAAGAACTGCCCGCAGGCTATTCAAGCGCGCGGCGGAGGCCCCGCTTCGCATCGTCGATCGCGTCGTCTGCCTCGTTCTCCGCGCGGCCCGCGTCGCGGTTCATGCCGGCCTTGAAATCGTTCCACGCCTTCTCTGCGTCGGCGCGGGTGTAGCCGTAGCGCTCCTGGAGCTTGCCGAGCATGCGCTCGCCGTCACCCTCAATCTCGGTCAGATCGTCGTCCGTCAACTTGCCGAATGCCGACTTCACGTTGCCCTTAATCTGCTTCCACATCCCGCCGAAAACGTCGTCGTTCATCTGTTGCAACTCCTTCCGGTAAAGCTTCTGCCATGTATAGCATAATGCGACAAGAGATGCTATCGGCGTGCGTGTCCTTCTTCTGTAGGAAGAAGATGCGTCGCGCCTGCGCGTTGTCCTACAGGCTCGTTGCCAGTCAAAACGCTTAAGCCAGAGAGGACGCAGCGGTCTCAGAGAGAACTCAGAAGCCCTCCGGGTGCTCTGCGGCCTCTGTGGCTAACCGTTCTGATTGCGCCAGGTTCACGCCTCGCGCGCCTGGCGCAGAAGTTGGGCCATGCGTTCAGTCATGTTGGCAAGCCGCGGCGCGCTGCCGGCCTCCAACTGGGATACGACGTTGCGCACCTCCTCCAGCCGTTCCTCAAGCCCTTCGATGTTCGGGGCAAGCGTCTCCGGTTCGGTCGACGCGATCACCGGCGTGATGAGCTGGGTCAGGAAGATATGAATCGCCATCGCGACCGGCGGCGCCAGCAGCAACCCGACCAGCCCGAATGCGTCTGCCATTGCCAGCATCACGAGGAGCACGAGGATGTTGTTGCGACCCTCGGACGCGTACATGCGCCGTTCGATGACCAGCTCCAGAAAGGCGAACACGCCGATGCTGTAGGCCAGCGCGGCGGTTGCGGTCAACGGGCCGTTCTGCACCCAGGTGATCAGCCAGAGCGGGATCAGGAAGATGAGCGCGCCGACGAGGGGCACGAACCAGGTCAGCGCGCCGACGAGCGCCCAGAAGACGGGATAGCGGAGATCAAGCAGGGAAAACATCGGCGCCAGCATCACGGCGGCGATCAACCCCTGGACGACCTCGCTGCGGATATACGCGCCGACGCCCTCCTCCAACCGCTGCCAGACAGTCCGCGCGCGGGTGCGGTTTGTCGCCGGAACCAGAGAGAGCAGCAGCCGCTCAAAGCGGAGCCGGTCGGCGATCCAGTAGATGCT
>CAZPTI010000374.1:0-4418 GCA_964588925.1 uncultured Anaerolineales bacterium | reverse complement strand
TTTTACGGGCGTTGGTTGTTTCGTAGTAGCCGGCGCGCACGCCGCAGCTTTCGCGCCTGTGCGCTTACTGCGAACCGAGCGCTGAAGCTGCGGCGTGCGCGCCGGCTACTACGAACGGATGCGGTACAGCATTTCGCCGGCGCGGGGGACGTAGAGGATGCCTTCG
The DNA here is from genome assembly GCA_964588925.1 of uncultured Anaerolineales bacterium. Classification (GTDB taxonomy): domain Bacteria; phylum Chloroflexota; class Anaerolineae; order CG2-30-64-16; family CG2-30-64-16; genus JALOOB01. The sequence continues at coordinate 4,252 of CAZPTI010000374.1, read as the reverse complement.
TCCTCGCGGTTGGCCCACTCGGCGGGGTTGATCTCGCGCGGGTCGAGGTAGCCGAGGTTGAGGGCCGCGCAGCGTTCGGGCGGGATGCCGGTGGCGAGGGTGACTTTGATGCGGCAGGTTTCGATGCCGGTGACGGGGTCGTACTCGCCGAGGCCGCGCAGGTGGGTTGAGTGGGCAAGGACGCCCCAGGGCTGATCCTTGAAGCGGTCCCACTGCCTGACGAAGTAGTCGCGGCAGTGGTAGCCGACCGCGTCGATGACCTTGCCGTGCGTGTAGCTGATCTCGTCGATGTGCGGCGCGTAGATGATGACTTCGCCGCCGTCGGCGACTGCCGGTTCGGTCTTGTACAGCCCCTTGGCCGCGGTCCAGATGTCGTCGTAGAGCGTGGGCATGACGGAGAGGACGCGGCGGACGGGCTTGTCGAGCCACTGGATGTGGATCTGCGACGAGAGTGCGCTGGCGGCCTGCCAGGCATCCTGCGCGGAGCCGTAGTAGAGGCCGTGGAGGCCGCCGTGGGTGACGACGAGGCTGAAGCAGGCCGTGGGCACGGGAATGAAGCCGGCGGCGCGGTCGATCACGGCGCGCACGGGGGTGTAACCCGCGCCGATGATGGCCGGGCAGGTGATGACCGCGCCGAGCCAGTGGGTGAAGTTAATAATCTCAGGGCCGGCGATGCCGGGGAAGAAGTACTTGTTGCCGCCGCTGAAGCCGACGACTTCGTGCGGGAAGACGGGGCCGCAGATGATGAGCTGGTCGTAGTCGTAGATGAGCTTGTTGAGGCGGACGACGACTTCCTGCGAGAAGAGGCCGTTGCTGATGGCCTCGATTTCGGCCGCGGGGATGGCGCCGATGGTGGCGAAGGTGGCGGGGTCGGCCCAGAGGTGGTTGTGAATGATGCTGTCGCCGCACCTGCCGCCTTCGACGGGGTGGCCGAGGAGGTGGGTGAGTTGCGCGTCGGTCATGGGCTGGTGGGTGCCGAGCGCGATGAGGTAGTCAAGGCGGGCCGCGCGTGAGCCGATGGTTTCGGCGAAGAGGCGGAACATCTGCGGCATGGGCATGGTGCGCGTGCCGTCAGGGATGATGGCGAGGATGCGCTTGCCGGCGGGCGCGAGCGCGTCAGCCGCGTCGGAGACGATCTGGCGGACAGCCTGGTCGCTGAGGTAGCTGCCGGGCGCGCCGTGGCCGATGAGCATGGGACCCTCCAGGAGCGGGTTGGGATTGCGCGAAATTTCTACAAGTACAGTATAGGGCATAGTGGGGGGATTGGGGAAATATGGGGAGGCGAGGCGGTTCGTAGTAACCGGCGCACGCGTCGGTTACTACGAACCGTAGGGCGCTGAAGCGCCTACTACGAACCGGCGAGGTGCGCGACCATGTCGTCGAACATGAGGGCGGCGACGGGGTGGTCGAGCAGGTGGCGGCTGAGGCGGAAGGCGCTGGCGAGGAAGCGGCCTTTGCCGAGCGGACGGCCGCCGATGAGCGCGACGGTGCGGTGGAGCCAGCCGACGGAGAGACCGGCGTGGACTTCCGTGAGGTACTCGTAGGCGCGGAAGTTGGTCAGGACGTGTTCGGGCGTGATGCCGTAGAACATGAAGTCGGCGAGGCCGTCGCCGGGGAGGGAGCGGAAGAGGCGGTCGCGGTTGATCCAGATGAGCGACGACGCCCAGTTGCCTTCCCAGACTTCGTCCTCGCGCTCCTTGATGCCGATGCCGTTGAGGTAGGTGCGGCGGGAGCGGTTGGTTTCGGCGAGCCAGAGCACCTTGCCGCCGGCGAGCATGTAGTCGCGGTGCTCGTCGGTGACGGTGCGGACGACGACGACGGAGGCGTTGGCGGGCGTGGCGGCCACGTCGTAGCCGAGGTCGGCGAGCGTCTCGGCGGGGATGTCGGGCGAGAAGAGGCGGATGCCTTCAGCCGGGGCCTGCCGCTTCGGGAAGAACCAGAGCTCGTGGTAGTTGCGCGTGACTTCCTCGCCCTGCGCGGTGAGCAGGCGGAAGAGGAGGCGGCGCGGGCCGGCTTCCGTGACTGTGGGGACGCGGAAGCGGATCTGGCCTGCTTCGACGACGGTGGCGATGGGCAGCTCGCCGAGGCGGAAGAGGCCGCCGGTGGTTGTCCCTTCAAGCTCCCAGCGGACTTGGGCGTTGTTGAGGTCGGCGGGGGAGTAGTGGGAGACGTGGACCTTGAGGCGGACCTGGTCGCCGGTGTAGTAGGCCGTCTTGTATAGCTGGGCGAAGACGATGTCGTCGCCGTTGAAGGCGGGCAACTCGCCGGCGATCGGCTTGGGGTTGCGGCGCATGTCGAGGACGCCGTTCGCTTCCCAGTGGACGTCGGTTAGCTCGGTGAGGACGTAGCCCTGGATGGAATTGTGACGGCGCATCTCCTCGATTTCGGCCTTGACTGCCTGGGTCTGGAGGCGCTGGCTGGCGCGGATCAGCGCAGCGAGGCTGCCGAACGCGCGCCACATCGCGTGCGCGTTGAAGCGCTCCTCGATGCCGTGGGGATAGACGACGCCTTTGCCCCAGTCGTGGCCGGTCTCGAACCACCACGGCTCTTTACCGCCGTAACCGGCCCTAAGCTGGTCGAGGTCGGGAAGGCCCCAGTTGCCGAACTCGGACATGAGCAGGGGCTCGTCGCCGCGGCGGCGATTTTCGGCCGCGGGCGGGCGCGGGGCGACGTGCCAGGGGTCCTTCATGAAGCGCCTGGCTTCCTTATATGAGCGGTACTCGTGGGCGAAGGTCCACCACGGGCGGCGGCTGAGCTGGGCGATCCAGTCGCGCCAGTGGTTGAAGTGGTCGGGCATGGCGTAGTAGTTGTGGAAGTCCTCGATGTCGGTGACGACGTGGGCGTTGCCCCAGCAGGGGGAGTTGTCGACGACGAGGCGGTGCGGGTCGAGCGCCTTGAGGTGGTCGTACTCTTCCGAGAGCCACTGGCGCTGCGCGGGGTCGGTGATGTCGAGGCCCCAGTTTTCGTTGATGATGGTCCAGATGATGATGGAGGGATGATTCCAGTCGCGGCGAACCATTTCGGTGATGGTGGCGCGCGCCTGTTGCTGCGCGTGGGCGGTGAGCTCTTCGTGGTTGGGCAGCTCGGTCCAGATGAGCAGGCCGAGGCGGTCGGCGAGGTCGTAGTAGCGCGGGTCGCCGATTTTGATGTGGAGGCGGAGGCAGTTGAAGCCCATCGCGAGCGCCTGGCGCATCTCGGATTCGATGTATTCGGCGGAGGGCGCGGTGTAGATGAGGTCGGGGTAGTAGTTCTGGTCGAGCGCGGCGCGGATGTAGACCGGGCGGCCGTTGAGGAGGATCTGGCCGGCGCGGGTTTCGATCGTGCGGAAGCCGAAGTGTTCCTCTATGGCATCGCCGCTTGACGTAATGGTGAGGCGGAGGCGGTAGAGGTTGGGGCCGGTGATGTCCCAGGGGAGCGGGTTCGGCACGTCGAGGGAGAAGCGCACGTCGGCAAAGTCGTCCGTGGCGACAACGGAGTCATCGGGCGCGAGGATTTCGGCGCGGAGGCGCGCATCGGCGGGCAGCGGCTGGCTGAGGTCGACTTCTACGGCGACGCGGCCGGTGGGGAGGTCGGGCGTGATGCGCGCGGCGACGATATGCAGCGCAGGCCGAATCTCCAGATAGACCGATTGCCAGATGCCGGAGAGCATGCCGTACCACGACTGCTTGCCGTGGGCGATTTCGGGGAAGCGGTCGGGCGAGTCGTCGACGCGGACGCGCAGGGTGTTGCGGCCGGGGCGGAGCGCGGCGGTGACGTCGAGGTCGAAGGGGAGGTAGCCGCCGGTGTGGGAGCCGACGGGCGCGTCGTTCAGGTAGACGTCGGCGATGTAGTCGACCGCGCCGAAGTGGAGGACCGCGCACTGGCCGGCGCGGGGCCAACCGGCGGGCGCGTCGAAGGCGCGCTCGTAGGTGGCCGCGCCGACGTAGTGGCGGAGACCCTCCTGCGGGAGGTCGGCGCCGGTGGCCTGCCAGGGCGCGGGGACGATGATGGGGCGGCCTTCGGCGGGCAGAGACACAGGAAACCCCGACGCGGTCTGATCGTCGGGGTCGATGCGGATGGTCCACGGGCCGGCGGCGGGCCCGTCCAGGTCGATACGGTGTCGGTGCGGCAAGGCGGTTACTCTCCTCGATAAATGGTTCGTAGCAGGCGCTTTAGCGCCCGTGCGCGTGATTGACGCGAGACGGGCGCTAAAGCGCCTACTACGAACCGGCGGGCACTGCCACCTGCTCCACGCGCAGGGGCGCGGCGATGG
>CAZPTI010000373.1:0-4442 GCA_964588925.1 uncultured Anaerolineales bacterium | reverse complement strand
GCCGACTTCACGAGCAAGGTTTCGAGTTGGCTCGCAGGCGGCGCGAACCTGGGTGTCGTTGCCGTGCCCATTGGCAGCGCGGATAACACGGTAAACTGGCACTCGCGCGAGTCGACTACCGCCGCGTGGCGACCAACGATCCGCATCACCTACACGCCCAACGGCTGCTCTGGCACAACCGTCATCCAGGACGACAAGGTTGCGCCGGACGAGGCGCCTGACACAACGATTAACGAGGACAAGCCGGCGGAGTGGAAGGGCACGGACAGCCGCCTGCGCACGCGCCAGGAAAGCGGCAAGAACAAGGAATCGCTGGTGAAGTTCAACATAACCGGCGTTCCGGCGGGCGCGACGATCACGTCGGCCACCATGCGCCTCCAGGTTGCCACCGCAAAGGGCAATCACGTTGGCGAAGTTCACCAGATGACCACGGTGTGGGAGGAAGGCGCGAACGCCTCCTCCGGCGCCACCTGGGACGATCCCAACGGCACGACGGCCGGGGACTGGGCCGCGGGCACGTTCGGCGCCGGCGATTACAACCCCGCGATCCTCGGCAACATCAACATGGCGACGACCGGCGGCAAGACGCTGGACGTCACGTCTGCCGTACAGGGTTGGTACGCCACGCCGTCCTCAAACAAGGGCCTCGTGATCATCGGCAAGGACACGAACAACGACGAAGCGGCCTTCTACTCCTCGGAGGAGGGCACCGCGACGCGGCGACCGAGCCTGACGATCAACTGGGCGATTCCGCCGTCCAATCCGGTCGGCCTCAACTCGATCGCCGCCGGCCCGACGCTCGTCCAAACGGGCGACACGGTCACGATCAAGATGACGCTGACCAACGACTCGGGCTCGGTAATCAACAACGTCAGCCCGAGCGCGCTGAGCCCGACCGGCACGAACGGCGCGAGCGCGACCGCATGCAGCGCGGCCAGCCCGGCCACCGCGAACGTGGCCGCGGGCGGATCGGCGACGTTCACCTGGACCTGCACGGCCAACGTGCCGGCGAACACTATCGGCCAACTGACCTGGTCGGCCAGCGCCAGCAACGGCACGCAGACGTGGTCGTCGGCCATCTCGAACAGCATCATCGTCGCGGTGCCGCTCACGTTCAAAGTGACCGTCAACACAACTCCGCCCGCGTTGATCGAGAATCAGGCGAACTTCCTCGACAGCGCCATGCTGATCGCAGACAGCCCCATCGTCCAGACGGCCACGACCGCCAGCATCGGCGACTTCGTCTGGCTCGATCTGGACGGCGATGGGGTGCAGGACGGCGGCGAAGTGGGTCAGAGCGGCGTGCGCGTCTACATCGACGCGAACAACAACAGCCAGTATGATCCGGGCGAGTTGAACGACGTCACGGACGCCAGCGGCTTGTACCGCATCTTCGGCCTCGGCGCAGGCACCTACAACGTCCGTCTGGACACAACGAGCCTGCCAGTGAACTACACGCCGACGACGCCGACGCTGGTCAGCGCGACCATTACGAGCGGCCAGCAGTTCAGCAACGCCGATTTTGGCATCCGCCCGCCCGGCGCTGCCAGCATCGGCGACAAGGTGTGGCTCGACTACGATGAGGATGGCGTTGTCGATACGGGTGAGCCCGGCCTCCCCAACATCGTTGTCTGGCTCTATGACGACAAGGACAACAGCGGGACGGTCAACACAGGTGACGTGCTGCTAAAGCAGACCACAACCAACGCCAGTGGCGAATACTCCTTCACCGGCCTGTACGGCGGCAACTACCTCGTTGTCACCGACCCGAACAACAACAACACGGTCCAGTCGCCCTACGGCGGCCCGGTGCCGCTCAGCCAGTTGTCGCTCGTTTCTGGCGCGAAGCCGCACGACGTGACGCTGGCGGACGGCCAGGCTTACACTAGCGCTGACTTCGGCTACGACTGGAATAGCTCCATCGGCGACTTCGTGTGGTGGGATACGCTGCCGGACGGCGTCTACGACCCGAACGGCGTAGATAACGTCTCCGGCAATGCGGATGACGAGACCCCGATTAACGGCGCGCAGGTGCTGCTGTTCTGGGATGTTGCGAACAACAACCAGTGGGACCCGGGCGATCCGTTCGTTGGCGAGGCGTACACCAACGCCAGCGGCATCTACAGCTTCCCCGATCTGCCTCCGGGCAACTACGTGCTGGAGGTCTACGAGGATAGCTTCACCGTTGCAGGCGACCGCGAGGCGATTCCGTCGACGCCCGACTGGCAGGCGGTCGATCTCAGCCCGAACCAGAACTACCTGAACGCGGACTGGGGCTACTACAAGGGCGCGCTCATCGAGGGCCATGTGTTCCACGATGACAACCGCACCCAGACGTTCGACGCTGGTGAGGCGCCGCTGCCCAACGTGACCGTAACGCTGACGGGAACCGACACGAACGGCAACCCGGTCAGCCAGTCGACGACCACCGACGCGAACGGCTACTTCAAGTTCGTCGTGCCGGAGGGGACCTACACCGTCACCTATAACACGACCGATCCAGACATCCCGGCCGGGCTCGTTGCGCCGACCACGCCGATCAGCTACAACGTCGTCGCGGAAGCCGGGCCTGACTTCCACGTCGATCTGCTCTTCGGCCGCGACAGCAACGGCGCGATCGGCAACCTCGTCTGGAACGACGCGGACGGTGACGGCGCGAAGGACGCGACCGAGCCCGGCCTGGCAAACGTAACCGTCCGCCTCTACCTGGCCAGCAATCCGTCGGCTCCGATCGACACGGTTGCCACGGACGCCAACGGCGAATACTGGTTCACCGGTGTTGGGGATGGCCTGTACGTCGTCAAGGTCGATCCCGTCACACTGCCGACCGGTTACACCCAGACCGGCGACCCGGACCCGACCCAGGACAACCAGGGAAATGCCACCGTTACGGGCGGCAACACGGTCGACACGATGGACTTCGGCTACAAGGCGCCCGCGGGCACCTACACCATGACCGGCACGGTCTGGGAAGACACGGACGGTCAGGGCGATAAGGACGAACCGGGGCGCATCCAGAACGTCGAGGTGTGCCTTTACAACGCGACGACCAATGCGGTTGTGGCCTGCACCCTGACGCAGCCGGACGGCTCCTACACCTTCCCCGGCGTGCCGAACGGCAGCTACACGATCAAGGTTGACCCGACGACGCTGCCCAGCCCGGCCTACGTCCAGACCGGTGACCCGGACGCGACGAAGGACAACCAGACGCCGGTCACCGTTAGTGGCGCGAACCCCGCGCCGAAGGACTTCGGCTACCAGCAGCAGCCGGGCAGCATCAGCGGCTCCGTCTGCCTGGGCAACGGCAACGGTGCGTGCGACAGCGGCGAGGCCGGGATTACCCCTGTGCCCGTCACCCTGCAATACGCTGGCCTCGACGGCCTGATCGGCACCGGCGACGATCCGTCCCCGGTCACCGTTCTGACCGACGCCAGCGGCAACTACACGTTCCCGAACCTGGTGCCGGGCGTCTATCAGATCACCGAAACCAACCTACCCGGCTACGTCAGCCTGGCCGACAAGGACGGGGGCAACCCGGACGTCATCGGCGTGACCCTTTCGCCGAACCAGGCCGTGATGGACCGCGACTTCGAGGATAAGCTGCCCGCGCAGGTGAGCGGCACGGTCTTCGAGGACTACGATCTCGACGGCCAGCAGGACCCCGGCGAGCCGGGCATCGCGGGCGTCACCGTCACGCTCATGCAGGGTGCGGCGACTGTTGCGACGACGACGACCAACGGCCTCGGCGAGTACGAGTTCCTGAACGTCAATCCAGGCTCGAACTACACGCTCGACGAGACGCAGCCCGCGGGTTATGTCAGCACGAAGGACGCGGACCTGGGCGATCCGAACCAGATCGGGCCGTTCACGCTTAGCCCCGGCCAGAACCTGACTGACCGCGACTTTGGCGAGGCCAAGCCCGGTGTGATCTCCGGCAAGGTCTGCGTCGATACAAACAACAACGGCCAGTGCGACACGGGCGAAGCGGGCATCAACAACGTGCAGGTGTGCGCGACGCCGGTGGGCGGCGGAACGCCGATCTGCGGCACGACGGACGGGAACGGCAACTATACGATCCCGAACGTGCCGCCCGGCAACTACACGGTGAGCGAGAACCCGCAGCCTGCGGGCTACGTCAGTTCCTCGCCCGACACTCTGCCCGTCACGGTCGGTAACGGCCAGACTGTGCCTAACGTCAACTTCGCCGAGGTGACGCCGGTTCCGAGCACCTACTCCGTGTCGGGCACCGTCTGCTCCGATGTGGACGGCGACCGCGTGTGCGATCCGAACGAGGCGCCGCTGCCCAACGTTACGGTGCGGCTGTACGACCCGAACGGCAACCTGGTTGCCCAGACGACGACCGATGCCAACGGCGACTACAAGTTCCCGAACGTTGCGCCGGGCAACTACAACATCGTCGAAGTCGACCCGCCGAACTACAC
>CAZPTI010000372.1:0-4460 GCA_964588925.1 uncultured Anaerolineales bacterium | reverse complement strand
CCGGCGCGCCCAGCAGCCCCGCGGCCTCCCCGAACAGCTCCACCCAGGCGTTCAGATCAGAGGTGCAGTTGTTGCTGTGCACCATCGCGACCGGCCGGCCGCTCGGCGTCGTCACCATGTCGATTTCGGGATAAACGCGCGACAGCGCCTCTTCCAGCACGATCATCGCGAAGACAGACGTGCCCGCGCTGACGTTGCCCGTGCGCTCCGCCACGCTGTTCGTCGCCACCATGCCCGTGCCCGCGTCCCCTTCCGGCGGGCAGAGGGGGATGCCCGCGGCCAGCTCGCCGGTGGGGTCGATCAGCCGCGCGCCGGCCTCCGTGAGCGCGCCGGCCCCTTCCCCCGCCACCAGCACGCGCGGCAGCAGGTCTTGCAGCTTGCAGGGCAGGTTTTCGTCGGCCAGCAGCCCGTTGAACAGCGCCAGCATCCCCTCGTCGTAGTTGTTCGTCCGGCTGTCGATCGGGAACATGCCCGACGCCTCGCCGACGCCCATCACCTTCTGCCCGGTCAACTGCCAGTGGACATAACCGGCCAGCGTCGTCAGATGGGCCACCGCGGGGACGTGCGCTTCCTGATTAAGGATGGCCTGGTAGAAGTGCGCGATGCTCCAGCGTTGCGGGATGTTGAACCGGAGCAGGGCGGTCAGCTTCTCCGCGGCCTCGCCGGTCATCGTGTTGCGCCAGGTGCGGAACGCGGTGAGGGGCCGGTCATCCCGGTCGAACGGCAGATAGCCGTGCATCATCCCGCTGAACCCGATGGCGCCCACCGTCTTGAGCCGCGCGCCGTGCGTCGCCAGCACCTCGGCCTTCAGGCGGCGGTAGCTCTCCTGCAACCCCGTCCAGACATCCTCCAGATGGTACGTCCAGACGCCGCCCTCATAGCGGTTCTCCCACTCGTAATTGCCCGCGGCGAGGGGCGCATGGTGTTCGTCGATGAGGACGGCCTTGATGCGCGTCGAGCCAAACTCGACGCCGAGCGCGGTCTTGCCGGCCGCGATGGCGGCCTGGATGTCGTGGTGGGTCATACGGGGCTCCTGCCTGCCTTTCTATGAGTGACTCGATGTTTAGTTGCTTTCGGTGTTCGTGGCGCCTTAACCTGGCTCGACCTGCGCGGACAGGAGCGCGGCGTTATCGGCGCAGGGGCCGAGCATGATTTCGTAGCGGCCCGGCTCAAAGCGCCAGCCGCGCGCGGACGCGTCCCAGTACCGCAGCTCTTCCAGCGGCGCGCGCACGGTCACTTCCGCCGACTCGCCCGCGCCCAGCGCGACCTTCTCGAAGCCCTTAAGCAGCTTCGCCGGCCGCTCCACGCGCGAGCCGCGCATCCCAACGTACAGTTGAACGACTTCTTCCCCGGCGCGCGATCCGGTGTTCGTTACCTTAACACGCGCGACAAGCGTATCGTCGCGCGCCTCGACGCGCAGGTCGCTGTACGCAAACGTCGTGTAGCTCAGCCCGAAGCCGAACGGGTACGCGGGGCGCTCGCCGCAGTGGTCGAGCAGCGTGTAGCCGTGGTAGAGGTCGTACGCAACCTCCCGGTCCGTGTTGCTGAAACAGGGCAGTTGGTCCGCGCGCGCGGGGATGACGAAGGGCAGCCGGCCGGAGGGGTTCACCTCGCCGAAGAGGACGCGCGCGAGCGCGGTTCCGCCCTCCATGCCCGGATACCACGCGACCAGCACCGCGGGCGCAACGTCCGCCCACGCGTCCATGAGGATCATGCTGCCGGTGACGAGGCAGACGACCGTGTTCGGGTTAAGCGGCGCGACCGCTTCGATCAGCCGCTGCTGCTCCCGCTTCAGCGAGAGGCTGCGGCGGTCGCCGCCGACGGGCGAGCCGTCGTCGCGCCGGCCGGGTGGGCGCTGGAACTTCGCGCCGATGCGGACCAGCCACGCCTTGAGCGGCTGCCCCATGTTGCGGTACGCGTCCGCCACCAGCCGCGTCATCTCGTCGCGGTTGCCCGGCGTGAGGAACTCGCCCTCGTCGTTGTAGTCGTAACCCGCGACGATAATCACGCAGTCCGCGTCCCGCGCGGCCGCCTGCGCCGCATCGATCTGCGCCTCGTCGAGATGGACGACCTCGACCCGTTCGCCCAGATACCCGCGGATGCCTTCCAGGGGCGTGACGATGTAGGGCGGCTGCACTGCGCTCGAGCCGTGGTCGCCGATATTGACTTCCCGCGCCAGCCGGCCGAGCATCAGCACGCGCTTGACGTCCTTGCGGAACGGCAGCGCGCCGCCGGCATTCTTAAGCAGCACCATCGACTTCTCGGCCGCCTCGCGCGCCAGCTCCGTGTGTTCCTCGCGCGCCACAAGCGACGGGTCGTACGGCATCGGGTCGGGCGTATTCTCGAAGACAAGCTGCGTGCGGATGACGCGCATCGCCGCCTGCTCGACCGCCTCCGCGGGCACGCGGCCGCGCTCGACCGCGGCGAGGAGCCTGCGCTGATACTGCGCGGGGAACGGCATCTCGACATCCATGCCGGCCATGATCGCCTTCTCGCCGTCGCGGATGCCGAACATGAAATCAGACAGCGTAAACCCCTCAAAGCCCCAGTCATCGCGCAGGATGTCGGTCAGCAGGCCGCGGCTCTCGCACGCCTGGTCGCCGTTGACCCTGTTGTACGCGCCCATGACCGAGGCCGCGCCCCGCTGGACGATCTTCTTGAAGTGGGGCAGGTAGACCTCGTGGAGCGTCCGTTCGTCGATCTTAACATCGACGAAGAAGCGGCTGTTCTCGATGTTGTTCAGCGCGAAGTGCTTAACGCACGCCATGACGTTATGGCTCTGGACGCCCTGCATGAGTTCCGCGCCCATCTCGCCGACGTGGAAGGGGTCCTCGCCATACGTCTCCTGCGCCCGCCCCCACGCCGGATGCCGCAGCAGGTTGACGCACACGCCGCCGTAATAATTCGCGCCCTGCGCCCGCAGCTCCGCGCCGATAGCCGCGCCGATGCGCCGCTCCAGCCCGCGGTCAAAGCTGGCCCCGCGCGCCATCGCGACGGGAAAGCAGGTCGACTCGCCGATCACCGCGCCGCGCGGCCCGTCGGAGAAGCGGACAGGCGCGATGCCGAGCCGCGCGCAGCCGTTAGTGACAAAGGGGACGGCGAGCAGGCGGTCGCTCCCGCGGCGCAGCGCGGCGAGGACATCCCAGTTGCCATTAAGCAGCCACACCTTCTCGCGCAGAGTCATCTGCGCCAGGAGGCCGGCCGCGCGGCGGTCGATCTCTTCGCGGGTAAGCGCGCAGGGGCGGTTGAACATAAGACCTCCGCGCCCCATTTTACGCCAGCGCCGCCCGTTGCGCGAAAAACCTGTCGCGGCGCGGACAGACCTGACGGGTTTCCGCAAACCCGTCAGGTCTCGTTTCACGCGCCCGACCAAACCTCATCGAACTGTCGCCGGCCGAACACGTCGCGCGCCCACTATGAACTGCCCACTTCAGTCCCCTGACGAGGATTCATTAAATTGTCGCTCCGGACTGGCGGGTAGCCTGGATGAACAGCAAGGACGGGTTTCAGTCCCCTAACGAGGATTCATTAAATTGTCGCCCTCCCTACCCGTCGGCTGAGCCTCTGACCGAAGTGAGTTTGTTTCAGTCCCCTAACGAGGATTCATTAAATTGTCGCCTCATCCCGCTTACCAAATGGGCATTGGAAAGCCCTGAGGAGGAAGTTTCAGTCCCCTAACGAGGATTCATTAAATTGTCGCTTACTCCTCGTGCCGGAGCTGCCAAGCAGCACCGCTTGTTTCAGTCCCCTAACAAGGATTCATTAAATTGTCGCGTGAGGGCTTGAGCATGCGCCTCTCCTCGCCCATCCCGTAACTGAAAGTTTCAGTCCCCTAACGAGGATTCATTAAATTGTCGCAAGTGCGCGTGGCAGATGACATCGTGCATCGGCCACGAGAAGAAGTTTCAGTCCCCTAACGAGGATTCATTAAATTGTCGCGCGGGAGTGGAGGTAGCCGCGCTCGATCGTGCGATCAGCCATAGTTTCAGTCCCCTAACGAGGATTCATTAAATTGTCGCCGTTCCGGCCCAGCGGCCCACGTTCTCCGGCGGCCGCACCTTGGCGTTTCAGTCCCCTAACGAGGATTCATTAAATTGTCGCTGACTGCACATCGGGTCAGGTACCAAGTGGTGTGGACGCTTCCACGGTTTCAGTCCCCTAACGAGGATTCATTAAATTGTCGCATTGTTCTGATCATCGCCTTCGCGGCGTTGGTCTCCGTCTGCGGTTTCAGTCCCCTAACGAGGATTCATTAAATTGTCGCCCGACTGGTAAAGGAGACCGATCATGCCTATCACGTCAGTCACGTTTCAGTCCCCTAACGAGGATTCATTAAATTGTCGCGCGAACGAGGTCCTTCCCATGCCACCATTGCCCCGTCGATTGGGTTTCAGTCCCCTAACGAGGATTCATTAAATTGTCGCCCTGGCGCTGGTAGTGCTGGTGGCAATGTACGCTAA
>CAZPTI010000371.1:0-4479 GCA_964588925.1 uncultured Anaerolineales bacterium | reverse complement strand
GGGGTCTTTTCAGGCAAGCGCCTGCACTGCGGCGCGGAATCCCCGCCGCCCCAGCCCCACCCGGAAATGGCCGGGCATGTCGAACACCTCGCCGGGCGCGATCATCACCCCGCGCTCAGCCACCGTCTTGTCGGCCCATTCCTGCGCCGAGCCCCCGCCGAGCCAGCGCGGAAAGGCGACCGGCCCCGCCATCGGCGGCAGCCATTCGTACTTTGTCCGGCGGTGCCCGAAGTGCTTCTCGGCCTCGCGTAGATTCGCCTGCACGATCGCCAGGTTGCGACCAACCAGCCAGTCCCGCGCGCGCAGGCCGATCAGCGCAAGGATTTCGCCCGGCGCGCTGCTGCAAATGGTCGTGTAGTCCTTGATCTCGCTCGCCCGGCGCAACAGGTCTCTGTCAGGCGTTGCCAGCCAGCCGATGCGCAAGCCCGGCAGCCCCAGCGACTTCGATACGCCGCCCAGCGCCACCGCTTTCTCGTAAACTTCGCACGCGGACGGCAGCGTCTGCGCCTCGTGGTACTCCAGCCAGCGATACATTTCATCCGAGAAGAGCGTTATCCCCCGCTGCGAGACCTCCCGAATCACGCGGTCCCACGCCTCACGCTTTGGCAGGTAGCCGGTCGGGTTGTGCGGGAAGTTGATGAGGACGAGCTTTGTCCGGGGGGTCAGCAACGCGGGAAGGTCGTCCGGGTCGAGCGACCACGCGCCGCCTTCCACGCGCAACTCCCACCGGACCACCTTGCACCCGATGGCGCGGGCAATCTCCGCAAGCGACTGATACGCCGGCCACGTCACCACCACCTCGTCACCGGGGCGCAGCAGCGCGTTCATAGCAACGAAGATGGCCTCTTCCGGCGCAGCGACAAGCGTGTCTTCTGCCTCAAGCCCGTACAGCTTCGCGGTTTCCTCACGCAGCAGCGGATGCCCGGCGGATTCGGTGTAACCGAGCCAGAGGTTATCCCAAAGCCCGCGCGCCTCGTCGTCGGCCAGCCCCAGCAGTTCTTGCAGCGTCACGCTCTCGCAGTCAGATGCGCTGAGCAGATGTTTAGCCGTGAACTCGTGTTGGGCGAAGTAGCGTTCGATGCGAAAGGTTTCAAGTTGCACGGAATGCTCCTTTAACCACCAGGACACGAAGGATCAAAGGTTCACAAAGTCCTCTTCGTGAAACCTTGATCCGTCGTGTCCTGGTGGTTAGCAGACGGCTTACTGCGCCAGTAACTCGTCGAGCACCTGGCTAAACTGGGCGAAGGGCAGCGCGCCGGAGAGCGGCTTCGGATCGCCCTGCGGCTGGCCGTTCGCCATCTTGTAGATGAAGAAGGCGGGGGTGCCGCGCACACCGAGGGCCGCGGCGTCCTGCATGTCCTTATCGACCTGCGCCTTTGTCTTCGGGTCCGCGATGCAGGCGTCGAACTTCGCCGCGTCCGCGCCGAGCGCGACCGCCTGATTGCGGAAGATCGTGGCTGCATCCTGGGCGTTCTGCCACGCACCCTGATTCTGGAAGAGCCAGTCGTGCATCTCCCAGAACATCTGCGCGTCCTGATCGCCTGCGCAGATGGCGGCATAGGCGGCAGCCGGCGCGTTCGCATGGAAGTCCAACGGGAAGTTGCGATAGACCTGATAGACCTTGCCAGTTTTCACGTACATCTCATACAGAGATGGCTCCGTCTGCAAAGCATGACGGGCGCAGTACGGTCACTGGAAGTCCGAGAAATCTACCAGCTTCACCGGCGCGTTCGGGTCCCCGCGGTAGAAGTTGCCGTCCGCGTCGCGACCCACCTGGAGCTGCGCCAGTTCGGCCTGCGAGATGCCCGGCGCGGGGGTAGGCGTTGGCGTAGGCGGCGCCTGGATCTCCGCAATGGCCTGGCTGAACTGCTCGAATGTGACCACGCCGGGCGGGAGGCCCTGCGCGTTTTCGCCCTGGCCCTGTTCATTCACCTTGACCAGCAGGTACGCGGGCGCGCTTGGGACGCCGATGCCCTGCTGCGCGAACTCGACCTGGCGGGCGACCTCGTTGGCAACGGTTTCGTCGTTCAGGCAGGCAGTGAACTTCGCCTCGTCCAGCCCGAGCGCCTTCGCGTAGCCCTGCATCGCCGCCGCGTCACCCTCGTTCCACTCCGCCTGCTTGTTAAACAGCTCAGCGCGGAACTCCCAGAACTTGCCCTGCTGCCCCGCGCACATCAACGCGGCCGCCGCTTTAGGCGAAGTAAGCGGGAACATCTGCGCAACGTAACGCACCGTGCCTTTGTCGATGAACTCCGACTTGAGCTTCGGCTCGACCGTCGCGAAGTGCTGCGCAGAAGTAGCGTTCTTGTAGTCCTCGAAGGCGAGGATCACGACCGGCGCATCCGTCTGACCGAGGTAGAAGCTGCCGTCGAAGTTCTGCCCGGCGCGGTTGGGGTCGGGCTGCCAGAACTCCGCGCCCGCGGGCAACGGCGTCGGCGTGGGCGGCGGCTTCTGGCCGGCCTTCGCCTTGTCGATGGTCTGCTGGAACTGCTCGAACGGCACCGCGCCGCTGATGAACCAGTCGTTGATGAAGAACGCCGGCGTGCCGGAGACACCCTTCGCCGCGCCTTCCTGCAAGTCCTGCTCGATGCGCGCTTGCGAGGCAGGGTCAGCTACGCACTTGTCGTAGTCGGCTTCCTTTGCGCCGAACGCGATGGCCTGCGCGCGGAACTGCGCCGCCGCGTCGGTGGCCTCAGCCCAGCTTTGCTGGTTGCCGAAGAGCCAGTGGTTCATCTGCCAGAACAGCTTCGGGTCCTGCTGCCCCGCGCAATACGAGGCAACGGAAGCCGGCATGGCGTTCTGGTGGAAATCCAGCGGGAAGTGGCGGTAGATGTACTGGACCTGACCGGTTTTCACATACGCTTCTTCCAGAAGCGGCCCCGTCTGTGTGACATGACGGGCGCAGTACGGTCACTGAAAGTCCGACCATTCCTCCAGCTTCACCGCGGCGTTTGGATCGCCGAGGTAGAAGTTGCCGTTCGCGTCGACGCCCGCTGGCAGGTCGAGCGCCTCGGTTCTGCCTGTGGCGGGGGGCTGAGTCGCAGCCGCAGCAGGCTGAGTCGCCGCGCCCGGGGCGGTTGCCTGCGCTGCGGGTTGCGTCGGCGCAGGCGCCTGCCCTCCACCCGCGCATGCCACCGCCGCAAGCGCCACGACCAGCAACGCCACGCCCACGAGAATGAGCCTGGCGCGTGACCGGGTCTTTGTCATCAAATCCTCCTTTTGTGGTTCCCGTAACGGCGGCGCTTGCGCACTCCACCGATCAGTACACAAACTCTCTAATATCGTATCGCGAAACCTGCGGGCCGTTCGGCCCCCAGGTCAGCCCGTGCCGGATTGCGAGCTCCTGCGTCGCGATCTCCGCTGCATTAAGCGGTTCAACTCCCGCCGCTTCGGCCAGTTCTCCGTACTCCGTGCCGGGCTGCTCAAAGAACGGCGAGAAGTAGACGATGTCGCCTGACGATAGCGGCATCCGGCGCAACGCTGCGATCGTGTTGCTCACATGGCCCGCCGCGAACTGCCGTCCGCCGACGCCCGTCATGATGATCACGCTCACCGCCACGCCACCAGCCTTGAGCGTGCGCACGGCTTCGACCACGTCCTCGGCCATGCCGGGCTTACGCAGGAAGCGCAGCAGCGAGTTGTCGCCGCTCTCCATGCCGATGTACACCCGACGCAAGCCGCGTCCTGCCAGTTCCGCCCACTCCGCCGCGGACTTGCGCCCCACGTCGAACGCGTCGATGAACGAGAACACCCTGCTCGGCAGGATGCCGCCCGGACGCCGGACGCCCGCCGCGTCGATCACGTCGAGCCACTCGCGCACGCGCGGCATGGGCGCAACAAGGGCGTTCGCATCCGCCAAAAAGATCGACCGCCGCAAGCCAATGGCGGGGCCGAAAAACGCCTGCGCGTCCGCTATGTGCGCCGACAGCTCCGGCGCGGACTTGATCCGAAAGGGCCGGTCCCGGTAGAAATCGCAGAACGCGCAACGATTATACGAACAGCCCTCGGTGGCCTGGATCACCAACGCAAGATACTGGTCGGGCGGCAGGATGCTGACGGGACGGTAGATGCGGCGGAACCATGCCGCGTCTACCGCGAGCCGCTCGGCGGTCCAGCCTGTAAGGACTGCGAGACGGGAGTCGCCGCACTTGCCCGCGACCGACTCAGCCAGTTCATACGCCTCGGAGACAAAAGCCGCGGCAGCTGCCTCATCCAGCCAACTGCGCTCGCGTCCAGCTTCGCCAACGCGCTTGCGGAGCACGCGGCCGTCGAACGAGCGCCGGTAGTTCTCCCCGCGGACAAACCCGCCGATGAGCCGCCCTGCCAGGTCAAACGAGTAGCTCCACTGTTCGGCAGGCAGCAGCAGGTTGATTGCAACGGGTCGGATACGGACTTCGACCGGCCCGATCTCTGGTAATGCGCAGGTTAGGATGTCGGTTGCCATTGCCTGACCGAAAGTAAACAGTCGCGTTATTATAA
>CAZPTI010000370.1:0-4508 GCA_964588925.1 uncultured Anaerolineales bacterium | reverse complement strand
GAAAACTCGTCCGGCGCGCAGCAAAACTGGATTTCACGCGAAATCGTGAACCGCGCCGTATGCGTGCGCGCGGCATTGGTTGACTCACACTCTCTAAAACGCTACAATAGGAGCGCCGGACGGTTCCGGCTTTCAACTATGCGCAAGTCGTTCAACCTGGTCGTTCTGCTGGTCATCCTGCTGACGCTCATCCTCCCGCCGCCTGTGTTGGCGCGGGATTTCGCGCCGCGCCCCGCATCCCAGGGCCAGCCGGCCGATCCCACCCCCACCGCCGAAGTCGCGCCCACTGCGCCCGCGGCCACTGCCATTCTGGATGCGCGCGCCGTGTTGGACCGCATGACCGTCGAGGACAAGGTCGGCCAACTCTTCCTGATCGCCTTCCAGGGCAATGACGTCTCGCCCGATTCCGACATCGCCGTGCTCGTGCGTGACTACCGCGTCGGCGGCGTCGTGCTGCTGCCTTCCAACGGCAACTACCGCAGCATCCCCGTTCCGACCGACCCTGTGACAGACACCGGCGGCACTCCGACGGAACTGGTCAGCACCCCGGCGCAGATTGCCGCACTGGCGAATGCGCTCCAGACCCTGGCTTTCAGCGCGCCGCAGCCAATCAACGCATCGGCGCCGCTCACCTCCACCGCCCCGGTCACTGGCACTGTGCCGATCACCGGCACGTCCGCCGTGACGCCCGCGCTCGCATCCGCAGCGCCGGCCACATCGCCCGCTAACCCGGTGGCAAACCGGCCAGCGCAGGGCATCGGGTCCACCCGCCTCGCAGCCGCCACTTCGCAGATCACGCCCACGATTGCCGTGGCCGGTTCGCAGCCCTCCGAACAAATCTCCGACGCCGTCCCGCTCCTGCTCGCCGTCGAGTGGCCGGGCGACGACAGTTCGTTCCTTTCGGGCCGCGGCGGCTTCACCCCGATGTGGAGCGCCATGTCGCTCGGCGCGACCTGGTCGCCGCAACTGGCAGAGCAGGCGGGCGACGTTATGGGCCAGGAGTTGCGCGCGGCCGGCGTGAATCTGCTGCTGGGTCCGAGCCTGGATGTGCTGGAAGTGCCGCGGCCGGGTAGCCGTGGCGACCTCGACATCCGCTCGTTTGGCGGCGATCCTTTCTGGGTCGGGCAGATCGGTCAGGCATTCATTCGCGGCATCCAGAGCGGCAGCGAAGACCGCGTGATCACCGCGGCCAACCACTTTCCCGGCCAGGGCGGCTCTGACCGCGGGCCGGAGGACGAGGTCGCCACCGTCCAGAAGTCGGTCGAGCAACTGCGCCAGATCGAGCTCGCGCCCTTCAGCGCGGTGACCCGTGGCGGCGACCTGACCGCGCCGGGCATCACGGCCGCGCTCATGACCTCGCACATCCGCTACCGCGGCTTCCAGGGCAACATCCGCGAGACCACGCCGCCCATCTCGCTTGCGTCCCAGCTGCAAGACCTGATGGAACTGCCCGAGTTCGCCGCCTGGCGCGCGGGCGGAGGGGTGCTCATCTCCGACGCGCTGGGCGTGCCTGCGCTGCGCCGCTACTACAGCCCGACCCTGGCCGAGTTCCCGCACCGCCGGATCGCGCAGGATGCGTTCCTGGCCGGCAACGACCTGCTCTACCTCCGCCGCTTCGGCCTGACCGAGGACTGGGCGACACAGGTCACGGCCATCAAAGAGACGATCCTCTTTTTCCAGGAGAAGTACCGCAACGACAGCGCCTTTGCGGCCCGCGTCGATGCCGCGGTCGAGCGGATCATTGCGCTCAAGCTGCGCGTGAACAACGGCGTGTGGCAGCTTCCGGCCCTGACACGCGACTCGGCGGGGGCTGCGGCGGCGGTTGGTGGTGCGGGCGCGGTCACGCGCAGTATCGCGCGTGCTGGCCTTACCCTCATCTACCCCACGCGCGACCAGCTTGCCGACCGCATGCCCATCGCGCCGCTCGTTACGGAAAAGATGGTTATCTTCACCGACGCGCGCCTCGTGGCCGAGTGCGCAAGCTGTGACCCCGCGCCCATTATCGCGCCCACCGCGCTGCAAGACATCATTTTGCAACTCTACGGCCCCGACGCGACCGGACAGGTCAACCCTGAAAATATCGCCAGCTACACCTACGCCGACCTCACTGCTGCCTTGAGCGATCCCGAGTCGGCGCCGGGGGTCGAGCAGGCCATCGAGGAGGCGCGCTGGATCGTCTTCGCCCAGCTGGACCAGCAGCCCCAGGAAGTGCCGGATTCGATGGCCTTGAGCGAGTTTCTGGCCCGGCGCTCCGACGGCCTGCGCGACAAGCGCCTCGTCGTCATGGCCTTTGCTGCGCCTTATTACCTCGACACGACTGAGATCAGCAAGCTGACCGCCTACTTCGGCGTCTATGCCCGCACTGCGCCGTTCCTTGAAACCGCCGTGCGCGCGCTCTTCCGCGAGTTCACGCCGGTCGGAGCGCCGCCGGTCACGGTCAGCGGCATCAACTACGAGCTAATCAAGCAGCTTGAGCCTAACCCCGGCCAGGTCATCGAGATCGCGCCGATTGGCGTTGGCGACGTGATGAGCGCGACGATCCAGGTCGGCAGCCAACTGGAGCTGGAAACCGGCGTGATCCTCGACCGCAAGGGCCACCCGGTGCCGGATGGGACGCCGGTCGAATTCAACCTGCGCTATCCGGCCGAGTCGCTGGCGCTGGCGCCGCAGGTCGAGACAACGACCGGCGGCAAGGCGCGCACCATCGTCGCACTCGACCGCCCCGGCGAACTCTGGATCACCGCGCAGTCGGGCGAGGCCAAGAACTCCACCCGTATTGAGTTGCGCATCGGCGGGGACTCGCCGGGCACTATTGCGACCGTCGTTCCCACGCCGACGCCTTCGCCTACGCCCGAACCGACGCTTACGCCCACTCTCACGCCCACGTGGACGCCCACGCCTGAGCCGACCGAGACGCCGGCGCCGGTTGTCGCGCCCGCGCCGCCCCCGCGCAAGCCGCGCGTCAGCCTCTCCGCGTTTTTCGCCGCCCTGCTCGGCGCGCTGCTGGCCGGCGCCGCGGTCTTTGCCGTTAGCCACCGCAACGGCGTCCCCGCGCCGGGCCGCATCGCCGACGAGCGCGCGGCCGTAGCTGCGCTCTGGGCCGCGGCCATCGCATGGGTGGCCTATCTCCTGTATGCGGTGGGCTGGATTCCGGGCGCGACGGAAGTCCAATCTCGCGGCCTGACCTGGGTCGCGGGAGCGGTCGCCTTCGGCGCGGGCCTGTTGACGCTGCTGTGGACGGGTCGAAAACGCGAGGTGTAACAGTGGCACGGCGAGCGCGTAACGTGCCAGGCACTTCGGAAAGTGCCTGGCACGTCGTGTCGATGGGTTCGTAGTAGTAGGCGCTTCAGCGCCCAGTTGCGCTACGGCAGCGCGGGCGAGAGGAGCGTCACCACCAGCGCGGTCGCGGTGAGCAGCAGCACTGTGACCACAAGCGCGGCGTGGTGCGTCATCAACTCCCGCCACAACCCTGCGCCCGCGGCGGTCAGCGCGGGCAAGCGCGTCGTGATCGGGGCAGGCTGTGGCGCTGGCTCTTCCTGAAAGAGTATCTTGCGCAGGTCTTCCACAGTGGCCGGCCGGTCGTCAGGGTGCTGCGCAATGGCCGTCAGCACCGCTCGCTCGGTGCGTTGTGACACGCGCGGGTTGATATCGCGGATGGGAGTGAGGCTGCCGGGCTTCAGAAAGCGCTGCTTGGCGTCCGCAGGCGGCTGGCCGGTCAGCAGGTGATACAGCGTCGCGCCGAGCGAGTACACGTCCGAGCGGACATCCGTGTGCCCCGTGTCGCCGCCGTACTGTTCGAGCGGCGTGTAGGCCACCGTCCCGCGGCCCTGCACCACCGTCACCGTCCGGTTTTCGTCCGGTTGCAGCAGTTTAACCAGGCCGAAATCGACCAGCTTGACTACGCCTCTGGGCGTCAGCTTGATGTTCGAGGGCTTGATGTCACGGTGCAGGACGGGCGGCTCCTGCGTGTGCAGGTAGGACAGCGCGTCGCACAGTTGCGTGGCCCAGGCCAGCACGCTCTCTTCAGGCACGAACGACTCTTTGCGCCGCGCCTCGTCGACCACTTGGCGCAGGTCGAGGCCGGGTACGAAGTCCATCACGAGGTACTGGCGGCCGTCCTGCTCGAAATAGTCGGAGACTTTGGGGAGGTTGGGATGGTCGAGACGGGCGAGGACGCTGGCTTCGCGGTAGAATTGGTCTTGCGCCTGGTCTTCGGCGCCCGGCGCGGCGATCAGCTCCGGCAGCACTTCCTTGACGGCGCAGACGCGGCCTTGCAGCCGTCGGTCGCTGGCCTTGTATACGGCGCCCATGCCGCCCTGGCCAACGAGATCGACAATGACATAACGGTCGCGCAGTACTGCGCCGACGGGAAGCGTTTGTGACATAACAAGAAACGCGCTTAGAATCGAAGTAGCGCGATTATCCCGCAGGTGAGGGGCAGTGTCAACAATCGCTCGAACCGGGGAGCGTAACAGGGAATGAGAGACCTATTAAATACCCGCGAATCG
>CAZPTI010000369.1:0-4510 GCA_964588925.1 uncultured Anaerolineales bacterium | reverse complement strand
TAGTGAAGCGTATCGGCCATTTGCCGCTCGGTCTCGCCCCGCGCGCCGCCATGCACCATCGCCAGCGCAGTGGAGATGCTGTAGGGCGAAAAGAAGAGGTTGCCGGATGCGGGAGCCTGCTCGCTCTCCGCAAGCGCGCGGTAGAGGTCCAGCCCGAACGCGTCGATGCCCGCGCTGACGGAAGCAAGATCGTCCGATGCAACTTGCGGCGAGGTGTTGCGGGGCAGCGCTGACTGCGCCACGGCCATCACTGGCGCGGCTGGCGCGCACGCGGCGGCAAGGGTTGCGAAAAGCAGCGCGCAAAGTGCCAAAACAAGAAGCGGACGGCGAGCCATAGATCACCCCTTCCCAGCCGCGACGCCGGCAAAGATCATAAGCAGGCTGAACTGCGGCCCTGCCTCGTGGACGTCGACTATGATCGGTGCGTTCCAACCAGTTTTTTAACAGGATTACAGGATTTGCCGGATTCTCAGGATTAGCGCGGGGCTCGGCGCCGTCATCCTGGAAATCCGGCAAATCCTGTAATCCTGTTAAGAACCGTTTCTCACCCCAGCGCGCTTCCGATGAATCCTCGCGCGCCCGCCAGAAACGCGGCAATCGCCGCGGGCTTCTTCCCCGCCAGTTGCACCTCTTCCAGCCACAGCACGCCCGCGCCCGTCCCGACACCTGCCTCCCTGCGCCCGCGCGCGATCACTTCGCCCGGCTGCGCTGCGCCCCCGCCGGCCCTGGCGCGCAGCACCTTCATCTGCTGCCCGTGCCACTCCGTGAACGCCGACGGCCACGGCTGATACGCGCGCACCTTCCGCGCGATCAACTCCGCCGGTTCGCGCCAGTCAATGCGCCCGTCCCCCTTCTCGATGCGCGGCGCGTAGGTCGCCCCCTCCTCCGGCTGCGGCGCGGCCTCGATCTCTCCCGAAAGCCAACGGGGCAGCGTGCGGACAAGCAGATCGGCGGCGAGATGCGACAGCTTCACCGTGAGCGTGCCGGTGGTGTCGTCCGGCGCAATCGGAATGCTCGCCTTGCTCAACATTGGCCCCGTGTCGACCCCCGCGTCCATCTTCATAATGGTAATGCCCGCCTCCGCGTCGCCCGCAAGGATGGCCGCAGCGATGGGCGCGGCCCCGCGATGTCGGGGGAGGAGCGAGCCGTGCGTGTTGATGCAGCTAAACGGCGGAAGGTCGAGCACGGGCTGCGGAAGGATCAGTCCGTACGCCGCAACGACGATCACGTCCGGTGCGAACGCGGCGAGCCACGTCTGCGAGTCAGGCGAGCGCAGTGTGCGCGGCTGCTCCACATGCAGCCCGCGTTCCATCGCATACTGCTTCACCGGCGACTGCTCCAGCCGCTGCCCGCGCCCCGCGGGCTGATCCTCCCGAGTGTAGACGGCCGCGACGTCGTGCCCTGCGGAAACGAGCGCGTCCAGCACCGGGACGGCGAAGTCGGGTGTGCCCATGAAGACGAGTCGAGTCATTGCTCACCTCTGGCGGCTAATCATACTCCAAAACCTCCAAATCACACTGGCGGCGTCTGTTTGGCCCGCTGCCCCTTACCAGACTATAATGCGCGCCATGCCAATCACCGTCAAGCGCTGGGAAATCGCCTCTCGCTGTCCGAAGGACATTTCGGCGACCCTCTCGCACCTGCACCCCCTCCTCATCCAGGCGCTCTACAACCGCGGCATCATCGACCTGGCCGAAGTCAAGAGCTTCCTCGAACCGCCCCTTGAGTTCCGTGATCCTTTTGGCATGAAGGGCATGGCAGAGGCTGTTGCGCGCATCCGCGACGCGATCCGCGCGGGCGAGCAGATCGTCGTCTACGGCGATTTCGACGCGGACGGCGTGACCTCCACCGCGCTCCTCGTGCAGGCGCTCAGGGCGTTCGGCGCAAAGGTCAGGCCCTACATCCCGCACCGCATCGACGAGGGCTACGGCCTCCACTGCGACTCACTCGACCGCGTTGCGGCGACGGGCGCCAAGCTGGTCATCACAGTCGACTGCGGCATCCGCTCTCCGCGCGAGGTCGCGCACGGCGCCTCGCTCGGCATGGACATGATCGTCACCGATCATCACTCGATCCAAAAAGACGCTAACGGCCACGACATTCTGCCCCCTGCGCTGGCGGTCATCAATCCGAAGCAGCAGGACGACGAGTACCCGTTCAAGGATTTGGCCGGCGTCGGCATCGCGTTCAAGGTGGCGCAGGCCCTCGTACGCGTCAATCGCGAAGACCCGATTGTCCCCGACCTCCAGCTCCGCACCGGCGATCTGCTCGACCTCGTCGCGCTCGGCACCGTAGCCGACATCGCGCCCCTCGTCGGCGAGAACCGCCTGCTTGTGCGCAAGGGGCTGGACGCGCTCAACGGCACCGTGCGAACAAACGGGACTTCCGAGACGCACGTGACGCACCGGGGCCCGCGGCGCGCCGGCCTGCGCGCGCTCTTCGGCGAGGCAAGCTTGCAGCCCGGAAAGGTTAACGCGCAGACCATCGGCTTCGTCATCGGCCCGCGGCTCAATGCGGCCGGCCGCCTCTCCACCGCGGAGATCGGCTACGACTTGCTAAGCGCATTAACCGAAGACCAGGCGCGGGCACCGGCCGCAGAGTTGGGACGGCTCAACACCGTGCGCCAGGAGATGACCCGCGCGACGGTCGAGATGGCAAAAAAGCGGTTGGCTGAGGCCGAGGGCGAAAAGCACCTGAACTTTATTGCAGACGACAAGTTTCATCCGGGCGTGGTCGGCCTGGTTGCGGGGCGGCTGACCGAGGAGCTTTATCGCCCGTCCGTCGTGGCCGAGGTGGGCGAGCGGGAGACGCACGGCTCGTGCCGCAGCATCCCCGAGTTCAACATCACTGCCGCGCTGGACGAATGTCGCGAGTTGCTCGTGCGCCACGGCGGCCACGCCGCCGCCGCAGGCTTCACCATCCGCACCGAGTTGCTGCCGGAACTGCGCGAGCGGTTGGAGCGGATCGCCGAGGACAAGCTGAGCAAGCTCGACCTCGCGCCCGTGCTCAAGGTCGATGCCGAGCTGGAACTCAGCGAGCTGGACTTCGCCACCTGCGCGCGGTTGGGCGAGTTGGAGCCGCACGGCGAGGCGAATCCGCAGCCGATCTTTGCCACGCAGGGCGTCAACGTCGTCGGGGGCTCCGTCAAGACGGTCGGCAAAGAAGGCCAGCACCTCAAGTTCCGCGCCTACGCGCAGGGCAGCCGCAGCAGCGAGTGGGACGTGATCGCGTTCCGCATGGGCGAGCTTGCCGGCGGGCTGCCCGGCCGCGTCGACCTCGCCTACTGCGTTGAGCTGAACGACTTCACCGGCCGGCCGCAGTTGACTGTCAAGGATTTGCGGCCCGCGTCATAGGCTTTGCCACAGAGAACGGCGAGAACTCAGAGCGGCTCTCTGCGCTCTCAGGTCCTCTGGGGCCAAAGGAGGGTATCCATGCCAAAATCACTCCCCCTGCGCGTTGGGCTGGCCTTTGCCGCGGCAGGGATCATATTAGCAATCGGCGGCATCATTCGCGGGACCGTGCCCGCGCAGCCGTTGTCCATCCTCCTCGCGCTGCTCATTTCGGGCGGCAGTTGGGGCGTGGTGAGCTGGGCGGTGACGACCGCCATCGTGGACGTGGAAACGGACCTGGCGCAGGACGCGGCCGAGGCCGGGGCGGATGACGAGCGTGGCTGATCTGCGCGGCATCCGCGCGTTCATCTTCGACATGGACGGCGTGATCTACCGCGGCAACAACGCGCTCCCCGGCGCGGCCAGCCTGATCGCGCGGCTGCGTAAGGCCGGCATCCCCTATCTCTACCTGACGAACAACTCAACCACCGCACCACGTGACGTCGCCGAGCGGCTGCGCGGCATGGGAATCGAGGCGGATGCAGCGGACATCTACACCTCTGCTGAGGCCACCGCCGCGCTGCTCCACGAGGAGATGCCGGGCGCGCGCGTGCTGGTCATTGGCGAGGCGGGTATTCGGCAGGCGCTCGCCGCGACCGGGTTCACGTTGGTTACAGACCACCGCGCGGCCGATGCGGTCGTCGTCGGCATGGATCGCGAGGCAACCTACGCGCGGCTGAAAGAAGCGAGCCTTGCCATCCAGCGCGGCGCCCGCTTTATCGCGACCAACCTCGATGCCAGCCTGCCATCGGAAGAAGGTCTGATCCCAGGCGCGGGCTCGCTGGTAGGGATGCTCGAAATCTCCAGCGGGCGCAAGGCGCAGGCCATCGGCAAACCGCAGCCCGGCATCTTCCGTCTCGCGCTCACCCGGCTGGGCGCGCTGCCCGAAACCACCGCCTGCGTCGGCGACCGGCCGGAGACGGACATCCTCGGCGGACAGGCCGCGGGCCTTCGCACCATCGCCGTATCAACTGGTGTGGGCACGCGCGCGGACTTTGAAGCGATGCAGCCGCCGCCAGATTGGATATTCGAGGATTTGGCCGCGCTGGAAGCGGCATATTTCGCAGGGTAAGGGGCAACGCGGCCATCTCGAATAAGCGAATACGGTCGAATAAGCGAAT
>CAZPTI010000368.1:0-4526 GCA_964588925.1 uncultured Anaerolineales bacterium | reverse complement strand
GTCCGCCCGCGCTGCGCGCCCATCACCACCTGCCCCCACACCCGGTACGGCCGGCCGAGCAGGTCCGCCGCCTCTTCGACCGCGCCCTGCTCTGACAGCAGGCTGCGCACGCGACTTGACCGCACCTGCTCCCCCCGCCACACGAACGGCGGCACGACGCGCAGCGCAAAGCCCATCTCGCGGCCCAGTTCCGCCAGCCGCTCCGTGTTCCCCTCGCGCCCCTTGCCCAGCGCGAAGTCCGGCCCCACCCACAACTCGGCCAGCGGCATGTGGCGGATAAGCTGCGCGAGGAACGCCGCCGCAGGTGTGGCGGCCGTCTCGCGCGTGAAGGAGTGAACGACGACGAAGTCCAGCCCCAGCGCGGCGAGCAGGTCCGCGCGCTCTTCGTTCCCGGTCAGGCGGAGGGTCTTCACCTCCGGGCGCAGCACCGCGACCGGGTGCGGCTCAAACGTCAGCAACCCGGCCTGCCCGCCGGCCCGGTGCGCGGCCTCCGCCAGCTCGCAGATGAGCATCTGATGCCCGCGGTGAACGCCGTCGAAGTTGCCGATCGTCAGATAAACCGGGCCGTCGAGAGGCGGAGTGGGGAAGCCCTCGTAGACGTCCATCACTCGCCTGCCGCAAACACCTTCTCAGGCCACCATTCGCCCTTCGCCTCGTGGCGCAGGATCGCGACCACGCTGCCGTCTTCGCCCAGCGCATAGCCGCCGCGGCCGTTAACCGTGTGCCCCTCGATGGGCTGGCCGTTGCGCAGGCGTTTCACCTGTTCCTCGCTCACCGGCACCGGCGTCAGCGCGGACAGGGCGGTCGAGATAGGGTGCAGGTAGTTTGATAGCTCGCCCGCGCGGTAGATTTCGGCCATGCGCTCCGGGCTGAGCCCGTCCTCCACGTTGAAGCGCCCGCTCCGCGTCCGGCGCAGCCCGGAAAGCGCGCCGCCGCAGCCGAGCGCCTGCCCCAGGTCGTGCGCGATGCTGCGAATGTACGTCCCCGGCTCGCAGGTGACGTCGAGCGTGAGGCAGGGCGGGACCCAGTTGATCATCTGGATGCTGTGGATGGTGACGGGCCGCGCGGCGGGCCGCACGTCCTCCCCGCGCCGCGCGCGGCGGTGGAGCGGCACGCCGTCCTGCTTGATCGCGGAGTACGCGGGCGGCGCCTGCATGATCTCGCCGACAAAGTGGCCGAGCGCCTGCCAGATGACGCCGCGATCCAGTTCCGGCGGCAGCGGCCGAGTCTCGGTGACTTCGCCGTCCAGGTCGTACGTGTCGGTGATCGTGCCAAGCTGGATGTCGGCGCGGTACGTCTTGTCCGACGCCATGAGGTACTCGCTGACGCGAGTCGCCTGTCCGACGCACACGAGCAGTACGCCCGTTGCTAATGGGTCGAGCGTGCCCGCGTGGCCGACCCGCTTCACTTTGAGCACGCGGCGGATCCAGGCGACGACGTCGTGCGAGGTCCAGCCTTGCGGCTTGTCGATGTTGAGGATGCCGTCCAAACTACTACTGTCCTTACGAAACCAGGCTTCTGCTTCCAGACAGACACGCCGGAAACAAGGCGGCTTTACTGCGCCAAACTCGCCGCTTGAACCAGCGGCAGCACGCGCGCCTCCGCGTCCGCCATCGGCCCCGGCAGTGCGCAGCCCGCAGCCTGCGGATGCCCGCCCCCACCGAGACTCAGCGCAACCGTCGCCACGTCGTAGCCCGGCCGCGCGCGGAAGTCGACTTCGATCCGCCCGTCTTCCAGCTCGTTGAACACCACCGCGACGCGCGCTTCCTGGGCATTGATCAGTTGGCTCACCAGCCCGCCATCATCCTCGTCCGTGATGCCCGCCGCCTCGCGCATCACCTTCGTCACTTCCGCCCACAGCACATACCCGTCCAGGCGCGCGGCCGCAAACGCCATGCCCCACAGCCGCATGTGCTTGAGCGGCCTCGTGGCGAGCGTGCGTTGACTGACATCAGCAAGGTTTGCCCCTGCCTCGATCAGGCGGACCGCCGCGGCCAGCTCGGCCGCGGTGACGTTGCTCGTGCGAAAGCCGAGCGTGTCCGTCACCAGGCCGACCAGCAGCGGAGTCGCGGCTTCCTTCGGCAGCGCCACGCCGAGCGCGTCCGCCAGGCTGATGACAAGCTGGCTCGTGGACGCGGCCTCGGGCGCAACGTAGTTCAGGTTGCCGAAGTGCAGGTTGGTGATGTGATGGTCGATGACGATGAGCGGGGTGGGCGTGAAGGCCAGGTCCGAGAAGATTTTGCCCAACCGCGCCGGGTCGCTGGCGTCGAGCGAGATGACGAGGTCGGGCCTGAAATCTGCGGGCAGCGCGTTGACGATGCGCGCCACGCCGGGCACGAAGAAGAGCGACTCCGGCGCGCGGTCCTGGCACGCCAGGACAACGGTTCGCTCGCCCGGCAAAGCATCGAGAACATGCCCCAGCCCGAGCAGGGAGCCGATCGCGTCGCCGTCCGGGTTGACGTGGCAGAACGCGACGATGTTGCTTGCTCCCATGATGGGAGCGACAATCTCACTCAGATTCGCGCTGTTCGGCGTCGGCATGGTTGTCCTGTCCCGGCGCTGGCGCGGCGTCAGCCGCCGGCTCGATCCGAGCCGCCTTTTCGGCTGCCTTGCGCTCCGCGGCGATCTGATCGAGGATTTCGTCCACGTGCGCCGCGCGCTTCTCCGTGTCGTCCACGACGAAGTGCAGCTCCGGCACGACGCGCAGGTGGAGGTTCTCCACCAGCGCGCGGCGCAGGAACGTCGTCGAGTGCTGCAACGCGCTCAGCACGTGACGCGTCTCCGAATTGGGCAGCGCATGCTGGATATACACGCGCGCGTTGCCCAGATCCGGCGACACCTGCACGTCCGTAACGGTGACGAGCGCGTCTTCGAGCCGCGGGTCGGTTAGTTCGCTTGCGATGAGGAGACCCAGCTCCTCGGTCAATACCTCGGCAATACGCTCTTGCCGGCGAGAGGTCATTACAGCACCCGTTCCTTTTCGTAGGTTGTGTAGCGCAAGTCGCCTGACCTGCGCTACAACCATTACATAACGCGTTCTTTCTTGTACGTCTCCAGGATGTCGCCGACCTCAAAGTCGTGGAAGTTGTGCAGATGGATGCCGCACTCGAACCCCGTCTTCACCTCGGTGACGTCTTCCTGGAACCGCTTCAACGCGGCGATCTTGTCCTCCGCGATCACCTCGCCGCCGCGCTTGACGCGCACGGGCGAGTTACGCGTGATCTCGCCGTCGAGGATGTAGCTGCCGGCCACCTTACCCACCTTGGACACCTTGAACACCTGCCGGATTTCGGCATGGCCCGTCACCACTTCCTTGTAGACCGGTTCGAGCAGGCCGGTGAGCGCCTTCTGCACGTCCTCGATGATGTTGTAGATAATGTTGTAAATGCGGATGTCGACGCCCTCGGCTTCCGCAAGCCGCTGCGCGCCCGTGTCCGCCACAACCGAGAAGCCAATGACAATAGCGTGCGATGCAATCGCCAGCATAATGTCAGACTCGGTGATGTTGCCCGTGCCCTGGTGCAGGATCTTCACCTTGAGCTTGTCCGTGCTCAGCTTGTCGAGCGAGTTCACGATCGGCTCGATGGACCCCTGCACGTCGGCCTTCAGGATCAGGTTGAGTTCCTTCACCTTGCCGGCCTCGGCTTCGGCAAAGATGCTCTCCAGCGTGCGCGCGGGCGCGGGGCCGGACGTCGCGGCCTTCTTGGCCTGCTGCCGCTCCGACGCGATTGCGCGCGCCGTGCGGTCGTCCGCCACCACCCGGAACGTCTCGCCGGCCACCGGCACGTCCGAGAAGCCCAGGATCTGCACCGGCGTCGCGGGCTTGGCCTCGGTGATTGGCTCGCCCTTGTCATCATACATGGCGCGAATCTTCGCGTAAGTTTCCCCGCTCACGATACTGTCGCTCACGCGCAGCGTGCCGTTCTGGACGAGCAAAGTCGCCATCGGGCCGCGCTGCTTGTCGAGGCGGCTTTCGATGACCGTGCCGACGCAATCGCCGTTCGGGTTCGCGGTCTGCGGGTCGACGTCGGCCAGCAGCAGGATGCTCTCCAGCAGGTCGTCGATGCCGCGGCGCATCTTCGCCGAGACCGGCACGCACATCACGTCGCCGCCGTACTCCTCGATGAGCACGCCGTTGTCCGCCAGCTCCTGCTTGACGCGGTCCGGGTTGGCCTGCGCCTTGTCGATCTTGTTCAACGCCACGATAATCGGCACCTGCGCCGCCTTGACGTGGGCAATCGCTTCCTTCGTCTGTGGCATCACGCCGTCATCCGCAGCAACAACCACGATCGCGATGTCCGTGACCTGCGCGCCGCGCGCCCGCATGGCCGTGAATGCCTCGTGGCCGGGCGTGTCCAGGAACGTGATCTTGCGTTCGTTGATTTCCACCTGGTACGCGCCGATGTGCTGCGTGATGCCGCCGGCCTCGCCTTCGACCACGCGCGTCTCCCGGATCGCGTCGAGCAGCGTCGTCTTGCCGTGGTCCACATGGCCGAGCACGACGACGACAGGCGGGCGGACGACCA
>CAZPTI010000367.1:0-4546 GCA_964588925.1 uncultured Anaerolineales bacterium | reverse complement strand
CTTCGGCCTGTCGTTCGCGGGCATGTACGAGAGCGTCTTTTGCCCCAACCAGGGCGAGCTTGAAGAGAACCTCCAGTTCCTGCTCAAGGCCATCGCGCGCGTTTACGCCAGCGTCTACAATCCTGACGTGCTGCTCTACCGCAAGCAGCAGAAGGTGCTCGACTTCGACGAGCGCATGGCGATCCTCCTGCAGGTGGTGCAGGGCAATGTCTACCGCGATTTCTACTTCCCGGCTGCCGCGGGCGTGGCCTACAGCCGCAACCCCTTCGTGTGGAACCCAAAGCTGCGCCGCGAGGATGGCTTTGCCCGGCTCGTGGTCGGGCTCGGCACGCGCGCGGTCGAGCGCGTGGGCGAGGACTACCCGCGCATGGTTGCGCTCAGCCATCCCAACCTGCGACCCGAGAGCGGCGCGCGCGACATCAAATACTACTCGCAGTTCTTCATGGACGCGATCAACCTTAAGACGAACGAGCTGGAGACGTTGCCGGTTGCCGAGGTGCTCGGGCCGGACTACCAGGGCCTCCGCCTGCTGGCCTCCGTCGACAACGGCGACTACATCAGCACGATGGTCTCCATCGACCGCAGCCTCGACCCGCGCAAGCTCGTCATCACGATGGAAGGGCTGCTCACGCAGTCCACCTTCCCCGCCGACCTGCGGACAATCCTCAAGGCGCTGGAATTCAGCTACAGCCACCCGGTGGACATCGAGTTCACAATCAGGATCGGCAACGAGTACCCGAAGCCGAGCGTGGGCATCGTCCTGTTGCAGTGCCGCCCGCACAGCAACCCGAGCGAAAACGAGCGCGTCACCATCCCCGACCGCATCCCCGAAAGCGACATCGTCTTCGGCACGGTCAAGATGGTGCCAACGGGACTGGTCAAGCAGATCGCCTACGTCGTCTACGTCGATCCGGCCATGTACGCGTCCGCCGGGCCGACGCAGAAGCTGGAGCTGGCGCGCCTCATCGGCCGCATCAACCAGCGCCTTGAAGGCAAGACCTTCATCCTGATGGGGCCGGGCCGTTGGGGAAGCTCGAACCCCGACCTCGGCTTGAAGGTCGGCTACGCGGATTTCTACAACGCGCGCGCGCTGGTCGAGATTGGCTGGGGGCAGGGCAAGAACCGCCCCACCCTCTCCTACGGCACGCACTTCTTCCAGGACCTCGTCGAGTCGCGCATCTACCCGCTGGCAGTCTTCCCCGGCGAGCCAGGCAATCCGTTCAAGCAGGCGTTCTTTGACGCCGCGCTGAACGCGCTGCCCGCGCTGCTCCCTAACGACGCGGCCTGGGCCGATTTCATCAAGGTGATCGACGTGCCTGCCACCACTGGCGGCCGGCGTCTTGAACTGGTCATGAGCGGCGACGAAGGCCGCGCGCTGGCATATCTGGGCTGAAAGAGAAAGCAGGATGTGATGGGGCAAGTGATTGAACTGACGCTGGACGGCATCGCGCATGGCGGCGAGGCGATTGGTCGCCACGCAGGCAAGACGATCTTCGTGCCATACGCGATTCCCGGCGAGCGCGTCCGTATCGAGTTGGTCGAGGAACGCGACCGATGGGCGCGCGCGCGGCTGGTCGAAGTGCTCGCGGCCAGCCCCGACCGCGTCGCGCCGCCATGCCCCTATTTCGGGCCGGACAAATGCGGTGGCTGCCAGTGGCAGCACATCGCCTACGAGCGGCAGGCCGAACTCAAGCAGGAGATCGTCGCGGACCAGTTGCGCCGCCTCGGGCACATCCCGCAACCGAACGTCGCCGACATCATCGCGCTCGCCGACCCTGCGTCAGAAGGTGACGAAACTCGCTTCCTCGATTACGGCTACCGCAACCGCATCGACTTCGCGGTCGTTGCCGCCGCGGAAGAAATGAAGACCGCACTGCGCCGCACCAACGGCCGCTCGCTCATCCCGGTCGACTTCTGCCTGCTCGTCAACGACCGCATCGACCAGCTTCACGCTGCGCTCGACCTCACCCTGCCTGAACTGACCGGTGTCACGATCCGCGGGAGCATGCGTACGGACGATGCGCTCGTTGTGTTTGAGACCACGGGCGAAGTAGAGGGCGAGTCGGGGCCGGAGATCGAGATCGACCTGCCTGCCGCGGTTGCGCTGCGCAGCGGCAAGGTCATCAAACCGATTATCGGCCAGCCGCAACTAACGGACGAGGCAGCGGGTCTTACCTACCGCCTCTCGCCCAACAGCTACTTCCCGCCCAACACCGAGGGCGCAGCCGCGCTGGTCGACGCTGTGTTGAGCTATGCCGCGGTCAAGCCGGGCGAAACCGTCGTCGACGCATACAGCGGCGTCGGGCTCTTCTCGATTCCTCTGGCCGACGCGGGCGCTCACGTGGTTGGCATGGAGTCGAATGAGGCCGCGTGCGAGGATTTCGCAGCGAACGCGGGCGCGCGGGAGAACGTCGAGTTGCATGAAGGCGTAGTGGAGCAAATCCTCCCCGCGTTGCTTTCCGCCGGCCAGCGGGCTGATGTGGTTGTCCTCGATCCGCCGCACACGGGCGCGGGGCCTGACGTCCTCCGCCTGCTCGCCGAACTCCAGCCGTCGCGCCTGATCTACGTCGCAACCGACCCGGCGACCCTCGCCCGCGACGCAATCCATCTGACTGCGCTGGGCTTCCGCCTGATCGAAGCGCAGCCCATCGACCTCCAGCCGCAAACGTTCCGCGTCGACACGGTCGCGCTCTGGCAACGCTGATTCTCCTTAGCTGCAGAGGACGCAGAGAACTCAGAGCATCCTGAGCGAAGTCGAAGGACTCTGCGCTCTCTGCGTCCTCTGCGGCCAAACCGCTTCGTTATTTGCCGCCCCCTCTCAACCGTGGTATACTCCCCTTCGTTGTTCGACTGGGACATGCGCCCCGGTATTCCAGCGGTGTCCTGGTCCCTATCCAATCAAGGAGTGTTCCCAATGGCTCTTTCGACGGTTGAGAAGAACGCCATCATTCAGGAATACCACGTGCACGCCAGTGATACGGGGTCGCCTGAAGTGCAGGTCGCGATCCTCACGACGCGCATCAACGCGCTGATTGATCACCTTAAGACGCACAAGCATGATCAGTCCTCGCGTCGTGGTCTGCTAAAGCTGGTCGGCCAGCGCCGCCGGCATCTGGCCTATTTGAGCGGCAAGGACCCGGAGCGCTACCAGGAGCTCATTCAGCGCCTGGGCCTCCGCAAGTAAGGCGATCGGTTCGAGCAACTGGTTAAGCGACCAATCGTAAGCGGTACTATTGACGAGTAGATGCGCTTCGTCGTATCTACTCGTTTGTCGTTTAAGTCGATTTGCGCCGGAAGGCGCGCCGAGGGGCGCAGGAATTGGGGAGTGAGGCTTAACTTAGACCTGACAGGTTTCTAAAACCTGTCAGGTCTGGCTAAACACCACTCCCCAGTCCCTGGCCTCTCCTGATCAGCTATCATCCCGGAGGCGCGGCGCGCGGTCGCGTCCTCCAATCCCGGCGTTGCCGCAGGCAGCGCGCTTCCTGGGTGGACCAGGAGAGAGGTACTAGGGTTTCTATGCAACAGTATGAGTTCACGACGACCGTCGGCGGCCGCGACATCACCTTCGGCACCGGCACCCTGGCGAAACTGGCGGCCGGTGCTGTCACCGTCCGCTCCGGCGATTCGGTCCTGTTGGCGACCGTGACTTCGGCCAACCCGCGCGAGGGCGCGGACTTCTTCCCGCTCAGCGTCGATTTCGAGGAACGCCTCTACGCGGCGGGCCGCATCCCCGGCAGCTTCCAGCGCCGCGAGGGCCGCCCCTCCGACCAGGCCATCCTTACCTCCCGCCTCATCGACCGGCCGCTGCGCCCGCTCTTCCCGAAGGGCTTTCTGAACGAAGTGCAGGTCATCGTCACCGCGCTGGCGCGCGATCCCGAGCTGCACCTCGACATCATGGGCATCATCGCGGCCAGCGCGGCCGTCCACCTCTCGGACGTCCCGTGGGAAGGTCCCATCGGCGCGGTGCGGGTGGGCTTCATCGACGGCGCGTTCGTCATCAACCCGACCGTGGAGCAGATGAACGCCTCCACGCTCGACCTGCGCATGGCCGGCACGAAGGACGCGATCCTGATGGTCGAGGCGGGCGCGGACGAGCTGCCCGAGGACCTGATGCTCGAGGCGCTGCGCGTCGGCCACGAGGCCATGCAGCCCATCATCGCGCTCCAGGAGAAGATGCGCGCCGAGGTCGGCAAGGCGAAGTACGAGTACACGCCCATCCTGCCCGATGCCGCAGTAGCTGAAGCGGTCGCCGCCTGGATCGGGGGCCGCATGGAAGAGATTTTCGCCGCGCCCTTTAAGAAGCAGGAGCAGTCGGCGGCCATGAAGGCGCTGCACACCGAAATGATCGCGGCGCTTGGCGAGCAGCATGATCCGAAGGCGCTCAACATGGCCTTCGATTCGGTCGAGAAGAAGGTCGTCCGCGAGCGCATCCTTGGCAAGGGCATCCGCCCCGACGAGCGCAAGTCGACGGAAATCCGCCCCATCGACGTGCAGGTCGGCGTCCTCCCGCGCGTCCACGGCAGCGGCCTCTTCACCCGCGGCGAGA
>CAZPTI010000366.1:0-4564 GCA_964588925.1 uncultured Anaerolineales bacterium | reverse complement strand
TCTCCGTCGTCCGGCCTATGAGCAAATAGGCCGCGCGACGCGCCGCCATACGCGGAATAACCGTGTTCCGCTGCGGCTAAATCGCATATACTCCCTTCCGGGGCGCAGCCGCGCGGCCGGACGCGCCCATCGTAACGGAAGGCGTGACCATGCAAGTCGTGCTGGCAATCCCCGACCGCCACCTGCGGCTGGCGCTCGAGCTGTTCCTCGATGAACAGCCGGGCGTTTTCCTCGTCGGCGCTGCGGCGGAGGCAGCCAGCGTCGAGGCGCTGGTGCGCACGCTGACCCCCGATGCGCTCATTATGAGCTGGAGCCTGCCCGGCTGCCCCCCCGAACAGCTCCTCACCGATCTGGCCCGGCTGGCATCACCGCCACAGGTGATCGTGTTGGCAGGCGACGAGTCCGCGCGCAGTTCGGCCCTTGCGGCGGGCGCATCCGCGTTTGTGATGAGCTGGGACCCGCCGAGCGACCTGACCGACGCGCTGCGCCGCTGCGCGGCCCGGCCGCGGCCCTCGATTTCGAGCGAAGACGTGATGAAGTAGCGCCCGCACCCATAGCGCATGAAGGAGTTAGCCATGTCCCCGAACCAACCCAACATCCTGATCCTCTGGGGCGACGACATCGGCTGGTGGAACATCAGCTACAACAGCCGCGGCCAGATGGGCTACCGCACCCCCAACATCGACCGCATCGCTAACGAAGGCGTAGCCTTCACCGACTATTACGGGCAGCAGAGCTGCACCGCCGGCCGCGCCGCCTTTATGACCGGGCAGAACCCCATCCGCACCGGCCTCACAAAGGTGGGCATGCCGGGGGCGGACAACGGCATCCGCGCGGAAGACCCCACCATCGCGGAACTGCTCAAGCCGCTCGGCTATGCCACCGGCCAGTTCGGCAAGAACCACCTGGGCGACCGGGACGAGTTCCTGCCGACGGTGCACGGCTTCGACGAGTTTTTCGGCAACCTGTATCACCTCAACGCGGAAGAGGAGCCCGAGGACGAGGACTACCCCAAGGACCCGGCCTTTAGGGAACGCTACGGGCCGCGCGGGGTCATTCATTCATGGGCAGACGGTAAAGGCGGGCAACGTATCGAGG
This sequence comes from uncultured Anaerolineales bacterium, assembly GCA_964588925.1. Classification (GTDB taxonomy): domain Bacteria; phylum Chloroflexota; class Anaerolineae; order CG2-30-64-16; family CG2-30-64-16; genus JALOOB01. The sequence continues at coordinate 3,466 of CAZPTI010000366.1, read as the reverse complement.
ACACCGGGCCGCTCACGAAGAAGCGCATGGAGACGGTGGACGAGGAAGTCACGGAGCACGCGCTGCGCTTTATCGACGAGGCGCACGCAGCCGGCAAGCCCTTCTTTGTCTGGTGGAACACCACCGCCATGCACTTCCGCACGCATCCGGCCGCGAAGCATAAGGGCAAGAGCAACGGCCAGGGCGACTATGCCGACGTGATGGTCGCGCACGATGAGATGGTCGGGCAGATGCTGGCGAAGCTCGACGAGCTCGGCATCGCGGACAACACCATCGTGATGTACTCGACCGACAACGGCGTGCATTACAACAGTTGGCCGGACGCGGGGATCACGCCGTTCCGTTCGGAGAAAAACACGAACTGGGAGGGCGGCTGGCGCGTGCCCGCGTTCGCGCGGTGGCCCGGCCACATCCCGGCGGGCAGCGTGCTCAACGGCATCGTCTCGCACCAGGACTGGCTGCCGACGCTGCTTCATGCGGCCGGCGAGCCGGGAATCATCGACAAGCTGCTGGCGGGGCACACGGTCGGGGAGCGGACTTACAACGTCCACATCGACGGCTTCGATATGCTGCCCTACTGGACAGGTGAGGCGCAAGCCAGCCCACGCGAGAACTTCTTCTATATGAGCGACGACGGCGACATCATCGCGATCCGCATGGGCGACTGGAAGGTCGTGCTGATGGAGCAGCGCGCGAAACAGCTCCAGTGCTGGTTTGAGCCGTTCGTGCCGCTGCGCGCGCCGAAGATCTTCAACCTGCGCCGCGATCCGTTCGAGCGCGCGGACGAGAACTCCAATACCTACTGGGACTGGGTGATGTCGCGCATCTACATCGTGTACCAGATGCAGGGCCTGGTGGCGGCGCAGATTCAGGACTTCATCAAGTACCCGCCGCGGCAGAAGCCGGGTTCGTTCAACCTGGAGGCGGTGATGCGGCAGTTAGAGGCGGCCGGCAGCGGCGCCAACCACTAACCGAAGCTGAGACGTAAACCGAGGCCCGACAGTCCGCTCAGTCCAGGCGGGCCGTCGGGCCTCACCGCGCCTTATCGGTTGCGCCCGTACGTCTCGTGCGAAGACACCCAGTCCAGTGACGAGATCGCCGACGCCAGCGACAGCTCGCCCGCCAACGCCACCCCCGCCACAATCTCCGCAAACTTGCGCACGTTCCCCTTCCCGTAGCATCCCAGCAGTTCAAGGCACTCACGCTGTGTTGCGAGCCCGGTGCCGCCGCCGTAGGTCGCCACGATCAGCGAGGGCAGCGTGAGCGAAAGGTACAGATCGCGGTCGGGCGTCAGTTCTGTATAAATAATGCCCGCAGATGCTTCGGCCACGTTCGCCACGTCCTGCCCGGTCGCGATAAACATGGCCGTGATCGCGTTGGCCGCGTGCAGGCCGTTGTTGTTCGCGCCCGACAGGAACGCGCCCACATTCGCCACCCCGTGATGGTAGGCAAGCTGCTCCGGCTCGACGCGCAACTGCTGGATCAACACGTCGCGCTTGACCACCACCTCCGCAGTGACGCGCTTCCCGCGCGTGCGCATAATGTTGATCTGCGACGCCTTCTTGTCCGTCGCAAAGTTTGATTCCAGGTAGAAGCGCCGGATGCCGGGGTAGTGGTCGATAATCCAACTGCATGCCGCAAAAGTGGCGCGGCCGACCATGTTCTGCCCCGCCGCGTCGCCCGTATTGAAATTAAAGCGCAGGTAAGCGAACTTGTTGGCGAGGAATGGGTCGATATACTTCAGTTTTGCCACGCTGGAGGTGGCTTCCGCTTCCTCTTTGATCTTGTCGAAGTTGTCGCAAATCCACTGCACGAAGTCACGCGCGCCACGCGCATCGTCGAACGCAAACACTGGCGCGCGCTGCATCACGTCGTCGATCACCGTGCATTTGACCCCACCGCACAGGTTGACGACTTTGATCCCCCGGTTATAAGAAGCAACCAGCGTGCCCTCAGTGGTCGCGAGGGGGATCAAAAATTCGCCTTTCGCATCTTCGCCGTTGATGATGATGGGGCCGGCAAAGCCGATGGGCACCTGCGCGACGCCAGTGAAATGCTCGATGTTGCCCTTCGCCTGATGCGGGTCAAAGGAATAGTGCGGGATGTGTTCGAGCTTCTTGCCGGTGAACTGCTCGACAAAAGACTGGCGCTCCCGAATAACGGCATCGCCGTAGTCGTCGTTGGCATCGCGCGGGATGCGGATTTGCGCCTCTTTCTCCTGCGCGGTGGCGTCTTCGACGGAGAACTGGAGCTTGCCGAAGGGCCGCGAGTCAAACCCGATGTGGAGCGTGTGCTTGCCGTCCTTGAGTGCGGGAATGGCCGCGTGAATGTCGACGATGGTGCGGAGCGGGAAGGTGAGCGGCTGGTTTGGGCTGATCTGGTCAGGCTGGAAGCAGCGGCCGTCGGACAGGCACAGGGTGATCGCGTCGAGAGGGACGTCGCGGCCGTCGATGGCAATGGCCTTAAGGCCGACCAGTTCGACGTCGCTGAGGCGGTTCTTGATCGAGAACGATACGCCGCTGCCCGTGTTCTTCAGGCTACCCAGGGTGTACAACTTCTTCAAAAGCAGGCTGGGGATTAACATCGTTTACGCTCCTCGTTCGGCACTTCGGCTGCAACATCTCTCGTAATCTGGTCGAGACTTAATTGCGCGCTGTTTGTTCATCAAGCGAGGGCTATTATACACGCGGATGCAAGCGCAGGAAAGGGACTCAGGCAGGAAGAGCCAGCTGGACTCTGATCGCACGCTCTACCTGCGCCATTTCAGCGTCCGTGATCGCACCCATCAAATGCGTTAACCGTAGCTTGCTAACGGTCGTAAGCTGATCGGCCATTGCTTTGCTCTGCCGCCCCTCAACGGTAACGTAGGCCTCGCTTGGAAAGAGACGCTCAACGTTGCTGGTGAGGGGCACGACCTGGACGCGGTTCAAATGACGATTTGAGGCGTCATTGCTGACAATGATCGCGGGACGAATCTTGCGTGTCTCGCCGCCAATGGAAGGGTCGAAATTCACCCACCACACCTCACCACGCTGCATCAGGCAGGTCTCCTATAAAGGCTTCGCTCCATTCCGCAGCTTCTGCTTCTCGGACTTCCTCCTGCGCCATCTCAGCGTAGGCGGCATTTAGGTCCTGCTGGGTGACGTGCGGGCGCACGAGCGCCTCTATAAACCCGCTGATGCGGCGCGCGCCAACAACACGGTGCAATCCTTCATATACTTCTTCGTCAACGGTTATGGTCAGCTTTCTCAGTGTCATAGTCCACCTCAATCGAGGCAATACGTGTAGTGCACGTATTATACTAACGTGAAGGCGAGGGAAAAGCAACGGGCGAATGGCGTACTTAAGAAGGTCAAGGAGTCGAGGCTACTTCAGAATGTAGTACGTCGCCTTCCTCTCCCCAATCTTGATGATCAACCCCTGATCCACCAGATCCGCCAGCAGGCGGCGGATCGTCTCGTCGCAC
>CAZPTI010000365.1:0-4569 GCA_964588925.1 uncultured Anaerolineales bacterium | reverse complement strand
CCAGCGCCATCGCGGGGCGATCTTGCGCGTCAAGATCGAGCGTCACCCGCTGGACGCTGGTGATGGATGATATGCTGTCCGGTGGGAGGACAAAGGCTGTCTCGAAGCGCCAGCCCCCGCTCTCGCGCACGGCGTACAGCGCCTCCTTGACGCTGGCAAGAGCGATGCGCGGCAAGTCGTCTGAGCCGATCATCAGATCGCCGCCAAAAGCCACGTCAACTGGTTCGGTCAGCCAGTCGCCGTGGTAGGGCCGCGCATATTCCACTTGCCGCAGCGGTTGGAGCGGAGGCCGGAGCGTCCGTGTGATGTATAGAATGTGCGCCTGATCCTTTCTGTCAAGCGCGATCACAGTGCTTTCGCAGTCGAGGGCGCGCCACACCCGCTCGATCTCCCACCTTGCGCCGGACCAACGCGCGATCCTCAGCTCGTGAGCGTCAGGATTGCAGTAGCTGATGACGGGGCGATCCCGGCTGTCGAGCGCCAGCGACGCGCCGCTGCCGGCTGCTTCATCCGCGTCAACAATCTCGACGCGCCATCCGTCCGCCTCCTGCCGCGCGTAGTACAGCCCCGCGCCGCCATAAGCCATGTGGGAGCGCCCCGCCGAGTCCACCTGCGTATAGCGCAGCCCCGGCTCATAAATGGCGCGCGTCACTGCGTCGCCAATAGTCTCAATGCGCCAGTCAGGATCGGGAGTGGAAGGCCCCGCCCTGACGGCTGTCCCAGTGGGCAAGACAACGATGAGCAGGGCGAGGACGAAGAAGAACAAAACTCGCCGGCGAAACGGCGACCTTGCGGAGAGAAGCGCAGGCACGAGCATACGACACCTCTTTTGGGTCGAACACGCTGCTCCTGGGGTGCGGGAGACACTGCGACAATGATCCTGCGCTGAAATGAACAAAGTATGAAACGCCGGAGGTGCGCGCATGACAGAATCGCGTACGGCAACGCGGCATGAAGAGCGCCCAACCCCTTAACTGACAAGCGCGACTGCCTCAGCAGTCGCGCTTGTCGCGATCAGGAGTCCCTGCTGACCCCGCGACTCGCTTATCTTAGTAGTTCTGCCCGAGCCCCTGCCCGAACATTCCTCGCCCCTGCCCGCGCATGCCGCCGCCCATCATCCCGCGGCCGCCCATCGGGCCGGTCGTCGTCCGCTCGACCATCAGCTTAATCTGCGCCGACATACGCTCGACCATCAGGTCGGCCTGCGCCTGCGTCAGCTTGCCGTCGGTCACGGCCTGCTGGAGCGCGGCCTTCTTGGCGCTCAGGATCGTCTCAACCAGCTTGTCGGTGCTGACGCCCTTGCTCTGCGCGATCTGCGCCAACGACTTGCCCGCCAGGCGCTCGGCCTGGATCTGCTCGGCCGTCATGCCCAGCAGCGCCGCGACCTCGTCCGGCTGGCCGGCCCACGCCGGCCGGCCCAACATGCCCGTGCCGCCCGGTCCGCCCATCGGGCAGGCCGTGTTCGGCGTCTGCGGCGCGCCGTTCTGCGCCCAGCGCCCGCCCACCGGGCCGGCTGCCAGCGCCGACACGGCGAAGAGGGAGGCGATGACCATCGCCAGAACCGCCACTGCGATAAACCGCTTCATGTGTGTACCTCTCTGAGTGTGGTGCGCCCGCCATTCCGGCCGGCGTGACCCTAGCATATCGAAAAGTTGCGAAGAAGTTGTGAATGCGGTGTGGGTGTGGGGTGAAGCTGGATGGGTTGGCAGGGCGGTGCGCGCACCGCCCTGCGCCCCTCCCGCGCCTACTCCGCCGCCCGTTCCCCCAACCACGTCCGAAGGTCTTTCACCGAGAACAATTCGCTCTCCAGTTCCTTCAATTGCGCCGTCGCAGGCGTGTCCGCGGGGAGCTCGAATGCGGCGAGGATCTCCGCCACCGGCACGCCATACGCCTTGCTCACGTCGGCGAGCGTCATCCACCCCTTGATCTCGTCCACGCTGGCGCCGGTCGGCTGCACCTTCTCGCCCGCCGCATCCAGCTTGCCCGACACCGACCACACCCCTGCGACCTTCGCGCCGCCCAGCACGCCGAAGAACACGGCCAGAACAATCACCCCGAAGACGAATGGATTAACCTTCATCATAACCCCCTACTTACCCACAACCGGCAGGCCGAGCTTGAGTTCCAGCGCGCCCTCGCGCGGGCACTCGCCGACGCAATCCAGGCATCCGACGCAATCCGCGTGCTTGATCGTCTCCGCCTTGTGGACCGGCAGGCCCATCGGGCAGGCGCGCGAGCAGATTGCGCAGTTGGTGCAGGCCGACGTTTCGCGCTTGAGGTAGAAGGGGCTCAGCTTGCCCACCAGCCCCGTCGCCGCGCCCAGGGGACACGCATAGCGGCACCACGGCCGCTCCACAAACAGGGACGCGACCAGGACGATCAGCAGCACGACCGTCCCGACCGTGAAGCTCAGTTCGAGCAGGCCCCACAGCCCCGCCCACGGGTCGACATCGCGGAACACCATGAACCCGTAGGCCGCCGCGCCCGCGACGACCCAGATCAGCACGCCGTACTTGAGGAAGCGCAGGTAGCGGTCGAGGACGGCCAGCCGGGCGCCACGCGTCTTGAGCGCCTTAACCCCCTTACGCACCGGCGGCAGCTTCCTCTGGACGAACGCGGAGAAGGCGCTGGTCATCTCCTGGATGAAACCGAGCGGGCAGATCCACCCGCAGAAGCTGTTGCGCGCCACGAGTGCCACGCCAAGCGTCGCCACGAGGAGGATCATGTTCGACAGGTGGACGTGCGGCACCGTCTTCCCGCCGCTTGTGACGAACTTGTAGAGGCTTTCCAGCCCGCCCATCGGGCAGTACGCCTCCCACGATGCGGTGATCGTCGCGCCGGCCTCCCCGACGACGGTGTGGCGGATCGCGATGAACGCGATGAACAGGAACACGCCGAGCTGGGTCAGCCGGCGCATGGTGCGGTGGGTCCACAGCGCGGCCAGCCCCTTGCGGCGGGGCTTGACCTTGCTGGCGGCAGGGGTGCGAAGCGCAGCGGTCATACGGTGCTCCTACGAACGGTCGGTTTGGGACGGCGGCGCGCTGGCATGGCGGAGCGTCAGCACTACGGTAGCGCGGGGAAGCGAAGGAGGCGTGAGGGAGTTATGAAGAAACTGTGTAACCTTGCGCAATCGGCCGCATCGAACCCCATATCGACACACATGACTTATGGAGTTACCATGAACGAGATGATTATCGACTTCCCCGGCGGCGCGCGGGTGGACGCGCACTTCAACGGCTATGACATTATGACCGACCAGCCGCCGTATGCGGGCGGGCAGGGCAGCGCGCCCGCGCCGTTCACATTGTTCCTCGCCTCGCTGGGCACCTGCGCGGGCATCTACGTGCTCGGCTTCTGCAAGCAGCGCGGCCTGCCCACCGACGGCATCCGCATCATCCAGCGCATGGAGAGCAACCCGGCCACGCGCCTGATCTCAAAGGTGGAGCTGGAAATCCAGTTGCCGGCGGACTTCCCGGAGAAGTACAAAGAGGCGGTCATCCGCTCGGCCGAGCAGTGCGCGGTCAAGAAGCACCTGGAGAACCCGCCGCAGATGACGGTGACGACGAAGGTGATGGCGTAACCAAAGAGAAACCCGACGGTGTCCGAAGACCCGTCGGGTTTTTCGTTGTCCGGCGCACGGCCGGTTTAGCGGCGAATGCCTCAGGCGCCGCCCGGCGCGCAGGACGACGCAGCCGGCGAGGACGCAAAACCAGGTCCCGCGCTGCTCTTCGACGCGAAGACCGAAATCTTGCGGCGCACCTGCTGGCTGCCGCACTGCGGGCACTTCACCTCGGCCACCGCGGCCGACGACCGCACCAACTCCTCAAAATCATCCTGGCAGTCGGCGCACTGAAACTCATACAAGGGCATAAGACCAAATCCTCCAAAAAGGGTCGGGGAATTACTTACCCAACGCAGCCGCGACGCGATCCAGCCGCTCGGCCGCATCGTTCGCCACCGCCACCAGGTCCGGGTGCGGCACGACGCTCATCATCGCCATCGGATCAATCAGCGAAACTTCTGTCACGCCGTCCTCGACGTACTGCACCGTCACGTTGCATGGCAGCAGCAGTCCCACCTCGGGCGCGGCCTGAAGCGCGCGGTAGGCCAGCGGTGGATTGCACGCGCCGAGGATCTTGTAGGGCCGGAAGTCCACGTCGAGCTTCTTCTTCAGCGTCGCCTTGACGTCGATCTCGGTCAGCACACCGAAGCCTTCCGCCTTAAGCGCGTCGGTGACAAGGGCCAGCGCGGTCTCGTAGTCGGTGTTCAGCCGCACGGTGCGGCCGATCTGGTTTTGCGTAAGTGTATTGTCGGTTGGCGCAGTCATGTGATTCCCTCCTGCGCGGGTTAGATGCGGGGTGGCAGAGAAAGTTCCAGGTGCGCGGGCATGGCGGGCGCAAGGCAGGGGCCGGACGCGGCCATCTCGAATAAGCGCATCGTGGTCGAATAATCGAATGTCGTCGCGCATTACGATTCGCATGTTCGACCACGATTCGCTTATTCGAGACGGCCGCGCGCCCCTGCGCATCACCCTACCGGCAACCTTACCACAATCCGCGTCCCCATGCC
>CAZPTI010000364.1:0-4580 GCA_964588925.1 uncultured Anaerolineales bacterium | reverse complement strand
CGGGGGCCGACGGTCAGCGCGGACGTTCATGCTACGCTCCCTTGCGCGCGTGGCAAACGGGCGGAGGTCCTGTCGCGGCCAAAGGTGCGGGGTCGCGGCGTCGTTGCAGCGCTCGTCACGCGCAGGCCGCCACGCGGTGCCTGCGCGGTTCCCGGAGCAGCGGGTGGTGAGGTGTCCGGGGCGCCTCGCGGAGAATGAGAACGATGCGCGGGATCGGTGATCGCGGTCTTGCGGATTATAGCACGAAATGGGGTGAATGGCGCGGTGAGTTGCGGTTGAGTAGTGAGGAAGTCGGGCGGTGTTGACTAATTCGATTGAGGGAATAGAGTAAACCTGACAGTTCTCGAAGACCTGTCAGGTTTGGGGCGTGGCGTCGTTCCCCGGCTATTCCTCGACGGCCGGCTGCGCCCACAGCGTAATGAGCACGACCAGTCCGCCGACGGGGGCAAGCAAGAACAACTGCCACCACCCGCTGCGGCCGGTGTCGCGCAGCCGACGCGTCCCTGCGGCCAGCAGCGGCAGCAGCAGCGCGATCGTTGCCACGGTGCCCAGCGCCTCATGGAGCGCGGTCAGCGCGGCAACGACCAGCAGGAAGAACAGCGCAAACCACCAGAACTCCGGGCGGCCGGCCCGCCCCGTAAAATCCGCGTACTTCGTCAACAGGCAAATCCGGATCGCGTCGATAAAGGTCAACGGCGCACCCACCACAGGGGCGCCTTGCGTCGTACTTTCCATCCGCAACATCCTCCCGGTCTCCGAGCGAATTTCCTTGACCCGCGCAGCCCACGACGTGACCGTCTGTGTCGTGGGCAGCGCCGCAAGGTTGTCGCTATCTTGCGCCGGACCTGTCCCGTCCGCAACTGTGGATTTCCCCAGTTTCAGGATCAACTCGGTGCGCGACCCCACTCCGAGCTTGGCGTAGATGTTCTTGAGATGGAATTCGACCGTCGATTCGGTGATATGCAGCGCGTAGGCAATCGCCTTGTTGCTCTTGCCAGCCAGCACTTGCGCCGCTACCTCCGCCTCGCGCGGTGTTAGTTCGTTCGATGGCGTCATGCGGGCATTGTCCCCGACAATGCGCCGCGGCGCAACTGTGGATTTCCACAGGTGAGCGCTGCATTCGCGGCTTCTGAATGGGCGGGATGCGCCACCGATTGGACCAGGTTAGCGCAGCAGATCGCGAAGGTCGCTGACCGGCGAGCGGTAATTGGCGCGGGCGATCATGTCACGCAGGAGGTGGTCGGCCTCGTCGAGGGACAGGACGGCATCTTCGACAGCCACAAGGAGCGCGCCGAGCGTGCCGGAGAGGGGGATGTTCCACTCACGCGCCTGGCGCCGCGCGACGCGGTCGTCAGTGAGGAGGCCCCAGCCACGGGAGCGTGCGATGCTCAGGCAGGCGCGCTCCCCGGAATGCAGGACGGATGGTAAGGTGAGCGATAACCGCAGTTCTTCGTCCGTCATGCCGGTGAGGATCAGCCAACCATCCGGCGCGAACGGCTGGATGATGGTTTCGAGGTTATCGTAGTAGCTGTAGCCGGCCAGCCGCCCGCCTGTCAACTCATCATACACTTCGGGCGGCAGGTACAGGGAGCCAGCCGCTTCTCTGAGAACATCGAGCCGGCTCGCTGCGGCGAAGTTCGAAGTGACTGTCGCGTTGACGATCCGATTCACTGGCGCATCCTGCGTAACGCGTCGCGCTCGCTGCGGGCCTCTTCCACGCTCTCCGGTCCCAGACGCAGCTCTATGCCGCGTTGCGACAGCGCCTCCTTCATCTGGTCGAAACTTATTCCGGCGAGTGCGGCAGCCGCAGCAACGGAGAGACCTTCGGTCTCATACTTGCGCGCGGCGACAGCAATACGGACCGCGGGACGCTCCTGCCAGAGGACTCGTAACGCGTCGTTGAAGGCTGAGGCTGCGTCGGGATACGCGCCTGAGTCGACCAGGTCATTTACGTTGATGCTCATTCCTGCTCACTCCGAACGATTGTCATCCGTCACATATCTTGCGCCAGTATATCATACCCGGAGTGAGCGCGCGCGGGGGAGAGCTGACAGGTCTCCACGACCTGTCAGGTTTGGTTCGCGCTACTGTCCCTTCGTCAACGCAAATCCGAAGACTCCCACGCGGTTCGACAGCGCGGAGGGCGCGGCGCTAACTGCGGTTACTACGTAGAACGCGCCGCCCGCGTTGTTCCGCGCGCCGAGTTCGGTGAAGTTGGGGGCGAAGGCGCGGGCGTAGGGGGCGTCGGTTGATGTGTTGGGCGCGAAGTACGGGTTTTCCGTGGAGCGCCAGATGTCGTAGTGGTCGACGGAGGCGGTTTTGCCGCCGGTGTCCTGCGTGACGGCGGGCCACGTTAAGTTGGCGTCGCTGCCGCTGGCTGCGATGGTGACGACGGGGGCTTTGGGCGTGGTGAGGGTGGAAGTGCGCTCGATCTCAACCATGTGAATATATTCGTTGCCGTCGTTGGAGGCGCCGTTGCGGCTGTCGATGTAGAAGTCGGCGCCGCCCGTTAATCTTCCGCCGAAACGTCCGTCGGTGATGGTGAAGGTGGCGGTTTTGAGCGCCTTCGTGCCCCCCTTGGTGATGGTCCCCGCGGTTTTTTCCCCGCTGGTCGCGTCATACTTGAGCGACCACTTGTCGGCGCCGATGTCAAAATACTTGACCGTGATGGTGGCCGAGTAGGTTTGGTCGCCGGGGATGTAGCCGTTGTCGATCAGGAAGAACATGGAGGGGTTGCCGTTGGCCTGGTCGGTGCGGCGGACGGTGTAGGCCTCCTTGCCGACGCCGGTCCAGTCGGTGGGGACGTAGAAATCGGTGTAGTCGTTCGGGTTCTGGCCTTCGAGGGGCGGGAGGTCGGGGTTGTAGGGGTTGGGGAAGCAGGGATAGTTCGGGCCGAAGAGGTCCTCGCGGTAGGAGCGCGCGGGGCAGTTGCCGAGGCCGGCTTCAGGGCGCGCGGCGCCGGTAGACGGATTTTTGGCGTAGCGCGCATCGACGCCCTTGTCGTTGGTCTCGGGGACGGTTTTGCCGCCGGTGATCGTGTCGACCTGCTTGAGGAAGAACTCGAAGTTGCCGAGGTCGGGCCAGGGGGAGCCGCCGAGGGAGGAGTCGTAATAGACGACGCCGCCGGAGCGACAGGTGGTCATGATGGGGTTGCGGTGCTCGCGCATGAGCACCCAGGCGCGCGGGGTGTTGGTCGCGTTTTTGCCGACGTACTGCTTCGCCCAGGAGAGGCCGGCCGCGTCGCTGGAGAGGGAGCCGTCCGAGTTGCGGAAGAGGCCGGAGTCGACGCGGAGGTAGTCGATGCGCTTGTCGAGCGCATGGGCGAAGCCGAGCCACGACAGGACCGGGTTGCAGAGGTCGGAGTCGTAGCCTTCCATCGCGAGGGGGACCTGGCCCTGATACTTGATGAAGGGGTCGTAGGCGCCGGTGCCGTCGTTTTTGAGCGCCTGGGTCCAGTCGGGCGAGAGGAAGTTGGAGGAGAAGCCGACTTTGCGGCCGGCCGCGTAATCGGTGACGTCCTCGCGCTCCTGGACTTCGAGGAAGATGGGGGCCATCTGGTTCATCACGCTGCGGTTGGGGGCCTGGCCGGCGACGGTGTTGAACGCGTCGGCGTGGGCCTGGGAGATGCGGTTGATGTAGTCCTTCCAGAGCGCGGAAGTCAGGCCCGCGTTGATGACGACGTGCTCGAAGTCGGATTCGGGGTAGGCGGAATCCTGCGTCGGCTGGTTTTCGCCGTAGACGCCGGTGCCGAACGAGACGAACTGGAGGTCGGGGTTGTCTTTGTAGCGCGCGCCGAGCGCGGCGATGAATTTGGTGTAGGCATTCTGGAAGGCCGCGCTGTGATATTTGGGGATGAGGTGGCGGACCATCGGCTTGACCGTGTCGGCCCAGAAGGTGGTGACGTTGGACGCGTTGGAGGTGACGCGGAACGCGACGCGGACCATCTTACCGGGCGCGGTGTCGCTCACTTCGAGGGTGTAGGTCTTCCACGTTTTGTTGGTGTGGGCGAGGTTGGTGATGTCAAGGGACGCGTTGCCGATCTTCTTGTTGCTGGTGTCCCACAGCTCGATATAGAGGTGGTCGTTCGCGCCGGTGTCCGCCGTGTCGATGTAGACGCGGACCTCGACGTAGGCGCGCTTTGTGCCGTTGAGCGAGGCGGGCATGGCCGGGATGCGACGTTCGAGGTGGTAGAGCGAGGAATTGACGTTGTGCGCGCCGCCCAGCTTCGCCGCGGTGTTTTTGGCGATGCCATCAGGGTCGGAGGGCGCGCCGGAAGTTATGCTGACGTTCGAGCCCGAGATGACCCAGTTGGCGCTGCCGGAATCGAAGTTGCCGTTCCACTTTTTGTAGTAGTCGATGTAGTGGGGGTACTCGGAGCAGGTCTCGCACGTCTTGGCGGTGGCCGGGAGGACGGCGTCGGGTGTGGTGATGACGAAGTCGGGGGTTGATGTAATGTCACCTGCGCCGGTGCCGTCGTAGACGGTGGTCATCAGGCCGACCTTGAGGCCGGACGCCTTGCGCTTGCTGATGCGGTCGTCGAGCTTGGTCCAGTCGTAGACGCCGTCGGCGGTGTTGAAGTC
>CAZPTI010000363.1:0-4605 GCA_964588925.1 uncultured Anaerolineales bacterium | reverse complement strand
AAGGAGCGCCTCATGTCCATCGAAGAGACCCGTGAAAGAGTCCGCAGCCGCGTATGGCAGTCGATTGCGTCGAGCGGGGTGTCGGTCACTGCGATTCCGAAGGAGCAACTTGACACGCTGGTGAACGCGATCGTCGACGGCGTGCTGGTTGCGGTGGATGACGAGTTCGATCAGGCGGGGCTGCCCGCGCACCAGGAGGCGGCGAATGTCGCGCCGCTGAACGACGAAGAGAAGGTGCTGTGGGAGGGCCGGCCGTTCCTGTCGCTGACCACGCATTACCAGATCACTACGGAACGGGTGCGCGCGCGGTACGGCTTGCTCGGCCGCGACCTCGACGATATCGAGTTGATCCGCATTCAGGACCTCGACCGGACGCAGGGGATCAGCGAGCGGATGCTCGACCTGGGCGACATCCATATCCAGAGCGCGGACCCGTCGTTGCCCAAGCTCACGCTGCGGAACGTGGCCGGGCCGGACAAGGTGCACGAAATCCTGCGCCGCGCGATGCTGGACGCGCGGAAGAAGTTCCGGTACAGCGTGCAGGAAGAGATGTAGCGCGCGCGGGTTGGACGCAAACCCGACGGGTCTGCGAGACCCGTCGGGTTGGGGAGTGCCTACCCTCGCTCCAACTCCCGCAACTGCAACGCCAGACTATTCGCCAGCTCCCGCACCCCCTCCACGTCCCCCTCGCCGCGCAGGAAGCGCGCCACGCCGTCCGCCGTCGTCGCGTAGATATTCCCCGCGCCGATCTTCTCCAGCGCGCCCGCCTGCGCCAGCATCTCGCGCACCGGCCCGATCACGCGCGCCAGCGATAAGGGCGCGCCGCGTTCGCGCAGCTCCTCCGCCAACTCCGCCAGCATGTCCGCGCTCGGCACGTCCAGATCGACCGTCGCGCCCAGGTCCAGCAGCACCGCCTTCACCGGCTCCGGCGCGGCCTCCAGCTCGGCGATCACCCCGTCGCGGAAGCCGCCCGCATTGGCGAAGAACAGCCCGCTCTCTGGCCGCGCGATCAACAGGCCGGGGACGGTGCGATAGTCGGGATGCCGGCGCACGTCACCGAACTCCAACCGGTCGGGCGCGCGGCCCAGCACGGCCAGCTTGGGCTGGCTGATGCGCCACACCAGCGCGAACAGGGAGATAATCACCGCGATCAGCAGCGCTTGCAGCGTCTCGAACGTCAGCACGGCCAGCAGGGCGACCGCGGCGAGGACGAAATCCGCGCGGCGCACGCGGAAGAGGTGCTTGAGCTTCTCCACCTTCACCATGCCCGACACGGCCACGATGACAATCGCGCCCAGCGTGGCCTCGGGCAGCGCGTAGAAGAAGCGGGTGAAGAAGAGCGCCACGATCAGCGTCAGCGCGGCGGCCACGATGCCCGACATCTGGGTTTTCGCGCCCGCGCGGTCGTTTGCGGCGGACTTTGACAGGCTCGACCCGATGGGGAAGCCCTGGAACAGCCCGGCCGCCGCGTTCGCCGCGCCGAGGCCGATGAACTCCTGGTTCGGGTTGATCTCATACTTATGCGCCGCGGCGAACGCGCGCGCCGGCCCGATGGCCTCCGCAAAGCACACGAGCGCCAGCCCGAACGCGCCCACTACCAGCGTCCCCCACTGCTCCAGCGTGAGCGCGGGCAGCCTGGGCGCGGCCAGCCCCGCGGGGATGTCGCCCACCACCTCCACCCCGCGGCCCTCCAGCCCGAAGATGGCCGAAACCGCGATGCCGAGCGCCAGCGCCACGAGCGCGGCGGGAATCTTGTGGAAGCGGTGTTCGAGGAAGAAGAGCAGCGCGACGCAGACGATGCCCACCGCGAAGGTGAGCAGATGCGTCTCGGGGATGCCGCGAATCACGTGGAAGAGGCGCTCCCAGAAGTTGCCTTCCGCGCCGTGGATGCCCATGATTTTGGGCGCCTGCTTGATCGCGATGACCAGCGCGAGGCCGCTGATGAACCCCACCATGACCGACTCGGAGAAGAACTGCGCGACGCGGCCGAGCTTGAGCGCGCCTGCGACGAGCGAGATGACGCCCGCCAGCAAGGCCAGCCCCGCGGTCATGATGATGAACTCGCTCGTGTTCGGCGTGGCGACCTCGCTCACGACCGCAAAGGACATGGTCGCGATGGCCGCGGACACGGCGACGACGAGCTGCCGCGACGAGCCGAAGATGGCGAACGCCAGCAGCCCGAACGGCGCGGCGTAGAACGCGGCCTGCGGCGGCACGCCCGCGATCTGCGCGTAGGCCATGCCCTCCGGAATGAGCAGCGCGACGACGGTCAGCCCCGCGATGATGTCGGGGCGCAGCCACGCGCGCTGGTATGCGGGCAGCCAGGTCAGGATGGGGAGGAAGCGCGCGAGCGCGCGGGGCGGCAACGCATGCGATTCTGCCACGGCTGTAGACATATGCCCTCCTAATGCCAGGGATCGAGGCCGCATCCGCCTCAGAACACGCGCGCCCAATCGCGCGCCATGCTCACCAGCGTCCACCCGCGAGGGGCCGCTTCATCCAGACCGCGGTCCAACCTGCCGGTGAACGCCTGCCGGTCGTAGGCAAACTCGCGGCCTGCGTCGTCGTGATGCACCAGGAGGCCGAACCCCGGCCGCGACCCGCTCGTCGTCCATTCGAGCATCTCGAAATCGCCGTCGGAGTTGCCGAACGCGGCGATGGGCCGGCGCCCGATGCGCCGGTGGATGCCGACCGGCTTGGCCGCCTTGTCGCCCAGAAAGTCCAGTTCGGGCAGGCGCACCAGCGCGGGACCGTCCGCGCGCACCTCATAGCGCGTGGCAATCGCGCTGCCGATCACCTGTTCACGCGGGATGCCGTAGGTCGCCTCGGCCCACGGCCGCATGAACTCCACGCCGCCGGCCGACATGATGAACGTGCGGAAGCCCGCGGCGCGCAGGGCGTCCATCAACTCGAGCATCGGCTGATAAACCATCTCGATGCAGCGGCGGCCGGCCGTGAGGTGCTGCGCGGTCGCGATCCAGCCGGTCACAAGGCGCTCGAACTCGTCTGTGGTCATCCCCGCGTGCGTCGCCATCACCAGTTCGAGCAGGCCGCGTTCGCCGCTCGCCAGGACGGCTTTGACGTCCCCGCGCAGCGCGGAGGCGAACGGCTCGCGCGCGCGCCACTCGGGATGCTCCGGCGCAAGCGCCCGGATGCGGTCGAAGACGAAGTACGCCTGGACGGGCAGCGGGTATTCGGCCCACAGGGTGCCGTCATTGTCGAACACGGCGATACGTTCGGCCGGGGGGACGAAGTCGGGGCTGCCCGGCGTGGTCACGCGGCGGGTGAAGGCGAGGATCGCGTCCTTCGCCGGGCCGGCGTTCCAGGAGGGGAGCGGGTCGGGGGTGTGGGTCACGGGCGCATTATCCTTCCGATTCAGCAGGTTGAGGCCGCGAGAGACAGGTTCGTAGTGAGCGCTCTAGCGCTCGTGCGCGTGCGGCAAGGCGACGGGCGCTGAAGCCGGGCGCTCAAGCGCCTACTACGAACCGGGCGCGCGGGGGGCCACTGCGCGCCGCGCGCGGCGCCACAGCCCGCGCACCTCGCTCATGGCCTCCTCGCGCTCCGCTTTCTTCTCCTCCCCAGTATACCGCAGCAGCACCGCAATCGTCCGCGTGCCCTCAAAGTTCTCCAGGACGGTCAGCACGAGCAGGGTCAGCGGCACGGCCAGGATCGCGCCGAACGCGCCGAGCAGGTACACCCACACGAACAGCCCGACGAACACCACGAGCGGGTTCACCCGCAGGCCCTGCCCCATCAGCTTCGGCTGGATGAAGTTCTGCACGCCGCCGTTGATCACCACGTAGCCCACGAGCACGATCAGCGCCTTGCTCAGCCCGAACTCGGCGTAGGCCAGCAGCAGCGGCGGGATCAGCGCAATTGTGAAGCCGATCGACGGCACGTAGCCCATGAACCACGCCAGCAGGCCCCACAGAATGGGGAAGTCGACCCCCAGCGCGATCAGCAGGATCGTGTTGCCGAGGCCGACGAGGAAGTTGATGCCGGTGAGGATCGACATGTACTGCCGCACATCGCGCGTCAGCGCGCTGATCCGCCCGATGGTGGGCGAATCGGGATTGAGTCCCAGCCGCGTCGCGCCGGGCAGCGCCATCGCCGCGCTGATCATGAAGAAGAAGATGAACAGCGCCATGCCGAACTGCGCCAGCAGCCCGAACACGGTGCTGACCACGGCCTGGAACACCGGGCCGAACTGGAAGGTCAGCGTGGCAGTGTCGACCGCCGCGCCGCCGAAGTCGATGACCGCGTTCTGCGCCATGCCGCTCAGGTAGACGGGCAACTGCGCGGAGAGCCGCGTGACCGACAGGAAGACGGTCAGGATAACCAGACCGAGCAGCGCGACCACCGTCAGGATGGTCAGCAGGAGCGCCAGCCAGCCCGGCGCGCCGCGGCGCGCCAGCGCGCCGGGCACGGGCAGCGCGGTGATGGTGATCACGCCGGCCAGCAGGATCGGGTTGATGATCGGCGCCATGCCGCGCAGCCCGAACAGGATCACGAAGGCCGCGGCAATGCCGACGAGGTAGACGACGAGGCGGCCGTACTGGGTGTTCATGTTACTGCCGCGCCAGGATCATCTTGAGCTCGGCCGCG
>CAZPTI010000362.1:2766-4652 GCA_964588925.1 uncultured Anaerolineales bacterium | reverse complement strand
ACGAGCAAGAGGCGCTCGCCAACATCAAAGAGGCCATCGTCGCCTGGCTGTGGGCCGAAGACCGCAAGGCGCGCCTGAAATCATAAAACGAACTTGCCGCAGAGACCTCAGAGCCTCGGTTTCCTCTGCGCTCTCTGTGGCTAAAAGTCTGGCAGACCTGGAGTTACTGTGACCGCATACATCTTCGTCACCGGCGGCGTCGCCTCCGGCCTCGGCAAGGGCGTCACCGCCGCCTCCATCGGCCGCCTCCTCAAAAGCCGGGGCGTCACCGTCTCCATGCTCAAGCTCGACCCCTACATCAACGTCGACCCCGGCACCATGTCCCCCTACCAGCACGGCGAAGTGTTCGTCACCGAAGACAGCGCCGAAACCGACCTCGACCTCGGCCACTACGAGCGCTTCACCGACGTCAACCTCCGCCAGGGCAACAACGTCACGATGGGCCAGATTTATTCCGCCGTCCTCGCCAAAGAGCGCCACGGCGACTTCCTCGGCGGCACCATCCAGGTCATCCCCCACGTCACCAACGAGATCAAGCGCCGCGTGCAGGATGCCGCGCGCCACGGCGACCCCGCCGTCGTCATCGTCGAAGTCGGCGGCACCGTCGGCGACGTCGAGGGCGAAGCCTTCCTCGAAGCCATCCGCCAGATGCGCAAGGACGTGGGCCGCAACCGCACCCTCTACGTCCACGTCACCCTGCTCCCGTTCCTCTCCGGCTCCAACGAGCTCAAGACCAAGCCCACCCAGCACTCCGTGCGCGACCTCCGCTCCATCGGCATCCAGCCCGACATGATCATCTGCCGCTCCGACCTCCCCGTCAGCCAGCAGGTGCGCGACAAGCTCGCCCTCTTCACCGACGTCGAGCCACGCGCCGTCGTCCCCGCCTACACCGCCCGGAGCATCTACGAAGTCCCCCTCATGCTCGAAAACGAAGGCGTCGCCGACTTCATCGCCGAGCGGCTCGAGCTGCAAGTCACCGGCCCCGACCTCGCCGAGTGGCGCACCCTCATCGCGCGCGTCCACGCCCCCAAAGAGAGCGTCACCGTCGCCGTCGTCGGCAAATACGTCGAGCTCGAAGACGCCTACATGTCCGTGCGCGAGGCCCTCCGCCACGCCGCCTGGGCGCTCGATCGCGACGTCGACATCCGCTGGGTCCACGCCGAGACGCTCCAGAAGGCCGAAGGACTGAGCGCGCTCGAAGGGCTTGAGGGCATCCTCGTCCCCGGCGGCTTCGGCGAGCGGGGCATCGAGGGCAAAGTCGCCGCCGCCAGGTATGCGCGCGAGCATCGCATCCCCTATTTCGGCCTGTGTCTCGGCATGCAGGTCATGTGCATCGAGTTCGCCCGCCACGTCCTGCGCCTGCCCGACGCCAACTCCACCGAGTTCAACCCCAGGACAGCCGACCCGATCATCTCGCTCATGGCCGACCAGCAGGGCATTGAAGACATGGGCGGCACCATGCGGCTCGGGCTATGGCCGTGTCAGCTCCAGGAAGGCAGCCTCGCGCGCGCCGCCTATGCGCCCGAAACCCGCATCCGTGAGCGCCACCGCCACCGCTGGGAGTTCAACAACAGCTATCGCGCGCGCGCCACCGCCGCCGGCCTCAACTTCAGCGGCCTCTCGCCCGACGGTCGCCTCGTCGAAATCGCCGAACTCGACCGCACGCTCCACCCGTGGATGCTCGGCACGCAGTTCCACCCGGAATTTCTCTCGCGCCCCAACCGCCCGCACCCGCTCTTCAAGGCGTTCCTGGCGGCAGCGATCAATCAGAAATAGTTACCAACGGAGGTATTTATCCATGTCCGGTCACAGCAAATGGGCCACCATCAAGCGCAAGAAGGGCGCTGCTGACGCCAAGCGTGGGCAGATGTTCACCAAGCTCGCGC
>CAZPTI010000362.1:0-2666 GCA_964588925.1 uncultured Anaerolineales bacterium | reverse complement strand
CGCAAGAAGGGCGCTGCTGACGCCAAGCGTGGGCAGATGTTCACCAAGCTCGCGCGCGAAATCCAGCTCGCCGCCCGCAGCGGCGCCGACCCCAACTTCAACTTCCGCCTGCGCCTCGCCGTCGACAAGGCCAAGGCCGAAAACATGCCCAAGGACAACATCGAGCGCGCCATCAAGCGGGGCGCCGGCCTCGACCCCGACGCCGGTCAGCTCGAAGAAGTCACCTACGAAGGCTACGGCCCGCACGGCGTCGCGCTCTACATCCAGGTCGTCACCGACAACAAAAACCGCACCGTCGGCGAGCTCCGTCGCGCGCTCACCAAGGCCAACGGCGCGCTCGGCGAGTCCGGCTCGGTCGCGTGGCTGTTCGACCAGAAGGGCCTCGTCACCGTCGAGATCAGCCCGAAGGATCAGGACAGGGTGTTCGAGCTGGCCCTGGAAGCGGGCGCCGAAGACGTGCAGTTCGGCGACGGGTACGCCGAAATCTGGACCGCTCCGAGCGACCTCCAGGCCGTCCGCCAGGCGTTCCTCGATGCCAAATACAAGATCGAAGACGCCGACACCCGCATGATCGCCAAAACGCAGGTCTCGCTCAGCCCGGCGGAGAGCCTCCAGGTGCTCCACCTCATCGAGAACATCGAAGAGCTTGACGACGTGGTGCAGGTCGACTCGAACCTCGAACTCAGCGAAGACGTGCTGGCGCAGCTGAGCTAATGGCGGAGCCTATCGGCGCAGTCCTCGGCATCGACCCCGGCATCGGCACGACCGGCTACGGCGTCGTCGACGAGGACGCGAGCGGCAACGTCGTCCTGATCGCGTACGGCGCCATCGAGACGCCCCCACGCGACCCCATGCCGGCGCGCCTCAAGACGCTCCACGACGCCGCCCTCGCGCTCATGCGGCAGCATCAGCCCGAATCCGTCGCCGTGGAGCAGCTCTTCTTTGGCCGCAACGTCACCACGGCCATCAGCGTCGGGCAGGCGCGAGGCGTCGTCCTCCTCGCCGCAGCGCAGGCCGGGCTGGACGTGTTCGAGTACAAGCCCGCCGAGGTCAAGCAGGCCCTCAGCGGCTACGGCAATGCGGACAAGCGCCAGATGCAGGAGATGGTGCGGATGCTGCTCAACCTCGCCCACATCCCCCGCCCCGACGACGCCGCCGACGCCATCGCCATCGCCGTCTGCCACCTGCAAAGCCGCCGCATCAAACGCCTGTCCTACGAATAGACCCGACGGGTTTTTCGGACACTCGTCGGGTCTCTGGAGATGACCACATGATCTCCATCCTGCAAGGCTCCATCTACGCCCGCACCGCCGACGCGCTGATCGTCATGGTCGGTGGGGTCGGCCTGCGCGTGCTCGCCCCGCAGCCGCTGCTCAACACCGTCCGCCCCGGCGACGACGTCCTCCTCCACACGCACCTCGTCGTGCGCGAGGACGAGCTAACGTTGATCGGCTTCGCGTCCGACGACGAGCTCGACCTGTTCCATAAGCTCATCACCGTCTCAGGCGTCGGCCCGAAGCTGGCGCTCAGCGTCCTCTCCCACATGGCGCCCGACGCGATCCGCATGGCGATCAGCCAGGAGCACCCGGAGATTCTGGCGCGCGTCCCCGGCATCGGCAAGCGCACCGCCCAGAAGATCGTGCTCGACCTCAAGGACAAGCTGGGCGAGGTGGAGATCAGCGAAGGGCTCGCCGCCCTCACCGAAGCCGACGCCGCCGTCATCGACGCGCTCACCGCCCTCGGCTACAGCATCGTCGAAGCCCAGCGCGCCGTCCAGGCCCTGCCCAAAGACATGACCGACGTCGAAGCCCGCCTGCGCGCCGCCCTGTCCTCATTCAGCAAGTAAGAACAACGATCCACAGATTACGCAGATGCGCGCAGATTGAACCCGAAGGCGTCTCTTTCAAATCTGCGAAAATCGGCGAAATCTGCGGAAACACCGTCCCTAATCAATCTGCGAAAATCAGCGAAATCTGCGGATGATCACGTCCACCAGTAACCGCCACATCGTCGAAGCCCGCAAGCTCCGCCAGCGCAAGCGCCGGCAGGAGCAGCGCCTGTTCCTCCTCGAAGGGCTGCAACTGCTGACAATGGCCCTCGACGCCGGATTGCGTCCCGCGCAGGTCTTCTACTGCCCCGACCAGCTCACCGGCGCGCAAGGCCCCGCCCTCATCGACCGCTTCGCGCAGACCACCGCCGACCTCCAGCCAGTCACCCCGTCCGTCATGGCCGCCCTCTCCGACCGGGACGGCCCGCAGGGCATCGTCGCCACCTTCCCCCTCTTCACGGCGCAACTCACCGACCTGCGCCTCACCGGCGCCGAACTTGTCCTCATCCTCGACCGCCCGCAGGACCCCGGCAACCTCGGCGGCCTGATCCGCACGGCCGATGCCGTCGGCGCAGCCGCTGTCGTCATCCTCGAACCCGCCGTCGACCCCTTCGACCCGAAGGCGATACGCGCCAGCATGGGCAGCCTGTTCAACCTGCCCGTCATCCCCACGCCCGACCCCGCCCTCCTCGACCATCTCGCGCACTCCGGCCTCACGCCGACGGGCGCCAGCGAGCATGCAGGCGAGCCGTGGGGCGAAACGGCGCTCCGTGGCGGGTGCGCGCTCGTCCTCGGCAACGAAGCCCGTGGCCTCTCCCCCGACGTCAGCCCCCGCATC
>CAZPTI010000361.1:0-4671 GCA_964588925.1 uncultured Anaerolineales bacterium | reverse complement strand
CGTGGTATACTTGGGGATACGCCCAGGACGGAAGGGCGTTTCGTTTAGATGGAGAACGGGTATGTCTGAGAAGATCCTGGTTTGCGTCGCCTGGCCTTATTGCAATGGCGATATGCACATCGGCCATATTGCGGGGGCGTATTTGCCGTCGGATATCTTTGCGCGCTTCCACCGGCTGCGCGGGAATGACGTGTTGATGGTGTCGGGCTCGGACACGCATGGCACGCCGATTACGGTGCGGGCGGAGGAGGAGGGCATCTCGCCGCGCGAGGTGGTGGATCGCTACCATCCGCGCAATGTGGAGATGATGCGGCAACTGGGGATCAGTTTTGACCTGTTCACGGAGACGGATACGGAGAACCACTGGGCCGTCACCCAGGAGATGTTCCTCGAACATATCAAGAACGAAGTGGTGTACCGGGACCGGATGCCGCAACTGTACTGCGTGGATTGCAACAAGTGGCTGGCGGACCGGTATGTGGAGGGGACGTGCCCGCATTGCGGTTTCGACGGCGCGCGGGGGGACCAGTGCGATAACTGCGGGCGGACGTACGACGCAATCGAGTTGATCCGGCCGCGGTGCAAGTATTGCGGGGGGAGCAATATCGAGGTGCGCGAGACGGAGCACTTCTTCCTGGACCTGGGCGCGCTGAATGATCCGCTGCTGAAGTGGGTGAGCGACGGGAGCAAGGGGCACTGGCGGCCGAACGTGTATAACTACACGTTGAGCCGGCTGGCGAGCCATGAACTGCGGGGGCGGCCGATCACGCGGGATATTAGCTGGGGCGTGACGATCCCGGTGGAGGGGTTTGAGAATAAGCGCATTTACGTGTGGTATGACGCGGTGATCGGGTACCTGTCGGCGTCGAAGGAGTGGGCGGCGGTGGTGGGGCGGCCGGACGCGTGGCAGGAATGGTGGCGCGACGAGGCTGCGCGGACGTACTACTTCATCGGCAAGGACAACATCGACTTCCATACGATCATCTGGCCGGGGATGCTGATCGGGTACGGGCACGGGCTGAATTTGCCGTACGACGTGCCGGCGAACGAGTACCTGAATGTGGAGGGGCGGAAGCTGAGCAAGAGCCGGCGGTGGATGATCGTGATGCGGGATGCGCTGGAGCGGTATGCGGCGGACCCGTGGCGGTATGCGCTGGCGGCGAGTATGCCGGAGAGCACGGACGTGAACTTCACGTGGGAGGAGTTCGTCCGCCGGAATAACGAGGAACTTGTCGCGACGTGGGGGAACCTGGCGAACCGGGTGCTGGGGTTTGCGTATAAGCGGTTTGAGGGGCGGGCGCCGGCGGCGGGCGCGCTGGATGCGGATGACCAGGCGATGCTGGATAAGATCGGGCCGGCGTTCGAGAAGGTGACGGCGGCGCTGGAGGGGGTGAAGATCAAGCAGGCGCTGGGCGAGGCGATGGGGCTGGCGCATGAGGCGAACCGCTATCTGAACCTGAAGGAGCCGTGGAAGCAGATTAAGACGGACCCCGAGGCGGCGGCGACGAGCGTGTTTGTGGCGCTGCGGGTGATCGATACGCTGAAGGTGCTGTTTGCGCCGTTCCTGCCGTTTACGTGCCAGTTGCTGCACGAGCAGCTTGGGTATGACGGGGAGCTGTTCGGGCGGTCGTACACGGAGACGCTGGAGGAGCGCGAGCGGAGCCACCTGGCGATGCGGTATGATGGCGCGGGGGCGACGGGGAAGTGGGAAGTGAGTCAGTTGCAGGCGGGGCAGGCGCTGCGCGAGCCGAAGCCGCTCTTTTTGAAGCTGGAGCCGACGGTGGCGGAGGAAGAGGTTGAGCGGATGGCGCTGGGGGGTGACGGGCGTTAAAGCGCCTACTACGAACCAGAGGGCGCTGAAGCCGCGGCGTGCGCGCCGGCTACTACGAACCCGCTTGAATATATATCAATAAATTCATAGTAATTGACAGAGACCGGCTGCTGTGCTATGATCCGGCTCCAGGTTTGCCTGTGGCGGGAGTGCGGGGCGGCCGGTTTTGTCTGAGGGGGAAGAGCGTGCAATCGGTTCGGCGGCGCATTACGGAGATTTTGAAGGAGAACGGCACGGCCACGGTGGCCGAGCTGGCGGAGAGCCTGGGCATGGCGCAGGTTTCCGTGCGCCACCACCTGGATATTCTGGTCGGCGAGGACCTGGTCGAGCAGACGGGGGTGCGGCGGCGGGATGGCGCGGGGCGGCCGAGCCAGGTGTACGCGCTGACGCGCAATGCGATGTCGCTCTTTCCGCAGCGGAACGCGCAACTGGCGAGCAGCGTGCTGACCGAGCTGAAGGCCGTGCTGCCGCCGGAAGAGGTGGCGCAGTTGCTGATCCGCGTTGCGGAGCGGACGGCGAGCGAGGCGCCGCGGCCGCGCGAGGGGCAGCCGGTGGAAGAGCGGCTGGCGCAGGTGGCGGAGTTTCTGGGGCAGAAGGGGTACAGCGCGCGGTGGGAAGCGTGCGACGGGTATTTTGAGCTGCAAGCGTGCAACTGCCCGTATAGCGGCGTGGCCGAGCAGCATCCTGAGCTGTGCCTGATGGACCATGCGATGATTAAGGCGCTGCTGCCGGACGCCGAGCGCCTGCATTCGCAGGTGGTTGACGGGTCGACGCGGTGCGCGTATATCCTGCGGCCGGCCGCTTTGCCGGTTGCGGGTTAATAAGCGAAAGCAGTTTTCGTCTCGATGAACGAGATTCGATTTTACGACGGCCCCGGCAAAGTCATGATCGACAGCTACGGCCGCCACCTCCATTACCTGCGCGTCTCTTTGACCGACGCGTGCAACTTCCGGTGCGTTTACTGCATGCCGGAGGACATCCGCTTTCGGCCCGCGTCGGTGCTGATGCAGGACGACGAGATGCTGACGCTGGTGCGGGTGGCGGCGAGCCTGGGGGTGGACAAGGTGCGGCTGACCGGCGGGGAGCCGACGGTGCGGCGGGGCGTCGTGGACCTGGTGCGGCAGATCAAGGGGATTCCGGGCATTCAGAAGGTCCGCATGACGACGAACGGCGTCAAGCTGGACGAGCTGGCGGGGCCGCTGGCGAGGGCGGGGCTGGAGCAGGTGAACATCAGCATCGACTCGCTGGACCCGGAGAAGTTCCGGCGGATCACGCGGCGCGGCGAGCTTGACGACGTGTGGCGCGGGATTGCGGCGGCTGAGGCGGCGGGGTTGACGCCGGTGAAGTTGAACTGCGTGGTGACGCGCGGGTTCAACGATGATGAGGTTGCGGAGCTGGCCCGGCTTTCCATCGGCAATGATTGGGAAGTGCGGTTCATTGAGTTGATGCCGCTGGGCAGCGTGTCGGATTTTCAGCAGGATCAGGTGGTGCCGTCGGCGGAGACGCGGGCGCGGATCGAGGCGGCGTTCGGGCCGCTGGAGGTCGTGCCGGGGCACAACGGGCATGATCCGGCGCGGCCGTACCGGATTCCGGGCGCGAAGGGGCAGTTGGGCTTTATCAGCAGCGTGAGCGAGCCTTTCTGCGAGGGGTGCAACCGGCTGCGGTTGACCGCGGACGGCAAGCTGCGGCTGTGCCTGCTGCGGGATGACGAGGTGGACCTGCTGACGCCGTTGCGCGCGGGGGCCGACTTCGAGACGTTGAGGCAGTTGATGGCGAACGGCGCGTATCATAAGCCGTGGGGCCATCGGCTGGAACAGAACGATATTGCCAGATCCCGCGAGATGAGCCAGATCGGCGGGTAACTGTTCTTATACGAATGAGGGAGGAACTCATGTCGGTGGAAACGATGGAAGAGAGTGCGGTCATCAGCCTGACCGAGGCCGCGGCCGAGAAGTTGGATGGGATCATGCGCGAGAAGGGCGTGCGCGAGTCGCATGCGCTGCGCGTGTTTGTGAGCGGCGGCGGGTGCAGCGGTCTGCAATACGGCATGACGTTCGACCCGGCCCCGCGCGATGTGGATACGGTGGTTATGCAGCATGGGATGCGGGTGGTGATCGATCCGCAGAGCCTGCGCTATATGGAAGGCGCGACGATCGACTACGTTGACAGCCTGATGGGCGGCGGGTTCCACATTGAGAACCCGAACGCGGTGTCGAGTTGCGGCTGCGGGTCTTCGTTTAAGACGAAGGACCAGGCCGGCGCGGGCGGCTGCTCGAGCTGCCACTGATCTCGTCATCTTAAGAAACCAGGTTTCCCACAGAAGCCTGGTTTCTTTGCTACCTGAATACCGCCTATGAAATCCGTCTCACGGGCCGACGTCCGCCAGGTCGGCACAAACCTCTACGAAATCCCGCAGGACTTTCGACCGGATATGCGCGTGCCGGCGCGCTTTTTTACGGACGAGGCCTTTTTGTCGGCTGCGCTTGAGGATCACTCGCTGGATCAGCTTGCGAATACGGCGACGCTGCCGGGGGTGGTGGGGCAGGCGCTGGCAATGCCGGATATTCATCAGGGGTACGGGTTTCCGATTGGGGGGGTGGCGGCGACGGCGGTTCCTCAAGGAGTTGTGACGCCTGGTGGCATTGGGTACGATATAAATTGCGGGGTGCGGATGCTGGTGGCGGATGCGGAGGTGGAGGAGATTCGGCCGCACCTGGCGCGGCTGGCGGATGCGCTGTACCGGCATTTGCCCAGCGGCGTGGGGGTGAAGGGGAATTTGCGCATTAACAAGACCGAGCTCGACGCGATCCTGCGCGATGGGAGCCAGTGGGCGCTGCGCG
>CAZPTI010000360.1:0-4677 GCA_964588925.1 uncultured Anaerolineales bacterium | reverse complement strand
TCGCGCTGGCCCAGGCCGGCCGGCTCGACGCCTACAACCAGCTTGTGCTGCGCTATCAGCAGTTGGTTTACAACATCGCGTTCTACGCGCTCGGTGACGCGGGGCTGGCGGGCGACGTCACGCAGGAGACGTTTGCGCAGGGATTCCGGCGGCTCCCCGCGCATCGGGACGCGGGCTTCCGCGACGTCGGCTTTCGCGACGTAATCGTCCCGCTTGTCGTGGCCTGCTGTCGCGCGCAGTGGGGTCGCTGCAAGCGGCTTCGCGTCGATCCGACCGAATCGCGCCAGGCGCAACTCCTGGCCTGCCTGCGCATGCTCACCGAGGAGGAGCGCGTCACGCTCATCCTGGCCGACATCGCGGGATGCAGCTACGCCGAAGTGGCCGCTGCGACCGGCCTCCCCTGCCACGCGCTCGCCGCGTGCCTCGCGCGCGCCCGCTATCGCATCGCCGCGCTCAACGACAGGCTGTGTCCTGTCAAATAAGATTCTGGAGCGAAACAAAAAATGAACTGGTTTGCGCGCATCGCATCCATCATCCTGGCCCTCCAGTGGGGCCTCCTGATCCGGTTCCTCATCGACGATCTTGACTATGGACTGCCGCCTTCGAGGGGGTTGATCCTCTTTGCGCTCGCAGTCGGCGCGTGTCTCGCGCTCTTTGCTGCATGGCGCTGGCCTCGCGCAGGCGGTTGGGTTGCGGTCGCCGCGGCCATTGCTTTCGCTATCGCTGGCATGACGACCACGACTTCCGGCCCGGCCGGGCTTGCCACCATCTGGATGGCGCTCCCCTTCGTCTTGACCGGCTTGCTCTTCATTGCCGACGCCGAGGCGCGCGCCGGACGGCTGCGCGTCACGCGCCCGGCCGCCCTCGCGATCTCCGCCGTCGTCGTGATCGTGGTCATCCTCGCGCTGGTCGCCGTGACGCTGCTGCTGGGCGTCGGGGGCGGGGTCACAACGACATAGACCTGACGGGTTTCTGAAAAGCCGTCAGGTCTGCGTGTGATATAATGCGCGCTATGGGAAACTACAACGCAGGCCACAAGGCCGTCCTCGACGACATGCTGCTCGGCTATCCGCTCGTCCGCGCCGGCAAGATGTTCGGCTACCCGGCCTATTACGTCGGCCGGAAGCTCTGCATCAGCCTGTACGAAGACGGGGTAGGGGTCAAGCTGCCCGCCGCAACCGTCGCGCGCTTGTTGGAGACGGACCCGAACGCCACACCCTTCCAGCCGATGGGCAAGTCGCGCATGAAGGAGTGGGTGCAGCTCAACGCGCGTGACTCCGACGAGTATCGCCGCTACCGCCCCATCTTCGAGGAATCCATCCAGTTCGTATTGTCGCAGCAGGAGTAAGCGGCTCGTCAACTGACGCCTTATGGTATACTATTTGCGCAGTAATTGACCGTAGGAGTTGAGTGATGACATGGATTCGCTTCGGACGCAACGAGCTGCCGGCCCCAACCAGGCCGCTCTTCGACAGGGACGGCAACCCCTTCGACCTCCGCGCCCACGCCGACGGCTGCGCGCTGCTCATCTGGTTCGCGCCCGCCTCCGGCCTCACCGGCTGCGACGCGCTCCTGGCCGAACTTCGCGCCGCGGCAGAGGGCGAGTCCGACGCGCAGTCGCTCGCCGTCACATCCGTCCCCGCCGACCTCGCGACCGCCGCCGACCTGCCCCTCGCCCACGACCCAGGCGGCCAGCTCCTCGCCGCCTACCGCCGTCTCCTCGAATTCGACACCGGCGCTCAGCCGCTCCTCTTCGTCCTCGACCGCGACTGCGCACCGGTCTACGCATGGCTCGGCGGCTGCGAGGAACACGACGGCCTGCGAAATGAGCTCGCGCGCCGCCTCCGCTCCGCCGCGTTCCTCTGCCCCGAGTGCTCCGTTCCCGACCCGGCCGCGTCCGCAGTCTGGGACGTCATCTATTAGACGCATAGACCCGACGGGTTTCGACCGTCACGAAGTGACGCACCCGTCGGGTCTTGCGCACTCATCATTTATCCATCCTCCTCACTTTGCGCTATACTTCTCACATGCCCGACGCCATACCCCCTCGCGAGACCCTGACGCCCGCGCTCCGCGTCTGGCGCGCCCGCGCGCTCTACTCGCTGCTCACCGTCATCGCGATTGCCGGCCTGCCCGCCTACGTCGCGCCGCTCATCAACGCGCAGCAGCAGGGCGGCATCACGCCCATCCTCTGGGCCTACCTCGGCATCTACGTCGCGTTCGTGGCGCTCGCCCTCGCGCCGTCCCTGCCCGAAAACGCCCGCGCCTTCGGGCTGATGGGCCTCGCCTATGCCAACGGCGTCGCCTCCCTCGCGCGCCTCGGCCTCGCGGGCAGCGGACGGCTCTACCTCCTCGTCATGCCGGTCGTCGCCGCGCTCCTGCTCGGCACGCGCGCCGGCTACATCTCCGCCGCAATCAGCCTCGCCATCTACGCCGCGTTCACCTACCTCGCGGGCAGCGGCCAGCTTGCGGCCATGCTCACCCAGCCGCTCAACCCCACCTCCCTCGCCGACTGGCTGGAGGCCGGGCTGGCCTTCGCGGTCTTCCTCATCGTGCTGGCCGTGCTGGTCGAGCGCTTCGCCAACCTGCTCGTGCAGGCGCTCCGCTCGCAGCAGCGCACGTCGAACGAGCTCGCCTCCACCGCCCGCGCGCTGCGAGAGCGCGAAGAGGCGCTCCTCCGCCAGAACGAAACCCTCGCCGCGCTGCACGAGACCGCAGTCGGCGTGGCCGGCGCGCGCGACGCGCAGGGCCTGCTCACCGCGCTCGTCGAACGCTCCGTCTCGCTCGCCTCCGCCGCGTACGGCTGGCTCTACCTCGTCGACGACGACCGCGACGAACTGGTCGCGGGCATCGGCACGGGCATGTTCCTCAAGCACCTCGGCGTGCGGCTCAAGCGCGGCGAGGGACTGGCCGGGCGCATCTGGGCCGAGGCGCGGCCCCTCTCGGTCGACAACTACCGCTTCTGGGACAACCGCGCGGGCGTGTTCGAGGGCGAGCCCATCGGCCCCGCGCTGGGCGTGCCGCTCTACGTCGAGAGGCAGGTGATGGGCGTCATCGGCCTCACGCGCCTCGTCTACTCCAAGCCGTTCTCCGCGGACGAACTCGACGCCATGACGCGCCTCGCCGAGCTGGCCGGCATCCTGCTGACCAACGCGCGGCTGCGCGGGGAGTTGGAGCAGGAGCTGGCCGCCCGCGTCGAGGCGCAGGCCGCGCTGCAAACCGCCTACGAGGGGCTGGAGCAGCGCGTCCAGGAGCGCACCGCGGAGCTGGCCGCGCTGCATCAGGAGGAACGCGAGCGCCGGGCCGAGGCGGAGCGCGCGCGCCGCGTGGCCGACGGCCTGCGCGAGATCGTGGCCGCGCTCAACGCGCAGCAGTCCCTCTCAGAGACGCTCGACTTTATCGTGTCGCATGCGTGCCGTATGTTGCGCAGCGACGCGGCGGCCATCTTCCGGCTGGAACAAGTCGCCGGCGGCGAGCCGACGTTGCGCGTGCAGGCCGGTTGCAGCCTCTCGCCCGCGTTCGTCGAGGCCGCGTCCCTGCCCTACCCCGACAGCATCGCGGGGCGCGCGTTACGCGAAGGCCGCGTCATCCCCGTGTCGAACATCCGCGAGCAGCTTGCGCTCATGTCCGACGACCTCGCGCCGTCCCCCTACCTCCAGCGGCCGGAGATGAAGCACCTGATGGCCTCCTTTGCGGCCATGCTCCTCACCCCGCTGACGGTGGGCCGGCAGCCCTACGGCGTCATGGCGCTCTACTACCGCAGCCCGCGGCCCTTCTCGGACGAGGACGCGCAGGAGGCGCAGAGCCTTGCCGATCAGACCGCGCTCGCCATCGAGAGCGCGCGGCTGCGCGAGCAGGCGGGGGAGGCCGCCGCGCTGGACGAGCGCAACCGTCTCGCCCGCGAATTGCACGACTCCGTGACGCAGTCGCTCTACAGCGTGACGCTCTACGCCGAGGCCGCCGCGCGCCAGCTTGAGGCGGGCAACGACGCGGCCGTCATCGACCATCTGCGCGACCTGCGCGACACCTCCCGCGACGCGCTGCGCGAGATGCGCCTGCTCATCTACGAGTTGCGCCCGCCGGAGATCGAGCGCACCGGCCTCGCGGCGGCCCTCCGCGCCCGGCTGCAAGCCGTCGAGACGCGCGGCGGGGTCCGCGCGCAGCTCATCCAGGACGGCGACGAGAACATCCCCGCATCGGTCCAGCAGGAGCTGTACCACATCGCCCGCGAGGCGCTGAACAACTCGCTCAAGCACTCCCTCGCCACCCACCTCACCGTGCGCCTCAACTACCGGCCCGACGAAACCGTGCTCGAAGTGGCGGACGACGGCGCGGGGTTCGATTCGGTGGGGGCGATGGAGGCGGGCGGCATGGGCATGCGCACCATGCGCGAGCGCGCCGAGCGGCTCGGCGCAACGCTGGAGATCGAGACGGCGAAGGGGCAGGGGACGGTCGTGCGGGTGAGGATATAGTAGGGGAGAAGACGCGGCCATCTCGAATAAGCGAATGCGGGTCGAATAAGCGAATGGCGCTGAAAGCTCGTGGACAGCCGCGAGATTCTGTCAGCGGCGTCATTCGCTTATTCGACCCGCATTCGCTTATTCGAGATGGCCGCGTGCCCACCCGCGCGGCACAACTCGCCACCGCGCAGCATCCGTCTAGCTGCTCACCTGCGGC
>CAZPTI010000359.1:0-4692 GCA_964588925.1 uncultured Anaerolineales bacterium | reverse complement strand
AGGGTTTTCATTCGCCGTGGCGCCCACGCCCGGCATGGAGATTTCCCCTTCCAAATTCACCCACCCACCGGCCTGACCATCCCTATGACGACCGCATTGCGATCCGCGCGGCCTCGTCCCAGTTCACCTCGACGCGGATGCGCCAGGGGAGGGACGGCAGGTTGACCGGGATGATGTACGGCAGCCACTCCGGGCCGCGCGTGATCTCCGGCGCGCGGGCCAACTCGAAACGCTGCTGCAAGACGCGCTCGGCTTCGTCCTCGGACATACCGAGCACCGCGCGGCGGATGGCCGCCGCGTCGATGGCCCGCAACAACTGCCCCTCAGCAGTGACCGAAAAGCTAATGCTGCCGTCTTCCTGCGTCACCACTGCGCCGGGAATGAAGCGCACCGTGTCCGAGATCATGCGCGTTCCGGGCGGCATGGCCTCCTGCAAGCGGGCGAGCGCGATCTTGTTCGCCTCAGTCTGCTCGACCGCAAGGCCAATAGCCTGCACACTCATGCTCAGGAACAAATCCTCGGACACCTCTCCGACGAACGGCGCGAAGGTGGGCGACAGCGGGACAAACGTGACGGACTCCGGCGAGATGAACGCGCCGTCGCCCTGTCGCTCGAGCAGCTTGTCGAACGCCTGCTTCTTGAGCTCCTCGAACAACTGCGCCTGGAGCCGCGTCTTGTCCTCTTCGAGCACTACCGGCTGCGGCGCGGTTGTGCCCCCCGCGAACCCCGCCTCGTTGGAGACGGCTACGGAGAGCGACAGCGGCCCTTCGACGCGGGTCACTGTGCCCGCGCGCGCGTTGCCGTCCGGGCCGGGCAGCAGGGCTTCGACCGCGGCGACCGCGCGGCCGTTCGGGCCGAGCGCAACCGTGTCGGTCGTGGCGTACTGCCAGTTGTTGCCCGTGGCTGTGGAAACCACCGTGCCCGCCGGGATGTTGATCTGGCGGCTGGTCATATTGATGAAGGTGACGCGTCCCCGCGACTTGGTTGCCGGTTCGGGGCGGCGGCCGGTGGTCTTGGTGCGCGCCTCGCCCGACACCTGCACGCTGACCGTCTGCGCGGGGACAATGCCCTCCGCGAGGTTGACGCGCGCGTCGGGGACCGCGCTCAGCCGCGCAGTGGCCTGGAGCGGCTCGGACGCGGGCGTGACGACGATCTCGGCGGCCGGGATGATGATCGACAACGCGTAGAGCATGCCGCCGAGCAGCGCACCGAGCGCGAAGATCAGCAGGAGCGTCGTCCACCACTGGCTGGGCGCGCGGACGAACGCCCGGCGGAACGGGATCGGCTGGAAGCCGGAGGGAGTTTGCCTGTGATACGGGCCGGCCTCGTGCGGAGGCACCACCTCGCCGTCGGGCGCGGGCTTGCGCCGCGACTTGCCTGGCATGGAGATGCGATGCCAGCGGGCCGACGCCGCGCGGTCCGCGTCGCGGAAGGTGCTGATGCCCTCGCGTTCAAGCGCCATGCGGCTGCCGGGATGATCCGTGACGACCGCCGCGGCGACCTGCAAGGCCGCGGCCTCGCGACGGATGACGCGGGCCGCGGGCGCATCCAGGTGAACCCCGCGCGGGAGGATGAACAGGACCCGCTCGCCGGGCGGCGTGGCGCGAATGCCCGCCACCATCCCGGCCACGGGGTCCTGCTCGGAAACGACAATCCTCGTGGTCATTTCTTCAGTTGCTCGGCCACCAGGTCGGGGACCTGGGCCAGCGCCTCTCGTAGTTTGGACAGGTCGCGTCCGCCGGCCTGCGCCAGCGACGGGCGCCCGCCGCCACCGCCGCCGACGACGCGGGCGACGTTCTTGACCAGCTCGCCGGCATGCGCGCCGCGCGCCAGCAGGTCGTCGGTCACGGCGGCCAGGATTTGCGGCTTGTCGTCGATGGCTGTGGCGAGCACGACGACGCCGGAGCGCAACTGCTCGCGCAGCTTGTCGCTCATCTCACGCAGGGTCTGCATCTCGGTCGCAGGCACCTCGGCCGCGATAACCTTGACGCCCTTGACCTCGAACGCGTTCGCCAGCAGTTGATCGGTCCGCTGCAAGGCCAACTGCGCCTTGAGCTTCGCGTTTTCCTTTTCCTTCGCCTGAAGCTCGAGGTACAGGTTGCGCACCGCGCGGTCGATCTGGTCGGCCGGGACGCGGAGGATGGCCGCGGTCTGGTCGAGCAGGCGCAGGCGCTCCTGCGCAAGGCGCTGGGCCTCGCGGCCCGTGACCGCCTCGATGCGCCGCACGCCCGACCCGATGCTCTCCTCGGACACGATGTGGAAGAACGCGATCTCGCCTGTATGGGAGACGTGCGTGCCGCCGCACAGTTCCTTGGAATAGGGGTCGTCCTCCCAGCCGATCTCGATGACGCGCACCTCGTCGCCATACTTCTCGGTGAAGAGCGCAGTCGCACCCTCCTTGACCGCTTCCTTGTAACCCATCTGCTTTACGTCGACCGGGTAGTCCTCGAGGATGACGTGGTTGACGCCTTCCTCGATGGTGTCCAGCTCGTCCTGCGTGAGCATGGAGGAGTGCGTGAAGTCGAAGCGCAGGCGGTCGGGCGCGACGACCGAGCCGGCCTGGTGCACGTGCTCGCCGAGCAGGTTGCGCAGTTCGCGGTGCAGCAGGTGCGTGGCTGTGTGGTTGCGCATGATGTCCAGGCGGCGGTCGTAGTCGACCTCGGCCCAGCAGGGATCGTCGACGCGCGGGGTCCCCTCGGTCACTTCGCCCACGTGGACGATCAGGCCGGGGACGGGCTTGCGCGTCTCCTTAACCTCGATCTCCCAGATGACGTCGTCGGTGTCCCCGCGGTAGTTGGTGATGAAACCGGTGTCGCTCACCTGGCCGCCCGACTCGACGTAGAACGGCGTGTGGGGCACGATCACTTCCACCTTGTCGCCCACGCGCGCGGATGTGACCCGCTTGCCCTCGCGCACCAGCGCAGCCAGCGTCGTCTCGAACTCGAACTCGTCGTACGGGTTCTGGAGGACGCCTGCGGGGGGCAACGTCTCGCTCATCTTCAGGTCGCGGAGCAGGTCGAGGTAGACCTGGAGCGCGTCGGCCGCGTGGCCGGCAAACTGCGCGGACTCGCGGCCGCGCTCCTTCTGCTTCGCGAGCGCGGCCTTGTAGCCGTCCACGTCGACGGTGAGGCCCTGGTCGCGCGCCACGTCCTGCGTGAGGTCGAGCGGGAAGCCGTGCGTGTCATACAGGCGGAAGGCCGCTTCGCCCGGAATGACCGTCTCGCCGCGGCCCTTGAGGTCCGCGATAACCTCGTCCAGCAGCGCGAGGCCGTTGATGAGCGTGGTCGAGAAGCGCGCCTCTTCCTGCTCGATGTTGGTCAGGATAAACTCGCGGCGGCGCACCAGCTCGTCGTACTGCCCGCCCATGATCTCGATGACAGTCTTCGCGACCTCGTGCAGGAAGGGGCGGGTGAAGCCGAGCATGCGGCCGTGGCGCGCCGCGCGGCGGAGAATCAGGCGCAGGACATAGCCGCGACCCTCGTTGGCGGGCGTGACGCCATCGCCGATGAGGAACGTGACCGTGCGGATGTGGTCCGCGATGACGCGGTAGGAGACCGCGCGGCGCTCGTCCTCGAAATCCTTTGTGACGTCGCGCTCGACGCCCGACTCGGCAAGCAGCTTCTGCGTGGCCTCAATGATGGGCGTGAACAGGTCGGTTTCGTAGTTGCTGCGCTTGCCCTGGAGCACCTGCACCATGCGCTCGAAGCCCATGCCGGTGTCGACGTGGCGCGCGGGGAGGGGCGAAAGCTGGCCGTCGGCCGCGCGGTTGTACTGGATAAAGACCAGGTTCCACAGCTCGATGTAGCGGCGGCAGTCGCCGTTGACGCGGCAGACGTGGCCGGGGACGCCCTGCTTGTCGCAGCGGTCGGGGCCCATGTCAAGGTGAATCTCGCTGCACGGCCCGCACGGCCCGGTGTCGCCCATCTCCCAGAAGTTATCCTTGCGGCCGTAATACAACACCTGATCCGGGTTGATCCCCGGCTGCTTGCGCCAGGCCGAGGCCGCTTCTTCATCCGTGGGGATGTCGCCCTTATCATCTTTAAAGCAGGTCGTCCACAACCGCGCTTTGTCCAGTCCCCACACCTCGGTCAGCAGCTCCCACGCCCAGGCAATCGCTTCTTTTTTGTAGTAATCGCCAAACGACCAGTTGCCCAGCATTTCAAAGAACGTATGGTGCGAATCGTCGCGGCCCACATCGTCCAAATCGTTGTGTTTGCCAGCCACGCGCATGCATTTCTGGCTGTTCGCAGCCCGCGTGTACGGCCTGTGATCCGTTCCCAAGAATACGTCTTTAAACTGTACCATACCGGCGTTGGTGAACAGCAAAGTCTGATCTCCCCCCGGAACCAATGAGGAGGAAGGAACAAAGGTGTGGCCTTTGCTGATGAAAAAATCAATAAAGGACTGCCGGATATCTGCACCGGTCCATTTCTTTTCCATAAATCGCACTCCTCAATCGGGTCTCAGAAAGTTGAATCAAAATAGTGTGCCCATTATAAACGAGACCCCCCTAAGAATCAATTCTGCGCATTGCCTCGCCGGATAAAAACACCGCTCCGGGCTGTCCCAGAGCGGTGTCAGGCAATGCGTGGGTTTACGGCCGCGGTTCAGCGTGAAACGGCCAACTTGACAATTTTTCCCTGGGCGTCCAGCGTGGCCCGCGCGAAGTGATGATGCACATGCTGGGCGATT
>CAZPTI010000358.1:0-4735 GCA_964588925.1 uncultured Anaerolineales bacterium | reverse complement strand
ACTGGCACTGGTACGGGCACTGGCTCGACCGGCACGGGCACTGGCACGGGCGCGACCACCGCTCAGACCGGCGCGCAACTGCTTCGCGCCGACCGCATCATCGGCATGACCGTCCGTGGCACGGAGCAGGACGCCACCCTCGGCAACGTCAGCGACCTGCTGGTCAACGTCGAAGCGGGCCAGGTCATCTACGCCCTGCTCGGCTCCGGCGGCTTCCTCGGCATCGGCGAGGCGATCACCGCCGTCCCGTGGGACGCGCTGACCCTGTCGGCGGGCGACAACACCCTCATCGTCGACATGACGGCGGATGAGCTGCAGAATGCGCCGCAGCTCAACCTCGACAACCTGCCCGAGACGGTCGATCCCAACTGGGATCAGAACGTCCGCACGTGGTGGCAGACGCGCACCAGCCGGTAACGGCGGGAACGAGAAGGAGGGGAGCTACGCGCTTCCCTCCTTTTCTGTTGCCTCCGGCACGATGCTCACGGCGGGGTCCGGCCCGCTCACCGGCGAGCGCAACTCATGCCGCCGCTCCACTTCCTCCGCCGGCTGCCCCTCGATCAGCACCTTCTGCGCGTGCGCGGCCACGTGTCCGCCCAGCAGCAGGATAATCGCCACCAGCCACGCCCACAGGATCAGGATAATCAGGAAGGTCAGCGACCCGTAGAGCAAGTTGTACTCGTTGAAGCGGTTGAGGTAGCTCAGGAAGATGGGTCGGGCGGCCACGAACAGCAGCGTGGCGGTGATCGCGCCGGCCAGCGCAGCCCGGTGACTCACATCGCGCCGGGGCACGTAGCGGTAGGTCAGGAAGAAGGCCAGCACCAGCAGCGCCAGCGGCACCACCCGGCGCACCGCCTGTCGCAGCAGCTCCGCCTCGCCCTGCATCAGCCCCAGCCGCCCCCAGAACAGGTCGAGCAGCAGCCGGGCCGCCAGCCCCACCACGAACAGCGTGCCGATGATGACCGCCTGCCCGATCCGCAGCAGGTGCCGCTTCCACCACGAGTAATGATGGCTCACGTCGTACGCCACGTTGAGCGCCTGCGTGACGATGGAGAACACCTGCGAGCCGGTGAAGAGCAGGAAGGCGAGCGAGATAAACGTCGCGCGCGCCCGCAGTTGGATCGCGCCGTCGATCAGCGGCTCGATTTGCAGCGTCTGCGCCGGGATGACCGTTTCGAGCAGTTCGCTCGCCCGGTCCACCGCCCACTGCGCGTCCACAACGTATGCCGCCAGCGCGATGACCAGCAGCACCAGCGGGAACACCGACAGCAGGCCGTAATACGCGATGGCCGCCGCCCACTGGAAGCCGTTGTCGTGCGTGAAGTTGCGGTACACGCGCCACGGCGTGAGCAACACTTCCCGCCGGAAGGCAGCGGGCGTCCTCGCCCCCCTGTCAGCGTCGTCTTTTGCGCTCATTCGCCGATGATCGCGCCGCCACTTCAAACAATATGCAAGCAGCAACTCTTTCAGCACGGCGAATCGGCGCGATAATAGCGCGCAGCGGTTTCAGAGTAACCAGCGCACCGGTTACTACGAACAATTGCAGGGAGGGAGGAACACTCGTGCCCCGTCCATTGCGCGACTCGCTCTACATCTACGGCTTCCACGACCCCGGCGGCGAGCAGATCATGCTCGATGCAGGCGTCCCCGGCTGGGTGCTCATCACCGAAGCCATCGGCCATGACCCGAACAACCGCACAGGCGGCGACTACCGCCGGTTCAGCGATCGCGACCTCGGCGTCATCGTCCGGCTGAACAACGACTACAACCCCGGCGGCACGCTCCCCTTCGAGCGCGAATACGCCAACTTCGCGCGCCGCTGCGCCAACTTCGTCGCCGCCTCGCAGGGCGCGCATATCTGGATCATCGGCAACGAGCCGAATCACCCCATCGAGTGGCCGGGCGCGCAGTGGAACTGGGGGCCGGGGTGGCCTGCGCCGATCAGCCCGGACACGCGCGGGGAGGACATCACCCCTGCCCGCTACGCGTCGGCCTATAAGCAGTGCCGCAACGCGATCAAAGCGGTGGCCGGGCATCAGACCGACCAGGTGCTCGTCGCCGGCCCCGCCCCGTGGAACATCCTGCTCACCTACCCCGCCAACCCGAACGGCGACTGGGTGAAGTACTTCGCCGACACGCTCGCCGCCATCGGCGCGGGCAACCTCGACGCCATCTCCCTCCACACCTACACGCACGGCTCTGCGCCCGCGCTCATCACCAGCGAAGAGAAGATGACCGATCCCCGGTTCGCCAACCGCCGCTTCCACTTCCGCACATACATGGACTTCATGGCGGCCATCCCGTCCGCCATGCGGGGCCTGCCGGTCTACATCACCGAGAGCAACCAGGGCGACCAGCCGTGGGAGAACAGCAACACGGGCTGGGTGCGCGCCGCCTACGCCGAAATCGACCGCTGGAACCGGACGAGCGCGCCGAAGATACACTGCCTGCTGCTCTACCGCTGGCCGCAGGTGCCGGGCGACCGCTGGGGCATCGAGGGCAAGGCCGGGGTGATCGAGGACTTTCGCGCTGCGTTGACCTCGCGCTATCAGTGGCCGGTCGGTGAGGACGCGTGGACGGCGCTGACCCGCCGGGTGACGGAACTGGAAACGGCCGCCGCTGCCCTGGCAGACGAGATCGCCGCGCTCAGGAAATACGCGCAGGATGTGGCCGCGCTCCGCAAGGATGCCGGGGCGCTGCTGGCGCAACTCAACGCGATGAAGCCCGCCGACCTGGCGCGACAACTCGACGCGCTCGACGCGCAGATCAAGGCACTGGAGGATGCGATGACCGCGCCGCAACCCGGCGGACCGCTGCAAATCGTCGACAAGATCGGGCAGTTGCCCGCAGGAACCGGCGCGCCGTATCCTACAAGGGACGTCAGCGCCATCAAGCGCATCGTCGTCCACCACACGGTGACGCCGGGCGACGTGACGCCCGAACGCATCGCGCAGGCCGCCGTGGGCCGTGGGCTGCCGGGCATCCAGTACCACTACCTCGTCTCAGCGGACGGCACGGTTTACGCGACGCAGCCGCACACCGCCGTGGTTGCGCAGACGAACAAGCCGGAGGTCAATGCGGACGCGCTGGCTGTCGCGCTGGCGGGCGACTTCACCAACGTTCCCCCGCCTCCTGCCCAGATGGAGAGCGCCAGCCGCCTGATCGCCGACCTGCTCATGCGCTACAAGCTCACCACGGCGGCGGTTGTCGGGCGGCGCGAGCTCGAAGCGACAGGCTCGCCGGGCAACCAGTGGATGAGCGGCGCGAAGTACAGGGACGCGCTGCTCGCCCGCGTCCAGCAGATCATCGACGCCGAGGCCACGCCCGACTTGCCCGCGCTCAAGCGGCGCATTGCGGAACTGGAGGCGCAGGTCACGGGGCTGAACGCGCAGATCGCCTCGCTCACGCGCGACCTGAACACGGCGAACCAGCAGAAGACCGACCTGCAAGGGCAGTTGACGCAGGCGCAGGGGCAGGTGTCCACGCTCCAGGCGCGCATCACGCAGTTGGAAGCCACGGTTCAGCAGCAGGCCGCCGAGATTGCCCGGCTGCGCGCCCAGATCGGCAACAGCGCGCCCGGTCGCGTGGCAAAGCCCGCCGTGGTGGACATGGTCGACAAGCTGCCGAAGCACCCGACCCTCCCGCCCTACGGCAAGCGCACGCGGCCCATCTCCATGATCGTCGTCCACCACACCGACACGCCGAAGACAATCACGGTGCAGAGCATCGCGCAGTATCACGTCTTCGGCGAGCGCAAGAGCGCGTCGGGCGAGGTGGTCAAGGCGCAGTGGCCGGGGATCGGCTATCACTTCCTCGTCGATCCGCAGGGCGTCATCTACCAGGGGCAGCGCGAATCGACCCGCTCGTACCACGTCGGCGGCGACCCGAACGACTACAGCGTCGCGATCAGCCTGATCGGGCGCTTTATGCGCAAGAACTACGACGGCACGGATCGCGCGCCGGAGGATCAGGTGCCCACGCCGCAGCAACTCAAGAGCGCCGGACAGCTTGCCGCATGGCTGATGCAGGAGTACAGCATCAAGGAGGATCAGGTCAAGGGGCATCGCGACGTGTGGCCCAGGGCGACCGTCTGCCCCGGCGAGCACTGGAAGGCCGGGCTGAACTGGCATCCCCGCCTGATGGAGGAGATCAAGGCGGCGCAGACGGGGACGGCCGCTCCCACGCAGCGGATGGAACTCTACCTGCTCTTCTGGGATCACGGCAACACATGGGCCGAGGCAGACTGGCGCAGCAGCCAGGGCTACATCGCGCGCTTCCGCCCGACGACGGGCTTCAGCGTGGAGGATGCGCTGCTGGCAAAGCGCGTGGTGATCGTGGGCGGCGTGGCGGGCGTCTCCGGGCAGGACGAGGCGCGCCTGCGAGGGGCGGGCGTGGAGGTCTACCGGCTGGCCGGCCAGGACGAGGCCGACACGAAGCGCATGCTGGACGAGCTGGCGCAGAAGGGGACGCCGTGGCCGGGCGCGCCGGTTCAGCCGGTCGCCGCGCCGAGGGAGTTCGCCCTGTTCGACGAGGGCCTCGACACGATCATCTTCCCCGACGAGTGGACCATGCCCGACGGCTGGACGCTGCCCGATTCCGCCGCACCGAAGTCGTTCCCGCAGCGGCCGGAGAGCGCGTACCCGAAGTCGCTGGAAGAGTTACTCGGCACGCCGAGCGCGACGGGCGGCGAGATCGACGCGCCGCAGGTGCCGAAGGTGTTCCCCCCCGTGCCGGG
>CAZPTI010000357.1:0-4741 GCA_964588925.1 uncultured Anaerolineales bacterium | reverse complement strand
TGTTGTTGTCGATCTCGTTGACGATGTCGTGCGAGAAGACGATGCCCACCGCGGCCTCGCCCTGGCCGACGAACTTCGCCGGCGCAGCGCCGCTCTTGGTGTACTGGCTGATCTGGCCCGCGTACTGCTTGATGAACTCCCACCCCTTCTCCTCGCCCATCAGTTGCAGGATGGTCGCGATGGCCGTGTAGGAGGTGCCGGAGGTCGACGGGTGCGCGACCATGATCTGACCCTTGAACTCGGGCTTGAGCAGGTCCTGCCACGACCTGGGGGCTTCCACGCCGGGATTCTTCGCCAGCCAGTCCTTGTTAGTCGCGAAACCGAGCGAACCCATGTAGATGCCCGCATAGGTGTTGTCCGCATCTTTGGTCTTCGCAGCGTCGATCAGGTTGGCATAGTTGGGCGAGTCGTAGGGTTCGAGCAAGCCTTCCTGCTTCGCCGCGACGAAACTGTCAAGCGGGCCACCCCACCAGATGTCGAACTGCGGATTGTCCTTCTCCGCGCGGATGCGGGCCAGCGCCTCGCCGCTCGACATGCGCACGTAATTGACCGTGACGCCATACTTCGCCTCGAACTCCTGCTTCATGCCCTGGCACCACTCCTCCTGGGGGGTGCAGAGCACGTTCAGTTCCTTGCTGGTGAACGAGGGCGCGGCAGGGGCGGCGGTTGCCTGCTCCGTCGTGGTGGAGCCGCTGGCCGCGGTCGTGGGCGCGGCGCCCCCGGTCGACTGGCCGGCCGGCGCGGCGCACGCAACGAGCGTGGCGAGGATGAAGAGCAGGGCAACGAAGGTGACGACTTTGCGAGACATGCTTCCTCCTTGAAAGTCCGCGTGTGAATGGCGCGACCGGGGGACGGCCGCAGGGCATTGATCAGGCGTCAAAATAGCACAAGCGGGCGCGAGTGTCAATTGCGCGCGCGGGTAGGACGCGCCGCGCTTCAATGCTCCGGCCCCTTCGTTCTATTTCTCACGAAGCACCCACCTCGAATTTGTGAATTTCCGCACGTTCTGCTATACTCCAGC
Organism: uncultured Anaerolineales bacterium; assembly: GCA_964588925.1. Lineage (GTDB taxonomy): Bacteria > Chloroflexota > Anaerolineae > CG2-30-64-16 > CG2-30-64-16 > JALOOB01. The sequence continues at coordinate 3,720 of CAZPTI010000357.1, read as the reverse complement.
TATGTACAAAAACGCACACAACCTTTCGAGATTCACGGCGGCCCTGGCCGTCGTTTTGGCACTCGCGCTGCTGAGCGGCTGTGTTTCGCTCCCGCCCGTGGGCGCGCCTGCGGCTCAACCGGCCTCGGTGGCCGATACGGACATCATCATCTACGCGCCCGCCACCCCGGCCAGCGTGCCGATCCTGATGGCGGCGAAGAAGCTGCCGGGGACGAAGGTCACGATCTTCGCCAACCACGCGCAGGCCAACGCCGAGTTTCTGTCGGGCGACGTCGACATGCTCGTCACCGGCCTGTCCGTCGGCATGGAGTTGTTCGACAAGGGCGCGCCGGTGCGGGTGGTGAACTCGTACGTGGCGGGCATGACGTATCTCGTCACACGCGGGCAGAAGGTGGACAGCTTCGCGCAGTTGCGCGGGCAGTCGATTTACCTGCCGTTCGAGGGATCGCCCATCGAGCAGATGACGCGCTACCTGGCCGAGCGCGAGGGGCTGAAGTGGGGCGAGGACATCAAGCCGGTCTATGCGCCCTTCCCCTCGTCGGTGGAGTTGCTCAAGCAGGGCAAGGCCACGGCCGTTGCGCTCCCCGAGCCGTCCGTGACCCTTGTCGAGAAGCAGCCCGACGTGTTCGTCTCGCTGGATTACCGCCAGTTGTGGGATGAAGCGACCGGGTCGACCGGCGGCTATCCGCAGGTGACGCCGTTCGTCAAGGCGGACTGGGCCGCCGCGAACGCGGAGTTTATCGAGCGGTTCAACGCGGAGATTGAGGCGGCGCTCAAGGTGATCGCGGAGAACCCCGAACAAGCCGTTGCGGAGACGAAGGACGCGCTCGGGCTGCCCGCGCCGGTGTTGACCTCCTCACTGAAACGGACGAGCTTCGCGTTCCTGCAGGGCGACGCGCTCGCGCAGGCGATTCGCGACTATCAGGCCGCCATCGATGCGCCGCCGGGCGAGAAATACGATGCTTTCTTCTATCGGGCGCGGTAAGGTGCGCGGCGGGCGTTGGACAGACGCCATCCGCAACAACCTGGTCGGCCTCGCGCTGCTGCTGGCCGCCTGGTTCGTCCTCGCGCGCCTCTACCCGCCGTACATCATCCCGTCGCCGCTGACCGTGTTCGCCGCAACGCCGGAACTGCTCTTGCCCGCCTGGCAGCCGCACCTGCTGCTCACACTCCAGCGCGTGCTGGCCGGATTCGCGATTGCGTTCTTCGTCGGGACTGCGCTTGGCGTGGCCGGCTACACGCTGCGGCTGGTCGAGCACGTGAACAGCTTCATGGTGGGCTTGCAGGTCATCCCCGGCACGATCCTGGGCATCATCCTGCTGCTCGTGCTCGGCGTGGGCGACGGGACGCCCATTGCGCTCGTGGCGCTGCTGACCCTGCCGACGGTGGCAATCAACACGGCCAACGCGCTGGCGAAGCGCGACGCCGGGCTCGAGCAATACCTGCTGGCGAGCGGCGCAGGGAGCAGGGAGCTGATCCGCTTCCTTTATTTGCCCTCGCTCATGCCGACCGTCCAGAGCAACCTGAGCCTCGGCTTCGGGCTGGCGATCAAGGTGGTCATCCTGGGCGAGTACATCGGCAGCCAGAACGGCCTCGGCTACCTGCTGAACGTGGCGACGGTCCGCTTCGACATGCAGGCCGTGCTCGGCTACCTGGTGGTGATCCTCGTCGTGAGCGCCATCTTTGAGATCGCGCAGAGCCTCGCGTTCCGCGCGTTTCTGAGAAAGTATTTTTACGGGCAATGAGCGAGCTTATTTTGTCCGTCGACCGCCTGACCCGCCGCTTCGGGCCGTTGGAGCCGCCGGTCATCGACAATTTGTCGTTCGGCATCCCGCGCGGGGGCCGGGTGACGCTCTTCGCGCCCACCGGCGCGGGCAAGTCGACGCTCATCAACATCCTGAGCGGAGTCGACCGGGAGTACGAGGGCAGGTTCACGCTGGCGGCGGAGCGCGTGTCGACGGTCTTTCAGGAGCCGCGATTGTTCCCGTACATGACGGTCGAGGAGAACGTGTTTTTGCCGCTGCGGGTGCGACGGATGGCTGCCACCGCCACGGTTCGCGCGCGCTACGAGGCGTGGCTGGATGTCTGCGGCCTTGCCACTTACGCCCATCGCTACCCGCATGAGTTGTCGGGCGGCATGAAGCAGAAGGTCAGCCTGATGCGCGGGTTCATCACCGGGCCGGAGTTCGTCATGCTGGACGAATCGTTCCGGTCGCTGGACTGGGAGTCGAAACAGGCCATTGCAGGCCACATCCGGGCCGAATATGCGGGGGTCAGCCTGCTGTTCGTCACGCACGTGCTGGAAGAAGCGCCCCTGCTCACCGAGTCGTTATTGCGGTTCAGGACGAACCGCCTCAGTCAGTATACGGAGTTCGATGCGTCCCGTCTGGACGCGGTCTTTACGGAGGCCAATCATGGTTAGGACCAACCCGAAACCGCTTGAGCGGGTGCTGCCGCTCGAAAAATACGAGGAGTTGGACGCGTTCATCGCCACGCTCAACCTGAACGCGGACGACGAGCGCCGCAAGGAGGCGCTGATCCAGGTGCTGCACCAGGCGCAGCATATCTTCGGCTTCCTGCCGGAAGAGGTGCAGCTTCACGTCGCCAACCGCTTCGCGATCAGCCACGCCGAGGTGTCGGGCGTCATCAGCTTCTACAACTACTTCACGACCACGCCGAAGGGCAAGCACCGCATCAGCGTGTGCATGGGCACGGCGTGCTACGTGAGCGGCGCGGAGAAGGTGCTGCAGGAGTTCGAGCACATCCTGGGCATCCGCTCGGGGCAGGTGACGCCCGACGGCAAGTTCTCCATCGACAGCCTGCGCTGCGTCGGCGCGTGCGGCCTGGCGCCGGTCATCATGATCGACGACAAGGTGTACGGCAAGGTGCAGCCCGGCAAGGCGCAGGAGATCATCGAGCACTACCTCGTTGAGGTCGTGGGCGAGGAGGTTCCCGCTTATGCTTAAGCCGTACGTGGGGCAGACCGTCACGGCGCCCCAGATCAACACGAAGAAGATCGGCTCCTATTCGGAGCTTTTGGAGACGCACCGGCGGCTCAAGCCCCGGCTCAACAGCCGGATCAACCAGAGCGCGGACGAAGGGCTGCCGCGCGAAATCCTCGTCTGCGGCGGCACGGGCTGCCACGCGTCCGAGAGCCAGCAAATCATCACGAACTTCCAGATCGAGCTGGCCGCCGTCGGCCTGGGCAACGTGGTCAAGGTGGCTGGCACCGGCTGCTTCGGCTTCTGCGAGAAGGGGCCGATCGTCAAGGTGTTCCCCGACGACGTGTTTTACGTGCAGGTGAAGCCGGGCGACGTGGCCGAGATCGTCGATTCGCACATCGTCCACAACCAGCGCGTGCGCCGCCTGCTCTACGAAGAACCCGCGCTCAAGGCGAAGGTCGAGACGCAGCACGCTATGTCGTTCTACCGCAAGCAGCAGCGCATCGCGCTCCGCAACTGCGGCCTGATCAACCCGGAGGACATCGACGAGTACCTCGCCACGGGCGGCTACGGCGCGCTCGGCAAGGCGCTCTGCCAGATGACGCCGGAGATGGTCATCGACGAGATGAAGCGCTCCGGGCTGCGGGGGCGGGGCGGCGCAGGCTTCCCGACGGGCAAGAAGTGGGAGTTCGCCCGGTCCTACCAGTCCGGCGAGAAGTTCATCATCTGCAATGCGGACGAGGGCGACCCCGGCGCGTTCATGGATCGCTCGATCATG
>CAZPTI010000356.1:0-4754 GCA_964588925.1 uncultured Anaerolineales bacterium | reverse complement strand
AGCGGCGCCTCGTCCAGCGTCACCGCTTGCAGCTCGAGCAGGCTGCTGAGGATCGCCAGGTTGTTCTTCACCCGGTGATGCACTTCCTGCAGCAGCATCTCCTTCTCGCTGAGCGAGCGTTCGAGCACGCGGCGCGCCTCAACCTCTGTGCTGACGTCGCGCGAGATGCCCTCGATGGCGACCGGCGCGCCGTTCTCGTCGCGCACCACGACAAAGCGGTGCTCCAGCCAGATCATCTCGCCGTCTTTGCGGAAGAAGCGCAGCAGTTGCGGCTCCCCGCGTTCGGGCAGGTCGTCGATGCTCTTAACCGGTTCGCCGCGGTCCGCGGGGTAGATGCGCGTGCCCGCGAAGGTGAGGTCGGCCATCAACTCTTCCGGCGTATAGCCTGTGACGGTGGTCGCCGCGGGGCTGATGTACTCGTACTTGATTTCCGGCGCCAGCGCGAGGCGGTAGACAATGTCGGGCGCGTTGTCGAGCAGGCGGCGGAAGCGCGCCTCGTTCTCGGCCAGCGCCTCCTGCGTCTGCTTCAGTTCGGTCAGGTCGGTGACGGAGTCCATCACGTACTCGTGGCTGACCCTGGCCGAGGTGATGCGCACATAACGTTCCTCGCCCGTGGTGCGGAAGGTGTAATGCTGCTCCGCGGTGACGGGCAGGCCGGTGCGCCACGTCTCTTTGACGCGCGCGGCAAACTCCGGCGCGTGGCCGTAGAACTCGTCGAGGTCCATCCCCTCGAGCTCCTTAAGCCGCCCGCGCGTGGCCGACTCGGCCGAAGAGTTGTAGAAGTAGAGGATGAACCTCTCGCCGCCGACGTGTTTCCACACCGCCGTTGGATAAGGCAGCGACTGGAACACGGAGCGGAAGAACACCTCGCGTTCCTTGAGCGCGGCCTTCGACTGCACTTCCGTCGTAATGTCGTGCACCTGCACCAGATACGCGCTCTCGCCCAGCGCGGACACCGTCGATTCCAGGTGCGCGACGGAGGGGGTCAGGTTCTCCTTCGTCCCCGGCGGAATCTTCGCCGGCGGCAGTTGGGCCGCGCCCACTTCCAGCGTCAGGTGCACGCGCAGCACCTCGCCGCCGGCCAGCCGCGCGCGCATCTCCGGCGTCCAGTACGCGCTCTGGAACAGGCTCTTGCGGAGCGCGTTCTGATATTCGATCAGGCCGAGCTTGTTCAGCGCGTCGACGTTCGCCGAGAGGAGATTGCCTTCGCCGTCGAACAGGAGGTTCGTGATGCGCGCCTCGCGAAACAGCCGCGCAAAATGCGTCTCGCCGGTCGGTTGCGTCGGTTCGACGCGGTTCCACGCGCCCTTGGTTGCCTCGAGCTCCTGGATACGAGTCTGCGCTGCTTCGAGCTCGTCAAGCAGTTGTTTGCGTGTTTTATTTGCCAATTCGTAAACATCCACCATGCGGAGTAAAGCCCCTTCATTCACGCTGAAATTATAAACGGGCGGGCAGTCTGAGCGCATCGGCCTTTAAGCGTACCTTAAGGTCGGCTTGATCTAACCGTAAAGACGTAGGCGCTTGCGCAAGGTAGATTCAAGGACGGCACAGGTGTTGTTGCAGGCGTCAAAAGGTTCGTAGTAACCGGCGCGCTAAAGCGGCGCGCGCGCCGGTTACTACAAACCGTATGTAAGCGCAGAGGGAGAGAGGAAGCATGTCGGTCAAGGGCAAAGTGGCATTCATCACAGGCGCAGGTTCGGGCATCGGCCGCGCGACCGCGGAGCTTGTGGCGCGCGACGGCGCGAAAGTGGCGCTGGTCGGCCGCGAGGAGAGCGAGTTGCGCGAGGTGGAAGAGGCGATCCGCAGGCAGGGCGGCGAGGCGATTTCGCTCGTGTGCGACGTGTCGGTCGCGGAGGATGTGGAGCGGGCGGTCGCGGAGACGGTGCAGAAGTGGGGCCGGCTGGACCTCGTCTTCGCCAACGCGGGCATCAACGGCACGTGGGCGCCCATCGACAAGATCACGCCTGACGAGTGGGATCAGGTCATGGCCGTCAACCTGCGCGGCACGTATCTAACGATCCATTATGCGGTCCCGCACCTCAAGAAGCAGGGCGGCAGCGTGGTCATCACGTCGTCGGTCAACGGCACGCGCATGTTCAGCAATGTCGGCGCGTCCGCCTACGCCACGACAAAGGCCGGCCAGGTCGCGCTCGCCAAGATGCTGGCGCTGGAACTGGGCCAGGACAAGATCCGCGTCAACGTCATCTGCCCCGGCTGGATCGAGACGAACATCGGCCAGAACACGGACAAGAGCAAGCTGGACGAGGATCAGAAGCTGGCGGAGTATCCCGAAGGGGTCGTCCCGCTGACGCACGGCAATCCCGGCACGGCGGAGCAGGTCGGCGAACTGGTCAAGTTCCTGTTCAGCGACGCATCGAGCCACATATCCGGGACGGAGATTTGGATCGACGGCGCGCAGTCGCTGTTGCAAGGGTGAAGGTTCGTAGTAACCGGCGCACGCGCCGGTTACTACGAACCAGATGTATTGAAGCAGGAGTAAGCGTATGTACGGATACCCTCGACGCAGGGGCGGCCGGGGCGGTCGCCTGCTGATTGCGCTTGTCATGGCGGCAATCGCGCTCATCAGTTATTTCGGCTCCAGCCAGCTCAACCCCGTCACCGGCGAGACGCAGCACGTGGACATGTCGCCGCAGGAAGAGGTGGCGATGGGGTTGCAGGCCGCGCCCGAGATGGCCGCGCAGTTCGGCGGGCTGTCGACGGACCAGCAGGCGACCGCGCTGGTCAAGCAGCTCGGGCAGCGGGTGTGGCAGCAGAGCGACGCGTCGCGCGGGCCATACCAGTTCGATTTTCACCTGCTGGCCGACAACCAGACCATCAACGCGTTCGCGCTCCCCGGCGGGCAAATCTTCATCACCGAGGCGCTGCTGCGGCAGTTGAGCACCGAGGGGCAGGTCGCCGGCGTCCTCGCGCACGAGATCGGGCACGTGGTGGGCCGCCACTCGGCGGAGCAGCTCGCCAAAACGCGGCTCACGCAGGGGCTGACCGGCGCGGCCGTGATCGCCGCGGTCGACCCGAACGACCCGCGCACCTATCGCACCGCGCAGTTCGCCATGCTGGTCAATCAAATGATTAACCTTAAGTTCAGTCGTTCAGACGAGTTGGAAGCCGACTCTCTCGGTGTAAAGTATATGGCGCAGGCCGGGTACGACCCGCGCAGCCTGATCGAGGTGATGCGCGTCCTGGAGGCCGCGGGTGGCCCGAACCGGCCGGCCGAGTTCATGAGCACGCACCCCGATCCGGGGAACCGCGTCCAGACGATTGAGCAAGCCATCCAGCGAATTTACCCGAACGGCGTGCCCGCAGGGCTGAAAGAGTAGCGCGAACATGCAACCGCCTGTACAGGCTCCCGTCGCGACCACCGCGACATCCGCCACGAACGGTTTCGGGCGGCCGGTCATCCAGGTGAAGAACGCGACCAAACGCTTCGGCGATGCGGTCGCGGTCGAGAACCTGACCTTCACCGTCCACGAGGGCGAAATCTTCGGCTTTATCGGCCCGTCGGGCTCGGGCAAGACCACGACGATCCGCCTGATGAACGGCACGTACGAGCCGAGCGAGGGCAGCGTCAGCATCTTTGGCGAGCGCGCCACGGCCATGAGCGGGCGGGTCCGCGAGAGCATCGGCTACCTGCCGCAACTGTTCATCCTCTACCCGAACCTGTCGGTCAAGGAGAACATTGACTTTTCCGCGTCGCTCTACGGCATGAGCTGGTTTGGCCGGCGGAAGCGGCGGCGCGAGGTGCTGGAATTCGTCGAGCTGTGGGATCACCGCGGCAAGCTGGCGCGCGACATTTCAGGCGGCATGCAGCGGCGGCTCGGCCTCGCGTCGTCGCTCATCCACGATCCCCGCCTGATCTTCCTCGACGAGCCCACCGCGGGCATCGACCCGATCCTGCGCGCCAAGTTCTGGGACGCGTTCCGCCAGCTCAAGGCGCAGGGGCGCAGCCTCTTCGTCACCACCCAGTACGTCACCGAGGCGGAGTACTGCGACCACGTCGCGGTGCTGGGGCAGGGGCGCATCATCGCAGTGGACACGCCGGAGAACCTGCGCTGCCAGGCGTTCGGCGGCGAGGTCATCGAAATTCACGGCGCGCAGATCGGCCATGCCACGCGGCCCCTCTTCCGCCGCGCGCCGGGCTTCCAGTCGGTCGATACGAGCGTGCCGGGGCAGGCGCGGCTGGTGGTCGACGACGCGCCGACGGCCATGCCCGCGGTGCTCAACCTGCTGCGGAGCGAGAATATCGAGGTGGAGGGGATCGAGCAGTACCGGCCCAACTTCGACGAGGTGTTCGTGCGCCTGGTGGAACGCGCGGGCGAGGAAGGGGAAGCCGTCAATGCTTAAGCCCATCGTCCGCATTTCGTCGTTCCTCGGCAAGGAAATCCGCGAAATCCTGCGGCAGCCGTGGCTGGTCGTCCGCCTGATCCTCGGCCCGTTCCTGATCCTGCTGCTGGTCGGCCTGGGCTACACCAACTCCCCGCGCGTGCTGCGCGCCATGTTCGTCGTGCCCGCGGACGAGCCGGGCGTGGCGCAGCAGGTGGAGGAGTACGCGACCAACCTGGGGCCGCAGCTTGATTATGTCGGGCAGACGGTCAGCCGCGACGAGGCGCTGCAACGGCTGCGCCTCGGGCAGGTCGACATGGTCGTCGTCTACCCGGCCAACGCATATGAGACGGTCAAGAACGGCTCGCAGGCCGTGCTGGAGCTATATCACAACGAGATCGACCCGACGCAGG
>CAZPTI010000355.1:0-4761 GCA_964588925.1 uncultured Anaerolineales bacterium | reverse complement strand
GGTTTAGGGTTTGATTCCCTGCGCGCTCATTATTCGGTTTTTGCATGGCTTGACAGGCCATTATGATCGTGGTATCTTAATCTTAGTCGAGAGAGTCGCATACTACGCGATTCGTTGAGGTCTACTCACTCGGCTGATCTCTCGGTCGAGAGGGCTGCATTTGCGGTTCGTTCGGAGTAATCCGACTCGGCCGACATCTCCCCCGGGACAATCCCCGGGGGGTTTTCTTTTAAGGTGGCCTTCGCATGTATATCCTCTACCTCGACGATTCGGGGTCAGTCGCGAACGTTCAAGAAGAGTATTTCGTCCTCGGCGGAGTCGCCGTGCCTGATCGAAGCGTTATCTGGCTATCACAGCAAGTCAAGAAGCTTGCCGCCGAGGTTGAGCCGGAAAACCCACAAGCTGTAGAGTTTCATGCGGCGGAGATCTTTTCGGCTAGAAGGGGAGTATGGAAGAACTACCCTTCAAAACCAGATCGGGTGAACATGATCAAACGGGTGTTGAATGTTCTCTGCATGGCAGATAGCGACGTTGTCACCTTTGCCTGCGCTGTGCGCAAGCGCTCATTCCCGAACCAGGACCCCGTGCTCAAGGCTTTTGAAGAAGTAAGCAACAGGTTCAATCTGTTCTTGCGGCAGAAGTATCGCGCAAACCACCCCGACAGCAGAGGACTGATCGTAATCGACAAAACCTCTTACGAAACAGGTTTGCAGGAGTTAGAGAGCGCGTTTCGCGAGCAAGGAGATCGTTGGGGGCAGTCGCACGGCCACATTTGTGAAGTCCCTCTTTTCGTTGATTCGCGTGTAAGTCGCATCACTCAGTTGGCGGACCACGTTGCCTACGCAGTCTTCCGCATGTACAACGCGGCCGACTGGACCTATTTCAACTGCATTCAATCGCGCTTTTACCAATCCAATGGCGTGATACACAGCCTGAAGCACCTGAGCAGTGAATACGCCACGTGCATGTGTCCCGCGTGCATTACGAGACGATTGAGGCCATCCGTCTCTGGCGAATGATGCCGTGCCCATAATCTTGAGCTGGCGATCGACGGAAGGTAGATGCCTTCCGTTTTCCTCTGCCTGTCTCCCTCATTTCCCCCACTTGCATCCTCCAAAAAATCCTATTACAATGATATAGCTAATACTGGTAACGGCACCACCCATCCGCCACCGGGGAGGAACACCATGCGCTCACCTGACGCACTCGCGGAACTCGGCGCGCTCCTGCGCGTCCGCCCGCTCCACGGGGTCAACATCGTGACGCTGCGCGGCCCCTCCGACGGCCGCGCCGACCTTGCGCGCCGCGCCGTGGCGGATGCTGCCTTCCCGGCCGCGCTCTGGCTCCACGCCGGCCCCTTCGCGCTTCCCGCCACGCTGCTTGCCGAAGCCGAGCGCCGCCTGAATCTCGCGCCCGCGCCGGCGGACGACCCTGCGCGCCGCGAAAAGCGCGTCCGCCTGTGTCTCACCGGCAGTTCGCCCGCCCTGATAGTCCTCGACTCTCCATCCGACGCCCACCTCCCGCAGTGGATCGCGTCGCGCCTCCTGCCCCCCGGCGGGACCTTGCTCCTCCTCGCCGACGACCCTGCCCTGGCCGAGCAACTGCCATCCCTGGCCGTCGCGCTCGACGCTGACGCCGCTCGCGCCGTTCGCGCCGCCCCCTACGATGCGCTCATGCCCGACATGCAGTGGCGGTTCCGTTCGCTTGCCCCCTTCGCGCCCGGCCTGCTCGACCCCCGTCTCGTCGCGCCTGTCTGGGGCGACACGGTCGAGGATGCGCTGAAGGCGCTCGACGCCCTCGCCGACGCCAACCTGCTTGCGCCCGACGGCCACGCCTATCGTCTTACGCCGCAACACCAGGCCGCCGCTGAATCGCTCCTTCCTCAAAGCGAGCGCTCCGGCGCAGAGCGGCGCCACGCCGACGCCGTCCTCGCCTTCGCCCTCCATTCGGAAGCCCCCTATCGCGCCGGGCAATCTGTCGCGCTCGCCGAAAGCTGGCCGCAGGTCGCGCAGGCGTGGGAACGGGTGTCGCCGCGCGAAGATGCGCCCTCGCGTGGCTGGATCGACGCGCTGCTGGGCGGCGCGTCAGCCGTGATCGCCTCCGTCGCGCAACCCGGCCTCCGCGCGCAGTGGTTGGAGCAGGCGTTGCGCCCCGCCGTCACCCCCGGCCACCGCCGTTGGGAGGCGCGCCACCTCATCTCGCTCGCCGCCGCCCAGCGCGAGCTCGGCAGGGCAGACCTCGCCGCCGCCACCGCACGCGAAGCTATCGCGCTCACGGCGCACACCGACGATGAACCGGCGGGTATGGCCGCCCACGCGCAACTCGGCATGGCCCTCGTCGCCGCCGGTCGCGCAGGGGACGCCCTCGCGCCCCTCTCGACTGCCACAGCGTCCGTTTCACTCCAGTCCGACCCGCGCCTGCTCCGTGAGACGGCCCGCGCCCTCGCCGAAGCCCACGCGCTCACCCGCCGCCCCACTGCCGCCGCCGACGCGCTCGCCCTCGCCGTGCGCGCCTCGCGCCAGTTGGCCGATCCGAGCGGCGAGTTGGTCGACCGCGAGCGCCTTGCCGAGTTGCTCGCCGCTCAGCCCGCCACGCGCTCCGGCGCAGGCGCGCCCGCGGCCGAAGCCTACCGTCAGGCCCTGCTCTACGCGGAGCGCCTCGCCGACGACGAGGCCGGGCAGCGCATCGCCACGCGCCTGGGCGACCTCTGCGCCGACGAGCGGCCGGACGAGGCGCTGCAATACTACCTCCGCAGCCTCGCGCTTGCCGGCAAAGGTGCCGACGAGCCGACCACCGCCGGGCTGCTCTGCCGCATCGGGTGGAGCTACAACGAGATCGGCCAGCCGGCGCATGGGCTGGAGGCGTTCGAGCAGGCGCTCATCCTTGCCGGCGATGAACGCCCGCTCCGCCTCTCCGCGCAGATGGGCCTCTCCGACTCGCTGGCGCTCTCCGGCCAGCCCGCCGCAGCCGCCGTCTCCGCGCTGACCGCCCTGCCCCTCGCGCGCGAGCTTGCCGACGACGACGCGCAACTCTCGCTCCTGACGCGCCTGGGCGAAGCGCACCTCGCCGCAAAGGAGTACGAGCCTGCCGCCGGGTGTTTCGTCCCCGCGCTCGCCATCGCGCAGCGTCTGGGCCGCAAGCGCGAGCAGCTTCACCTGCTGACCGCCCTCAGCCAGGCCCGTTTCGCCCTCGGCCTGTCGGGTGTTGCCGTCGAGTGCCTTGTCGATGCCGTCCCCCTCGCGCGCCAGCTTGAGCAGCCCGCTGTCGAGCTGGCCGCGCTCCGGCAACTGGGCGCGACCCACTGGACCACCGGCCGCCCCCTTGAAGCGGGCCTCTGCTACGAACAGGCGTTGACCGTCTGCGAGCAGCTTGGCGACGAAGGGGCGCAGGCCGACATCCTCACCCAACTCGCCGCCTGCCAGCTCACGCTCGGACGCGCCCACGCCGCCGCCTTCGACCTTCGCACCGTCCTGCTCCTGCGCAACGGGACCGCGCCGAAGGGCGAGCGCCTCCTTGTAACCCTGCGCCTCGCCGAAGCCGAGCGCCGCGCCGGACAACTCGCCTCCGCCATCCGTTCCGCCGACGTTGCCCTCGCCTTGAGCCGCGAGGTGGGCGACGAGCGGGGCGAGCTGGCCGCCCTGCTCCAACTCGGCGCGGCCTACGACGACGCGAGCGAGCGTGACGCCGCGCGCGACGCCTACGGCCATGCGCTCCAACTGGGCCGCAAGATCGGCGACTGTGAGGCGGAAGCCCCCGTCCTCCGCCGCCTGGGTGACTTCTATCTTGACGGCGGGGAGGTGGACACCGCCCTTGCCTGCTATCGCGAAGCCTTACCGCTCTACGCTGCGCTGAACGACCCCGGCGCAGAGGGCGCGCTGCGCTACGACGTGGCCGAGCTGGACCTTGCCGCCGGCCGCCTGTCCGAAGCCTACGAGGGCTACCGGGCTGCGCTGGCCTGCGCGCGCGCCGTGGTCGATCCCGTCGCCGAGGCTGCATCGCTCCGCCAACTTGCCGCCATCGACGCGACGCTTGGCCGCCCGGCAGATGCGGCGCAGTGGCTCGAACAGGCGACAACCCCGCTCAGGCGCGCCGGGCTGACCGCAGACGAACTGGCCGTCGCGCGCGAGCTGGCCGATTTATACGCGCAGCTTGAGCGCCACGTCGAGGCCAACGAAGCCCACGCCGCCGCTGCGCTGCTGGCCGAAGCCGTGGGCGACCTCGACGCGCTCGTCGCCTCGCGCATGGCGCTGGGTCGCGCCGCCCTGCAGGACGGTCGGCCCGCCGACGCCTGTAGCGCGTTCGCAGCCGCCCTCGACGCCGCGGCCAGCGGCGGGCAGGGCGACCAACTTGCGATGCTGCTGGAGTTGGGCCACTGCCAGCTTGCCACGGGCCGGTGGAATGCGGCCGTCGACACGTTCGGCGAAGCGATGGCGTTGGCCCACGAGGCGGGTGACGAGCGCCGCGAGCTGCAAGCCCTGACGCGTCTCGGCGAGGCGTGCGTCGGCGCAGGCGAGGCCGCGTCCGCCGTGGCCTATTTCGAGCGCGCGCTGCCTGTCGCGCGTTCCGTCGGCGACACCGAGGCGGAGATGGCCTCGCAGCTTGGCCTGTCGTCCGCCCTGGCCGCGCGCAGCCGGGTTGCCGGTTCCGCCGAAGCCGCCGAGGCCGCTCGCGCGCTGGCGCAGCAGCACGGCCGCCGCGACATTGAAGGGGCCGCCCTCCTGCGCGCCGCCGAATCGCGCGCCGCCAACGGTCAGGCCGGTC
>CAZPTI010000354.1:0-4766 GCA_964588925.1 uncultured Anaerolineales bacterium | reverse complement strand
GCTCGTCTGTCTGTCAGAAACACATCCCTGGATTGATGCAGCAGGTCGAGCAAATGCTCCGAGACGAACTGGACAAGTAAGGCCTCCTACTTCGGTATCTTCCGCACGTTTCGGCTGGGGCGGCTCTGGCGGACTCGCAGGCTTCGATAATGGTGCTGCGGTATTTGGAAGAGACGACTACTCGCCGGCAATAAGCAACGCTCGCTTCACGACGTCTTGATCCAGATACAGACCGCCGTCGATAAGCTGCCCAGTCAGGGGCGCAACTGCCTTGACAAGGCCGCGCTCTTTTGCCAGGAGAAGCACGCCGACAGTCCCAGAGACAGGAATGCCCAGCCGCCGGGCATAGCGCCGTCCTCGCAGTTCGTCCATAAGAACAAGCCTTGCCCCCAATTCCTCTGCCAGCGCGAGAACTTCCGCTTCACCGTGATCTAAGCCGACGTAGCGCAGGCTATGCGTCGGATCCGAAAGGGACACGGGCGTAAGCGCGCCTCTCCTGTCAGCAACGAAGCGCGAGCTTCATGTTCCGTTGCCAGAAACTCGGCGACGGCTTCGGGAACCAGGACTTGACCGAACAATGCGGGCAAGAGGTGAAGTTGGTTGATAGATGCGAGCGCAACAAGTGGTGTGTTATTGATGACTACTGGCGCGTCTGGCATTTGCGAAATCTTCTTCGATTTCCTCGGGGGATTGTCCAAACGGCGACAGGCCGTGTTGGCTCAATTCAAAAATGAACGCAGAGCGCGGCATACCGGCGACTTGAACGGCCAATCCGTGCTCAGTTTCCCGGTCTCGTACAACTTCAGCGCCAGAAGCAGGCGCGCTTCATTCTCAAACTCCACCGGCTCCTGTTGGAGGGCCCATAGCACTTCGGAGGGGTACTCTATTGTGAGTGTTCGCACTTCGTCAGTCATTACTCACGCTCTCTTCCCCCCTCGTTATAGCCAGCAGAAGAGGCGCGTCAACGGCGGACCTTCCTAACGACTAATTTTCCGCAACTTCGCGAACCCCGCCAGCAGCGTCTTCGTCCCCTTCCCCTGGAACGCGACCGTCACTTCCTCGTCGTCGGCGGTCACTTCTGATTTGAGCACGATGCCCGGACCGAACAGACCGTGGTCGACGCGGTCGCCGGGCTTGAACTGCGGCGCGCGCTCCGGCCGCTCGGTGCGCTTCGGCGGCGGCGGCTGCGGCGGGCGGGCAGGCTGCCATGTTGCGCCGCCCCTGCCACCGTAGAGGGACGACTTTTCATCGGGCCGCGAGCGCCGACTGGCGCCGCCCCAGCTATCCTCGTCCTCGTCCGAACGCCGGCGGCCCCGCGGCTCGTAGCCCCAGCCGCCCGAATGCCCGCCTTCCATCATGCCTGCGGTCCGGCTTGGCGTCCCGCGCACCGGGCTCATGCCGATGGAAGACCCCTGCGCCGCGGCTACGTCGCGCAGGAAGCGCGACGGCTCGTTAATCTCGCTGCGGCCCCAGAGCATCCGTCGGAACGCGCGCACCAGATACAGCCGATCCTTTGCCCGCGTCACGCCGACGTACATCAGCCGGCGCTCCTCCTCCATCTGGTCGGGATCTTCCTGGCTGCGGCTGTGCGGGAAGATGTTCTCCTCCAGCCCGACCAGGAAGACGATGCGAAACTCCAGCCCCTTCGCCGTGTGCACCGTGAGCAGCGTCACGCGCTCATCCTGCTCGGCCAGCTCATCCTGGTCAGACACCAGCGCGACCTCTTCGAGGAACGCGGTTAGCCGCAGCTCGGGCGGGAAGTCATCGTAATGCGCGGCAACCGAGGAGAGTTCCTGCAGGTTCTCCCAGCGATCCTCGCCCTCTTCGGTGCCGTCGCGCAGCCATGTCGCGTATCCCGCCTGCTCCGTAATCTTTTCGAGCAACTGGCTGACGGTCAGCCTGTCCTTTATGTCGAGCCAGCCCTTGAGCAGGCGGTAGAAGGCCACGAGCGCCTTGTTTGCGGCCGTGCCGAAGGGGTGCTGCGGCGGTTTACCGTCCCTAGCGTGATAACCGGTCAGCATCGGGCTGCTCAGGTCGCCGGAGAGGAGCGCAAGCCCGCCCGTCATCGAGACACCCTGCTCTGCGCTCCATGCGGCAAGGGAAGAAACGGTCTTATCACCTATCGCACGCGGCGGGACGTTGATGATCCGCATTAAGCTGACGTTGTCGGCCGGGTTGTGGACGAGGCGGAGATACGCCAGCGCGTCCTTGATCTCCTTGCGCTGATAGAATCGTGTGCCGCCGACGAGCCGGTACGGGATGCCGCGCGCGACGAACGCGTCTTCGAGCGAGCGGGATTGCGCGTTGGTGCGGTACATGACCGCCACGTCGCTCAACCGGATTTCACCCGACCCGACGAGGCGCTGAATCGTGTTGACGACGAACTGCGCCTCGTCGGTCTCGTCGTAGGCTTCGTGCAGGATGACCTGCGCGCCAGGGCCGCGATCCGTGCGCAGATGCTTGGGCGTGCGCTTGATGTTGCGCGCGATGACGGCGTTGGCCGCGTCGAGAATGGACTGCGTGGAGCGATAGTTTTGTTCGAGCAGGACGACTTTGGCGTCGGGGAAGTCCTCGCGGAAGCGGAGGACGTTGCGGTAGTCGGCGCCTCTGAAGCCAAAAATCGACTGGTCCTCGTCTCCTACGCAAAAAATATTTCTTCTTCTCGACGCAAGAGCGCAGACCATGTCGTACTGGGCCGTATTCGTATCCTGAAACTCATCGACCAGCAGGTACTCATACCGGTCCTGATACCGCGCCAGCACGTCCGGCTGATCCTTGAACAGCCACGTTACGCGGCAGAGCAGGTCGTCGAAGTCGAGCGCGCCGTTGGCCTTGAGGATTTCTTCGTAGCGCGTGTACACACGGCGCGCGATCTCGTCGTAGTACGTGGTCGTGGCGAAGTTCTCTGGCTTGACCAGCTCGTTCTTGGCCTTAGAAATGGCCGAGCGCATGGCCTCGGGCCGGTACATCTTCTCGTCGATCTTGAGGTCTTTGAGCGCGCCGCGTATGGCCGATAACTGCTCGCCGTCGTCGTAGATCACGTAGTTCGGGTTCAGTGCGGCCGGCCCCGCCTCTGCTCGCAGGATGCGCGCGCAGATGGAGTGGAACGTCCCGATAGTCAGGCCCTTCCAACCGGAACTCACGGGCACGGCCTCGCCGAGCAACTTGTTGATGCGCTCGCGCATCTCGCCTGCGGCCTTGTTGGTGAAGGTCACCGCCATGACTGCGCGCGGCTGCGCGCCCGCAACACGGAGCAGGTACGCGACGCGGTGGGCCAGCACACGCGTTTTGCCGGAACCGGGGCCCGCCAGGACCAGCACGGGGCCTTTGACCGTCGTGACCGCCTCCCGCTGCGCGGGATTGAGTCCGGCGAGGAGATCATTTGACATCAACCTTTGGTTCTTCCTTTGTACGGTAGCCGCTCGACGGGAATCAGATCGCCTAGCGCGTCGAACTCGGGGGCCTTGTGGACGAGCACGGCATCATTTTGAATCGCATAAGCTGCGATGAGAGCATCGGCAAAGGAGACCCGATTCGTCGCTTTTATTTGTCCGGCTGTCAACAGGAGCGCTTCGTCAACATTCCAGAGCACTTCAACTTCGGGCGCGGCCCGAATCGAGGCGAATCGTAGCAAGGCCTCTTCTTCATCTCTCTCTTGGAGTGAGATATAGTAGACCTCAAGCAGCGCTGTCCATGGCACTTGCGCCGCTCCACTGCGGACAATCGCGTCAACTTCTGAAGCCCCAGCCTCGTTCTCAAAGTAAGAGACCAGGGCCGATGTGTCCAGTAGGTACCGCTTAGCGCTCACGCTCGCGATCTTCCCTCCGGCTCTCGAGCAGCTTTTCAAGTAGCCCCTCGCCGCGCGCGCGTCCCCGCAGCGCCCCAAATGGATCTGGAGGCAGAGGGATGACTCGAATTACCTTGCCGTCGTCAATCCATGCAAGCCGCGTGCTTTCGTTCATGCCATACCGCTTTCTGATCGGCGCAGGTACTACCGTTTGACCTCGTTTTGTCAGTGCTGTTTGCATCGAATCCCTCCGTCCAAATCTTATCAGGAAATGGCCTGGGATACAAGTCATTCCAAGTTTTTGACTTGTTTTCCGGCTAAGAGCAAGGCTCCCGGCGGCGCCCGACCAGCCCGCCCGCGCGCTCGCAGCAGCGGTCGCCGGTCATCGACTCACACGCGCGAACCACTTCACCGCCTGCTTGGATCCCGACGCGCGCCAGCATTTCTGCGGCCAGCCCCATCGGCAAGCCCATCACCGCAGAGTAGCAACCATCCCACGACGCCACCGGCGCGAACCGCGGGTCCTGGATGCCGTATGCGCCGGCCTTGTCGAGGGGGTCGCCTGTTTCGACATACGCCTCGATCTCCGCATCGGAATAGGCGCGCATCCTGACATCCGTCGCCGAGACGCGCGTCTCAACCTGACCGTCGCGCATCACGCAAAGAGCGGTGTAGACGACATGCACGCGGTCGCGGAGGGCGGTCAGCATCGCAACTGCTTCGAGCGCATCGGCGGGTTTGCCCAGCAGCGCGCCGTCAAGCACGACGAGCGTGTCGGCCGCGAGAACGACTTCGCCGGGATGACGCGACGCCACAGCCGCCGCCTTCTCGCGGCATAACCGGCAGACGAGCGCCTCAGGCCCCTCGCCTGGGAATGGCGTCTCGTCCACATCAGCTGCATCGACGGTGAACTCAAGGCCGAGCGCCGCGAGTAACTGCTGCCGTCGCGGCGACCTGGACGCCAGGACAAAGGCGTCGC
>CAZPTI010000353.1:0-4787 GCA_964588925.1 uncultured Anaerolineales bacterium | reverse complement strand
ACCCGTCGGGGCAGTTACCTACCGAGACCCGTCGGGTTCCTAAAACCCGACGGGTCTCGCATTGTTTGACACCGTTCATTGCGCCGTTTACAATCCGTCTCGAAAGCTTGAGTCAGGCTCTTCGGAAAAGGCGGTTCCCGGCCCCGGTTCTCTGCTTTCCTCATTCCCCATCCCCTCGGGCAGCCTCCAAAGGAGGAAGGCGCCATGCCACGCCATCGTTTTTTGTCCCTCGCCACCATTATAGCGGTGGTGATAACCCTGCTAACGTCTGCGCTCGCTGCTGCGAATCCGCCCGCGCCCGGCGACCTGCCCACCGGCGCCTATGGCAAGCCGCTTGACCGCCCAAACCTGGCGGACTTTGAGCGCAACCGGGCGCGGCAGCGGCTGCTGGAGAGCGGGCAAACCCTCGAAGCGCAGTCGCTCGCCCTGACCTCCAGCGCCCACGCGCTGGTTGTCCTCGTGGAGTTTGGCGGGGTGGACGCCTTTACCTGGAAGCCCGGCGACACGTGGGACCCGCTCGGCCGCGCGGACCCGGATGAAGCGGTCTATGACGAGAACGGTCAGGTGATCGTCGGCGATTGCTCAAACATCATCACGCAGACGCAGACCTTCACTTACAGTGGCCCCCTGCATAACCAGGTCCCCCGGCCGCTCTCGGCAAGTGACCGCTCCGGCGAGGCGATCTGGACGCCCGATTTCAGCAAGGGATGGTTTGAGGCGCTCCTGTTCGGGAACGGCGTGAAGTTCAACTACGCGCGGCAGGACGGCTCGGTCGTCAGCGAGGACTTCACGGGGCAGTCGGTGCGCGACTATTTCCTCGATATGTCGGGCGGACGGCACGAGGTTAGCGGCGATGTGATCGGGTGGGTGACGTTGCCGCACTCGACGCAGTGGTATGCGGCGGACGCGTGCCCCGGCCGGCGGTCGGGCGAAGGCGGCGTTTCCCCGGCGGGCGGCATCCCGAATGCGGGCGACGAGCGTTCCTTCGTAGCTGATACGCTCAATGCGGTCAACGCGATCAGCAACACGCTCCCCGGCTTCAAGTGGCAGAACTACGACGGCGACAGGGACGGCCTGATCGACCGGCTGTGGATTGTCCACGCGGGGTACGGCGAGGAGGAGGATGCGACGCTGCTGAACCGCACGGCGTACGGCGAGGGGGCGCTCTGGTCGCGCTCGAACTCGGCCGCGCCGCCCATCCCCGTTGCCGCCGATGTCGCGGTTGGGCCGTACCTCATCATGCCCGAGAACGGCGGCATGGCGGTCTTTGCGCACGAGCACGGGCACAGCCTGGGCGCGATTGACCTCCATGCGCAGGAGGGCGGCGATCCTTCGGCGGGCTTCTGGACGCCGATGGCCGACGACTGGACCGGCTACCCCATCGGGTTCGAGCCTGCTGCGCTGGACCCCTTGCATCTCGATGCGTGGGGCTGGCTGGAACCGCTCGTCATCGACGACCCGAGCCGGGAGTACGTCTTCAAACTCGGCCAGGCGAGCCGTTTCCCGCAGGGCGAGGGGTTTTATCGGGGCGCAAAGATCGAGTTGCCCGACGGGGGGCGCGAGCTGCCGGTTCCGGTGTGGCAGGGCGCGCGCTACTGGTGGGGCGGCAACGAGGCGCTTGCCAACGGGCGAATGACGCTGCGCAAGCCGGTGCTGATCCCGCCCGAAGGCGCGACACTCACCTTTGATACTGCCTACCGCACACGGTCGGGCATAGACTTTTTGTGGGTGCAGGCATCGGAAGACGGCGGCGCGACGTGGACCATGTTGACGAACGGCAACACGACGTGCGCGCATGCGGCCGACTGGATCGGCGCAGCGTATGGCTTCCCGGATGACCTCTGTGCGGCGGGGATCAGCGGCTTCACTGGTTCCAACACCGGCTATCCCGCCCCGACCGGGCAGGAGTTCGACCTGACCGCGTTTGCGGGCAAGCCCATTACCCTGCGCTTCTGGCACATGACGGATGCGGGCGCGCCGCTCGACGGGCCGTTCGTCGACAACGTGCGAGTGGCCGCGGCGGAGATCCTGCTGTTCTTCGACGACGCGGAAGGCCCCGACACGCGCTGGACTGTCGATGCGCCCTGGGCGTTCAGCCACGGTTCGCATGCCTTCACGCAGAACTACTACCTCCAGTGGCGCAACGTGGGCGCGAGCGGGGGCTACGACAGCGCGCTCGGCGACAGCCGCTGGCGCTTCGGCCCGGCGAACGGCGGTCTGCTGGTCTGGCTCAACAACAACCACTACGCGGACAACGAGATCAGTCGCACGCTGCGGGACTATCCGAGCTTCGGCCCGAAAGGCAAGTTGCTCGTGGTCGATGCGCACCCGCAGCCGTATCGCGATCCCGGCGTGGTTGCCGCGGGCTTCAGCAACGAGGGCGCGAACCTGCCTGCCCGCGGACAGATGCGCGACGCGCCGTTTTCGCTGAAGGACAGCGCGCCTTTCAAGTATCCGAGCGCGATGCCCGGTTCTACGGAGTGGGTGTCATACGCGGAGCGGCCCGCGGTGAGCGCGTTCCACGATTCGTTCGGCTACTATCCGGGGGCGGAGTTCGTCAACCGCGGCCCCGGCCATTCGCAGACGCTCCCGCGGTGGATCACACGGCAGTGGGACGCGAGCGCGGTGCTGCCTGCTACAGCAGGGTATGGTATGCGCGCGCCGATGATGCGCTACGACTCGCCGCTGCTCTACCGGTGCCGGCCCAATCTCGCCGGCCCAGCGGCCGGCCTGCTCGACTGCTACGCGTACCAGTTTGGCCTCGGCTACGAAGGCGGTACGGGCAACCCCGGCGACGCGCTCGCGCAGTACGGGTGGCACGTGGAAATCCTCGATCAGACCGATGAGGTTGCGACGGTGCGTGTGTGGAACGCGAGGAAGGCGTTTACCGGCTCGGTGACGCAAACGTCCAACACGCAACCGGCGATCAAGGGCAGCGCGGTCAAGGCGGACGTTCAGGCGACGAATATCGGCAGCCCGGCGACTGCGCTCTTCATCGCGCCGCTGGACGATGAGGAGGAGTACGTCGCAGGCAGCGCGTATGGCGGCGCGTTCCCGGTGACTGCGGCGCAGGCGAGCCAGATGGCGGGGGTTGCGACCGCGGCCGGACTGTCGCCCGATGCGGAGGCAAACAAGGTTGTTGCGGTGGCCGCGACGAGCACTCTGGCGACCGGTGGCGCAGCGCGCTTCGGCTTCTCCACACGTATCACGGCGGATCGGGGCGAGATCACGCGCTCGGTTGCCGTCTTTGAGGGCGCAACCTTCCTCAACGCGCTTGAGAGCGGCGCGCTGACCATCGGGCAGGCCGCGCAGACGGTCACGCAGGAGTTTGGGGCCGTTGCGGATGCGCACATCTCGTCCGGAATCCCTCGCACCAATTACGGTCAATGGCCGTTTATTTACATCGGCGGCAATGATGTTCTTCGTTCGCTGCTCCGGTTCGACCTTTCGCCCATCAACGCAACCTACCCTGTGGACGAAGCGACCCTTTACATCTATGTCACGGCCTACGGCGGCGGGGGCAGCACGGCTAACGTCGCGAGCTACGAGGTCACTGCGCCGTGGCAGGAGGGGACGGTCACGTGGAAGACGCCCTGGCGGACGCCGGGCGGGGACGCGCTGACCGTGGCGGACGGGCTGACGCCGGTCACGAAGGCGGATGTTGGGAAGTGGGTCAGGGTCGATGTGACCGACATGGCCCGCAAGTGGGTGGCGAATCCCGGCGCAAACAACGGCTTGCTGTTGCGCTTGGTCGACGCAACCAGTTTCACGACCTATCGGCTGGTCAGCCGCGATAACGGCTGGATGCGCCCGTACGCGCCGAAGCTGGTAGTGACTTACCGGAAACCGTGACAGGCAAAGGCGCGGCCCGATAGTGGTCGCGCGCAGGGTGACTCGATGTGGCGCAGGCCGGGGAGCACCCGGCCTGCTTCATTATAATTCTCGTCTGGACGGACACGCATGCGCTTTCGTCTGTTCTTCATCGCTTTCATCCTGGCGTCATTTCTCGCGCCGTCAGCAGCGGCGCAGAGCGAGCCGCCCGCGCCGGAATATCGAACTGGCGCGGTGCTCGTCGCGTTCGGTGGCGGCGCCGCAGCCGCGGCCTCGGTCGATTCGCTCACTGCTGCCGGATATGAGGTCACGCGCGAGATGCCCGAACTGTCGGTGGTCGCAGTTGGCGTGCCGGCCGGGCAGGAGATTGCCGCCGCGGAGCAACTCGCGCAACTGCCCGGTGTTGCTTACGCGGAGCCGGACTACTGGGCGGCCCCCCAGGGCGCGATGGACGTCACACCGAATGACCCGCGCTATGGCGAGCAGTGGGCGCTGCCAGTGATCGGCGCGCCGCAGGGATGGAGCATCACCACAGGCGCGCCGGGCGTTATCATCGCAGTGATCGACAGCGGCATTGACCTGAAGCATCCTGATCTGAAAGACAAGCTCTGGGTGAACAAGGGCGAGACGCCTTTCAACGGCAAGGACGACGACGGCAACGGGAAGATCGACGACGTCAACGGATGGCACTTCTACCAGGCCTGGAACGGCAGCGCCTACGAGTCGCGCGAGAACGGCCAGGTGGCGGACGACAGCGGACACGGCACGCATGTCGCGGGGATTGCGGGGGCGAAGTCCGACAACGGGATCGGCATTGCGGGCATCGCATGGAGCTCGCCCGTCATGCCTGTGAAGGTTATTGACAAGACGATCGGGCTTGCCGCGTATTCGGACGTGGCCGCGGGCATCCTGTATGCGGTGGACAACGGCGCGTCCGTCATCAACCTCAGCCTGGG
>CAZPTI010000352.1:0-4817 GCA_964588925.1 uncultured Anaerolineales bacterium | reverse complement strand
GCTTATGCAGTCCTTCGCGGCGCACGATACGCTGCCTCTCGACCTGCCCTGCGACGACATCACGGATCGCGGCGTCATCGACTGCATCGCGCGCTTCTCGCCCGACCTGATTGTCCATTCCGCCGCCTACACCGACGTCGACGGCGCGGAGAAGGACCCTGAGCTCGCCCACAAGGTCAATGCGCTTGGCACGCAGAACGTGGCGCTCGCCGCGCAGAAGTCGGGCGCGGCCATACTCCACGTGAGCACGAACGAGGTGTTCGACGGCGCGCGCCGGGACCTCTACCGCGAGTGGGATGCCCTTAGCCCAATTAGCCAGTACGCGCGAACCAAGGCCGCGGCCGAGCGAATTGTGACGGCCCTGGTCCCGCGGTTCTATATCGCCCGCGTCGCCTGGCTTTTTGGGCCGGGCGGCAACAACTTCGTGACCAAGATTCTCGCAGGCGCTGCGAAGTATGGCGCGCTGCGCGTGGCCGCAGACGAGTTCGGCAACCCGACCTACGCGCCGGACGCGGCTGAGGCGATGGCGAAGCTGGCCGAAACCGGCCATTACGGCATCTACCACCTGACCAACAGCGGCTTTTGCTCGCGCTACGAGTTCGCCCGCGAGATCATGCGCGTCAGCGGTCAACCCGACTTGCCCATCACACCCATTCTCAGCGCAGAATGGCCGCGACCGTCCGCGCCGCCACTGCACGCCGTGCTCGCCAACTCGGCCGCCGCGTCCCTCGGCATAACCCTCCGCCGGTGGCAGGACGCGCTCGCTGAGTACGCGCAGACGCTGCGCGCTGAGGCGTGATGCGCGCCAGCGTCATCATCCCGAACTACAACGGCAAGCGTTTTCTTGAAACTTGCCTGAACGCCTTGCGCGGCCAGACCTATCCGCGCGAGCTTACTGAGATCATCATGGTCGATGACGCCTCCGTGGACGACTCTATCCAATTCGTTCGCGAACGTTATCCCGAAGTTAAGGTCGTTCGCTTAGAATCCAACAGCGGCCTTGCGGTTGGCTGTAACTCGGGCGCGAAGGCCGCGACGGGCGATCTGCTCGTGATGCTTAACAACGACACCGAGGCCGAGGCGGGCTGGCTGGCGGCCTTAGTTGACGCGGCGGAGCAGCACCCGCAGGCTGCCGCGATTGCGAGCAAAATGCTCTTGTTCGACCGTCGCACCGTGCTCCATAACGCGGGCGATATGATGGGCGTGGATGGCATTCCCCGTAACCGCGGGGTGTGGCAGGAGGATCGCGGCCAGTATGACGCGGACACGCTCGTCTTCGGCGGATGCGGCGGCGGGGTCGCCTATCGTAGAGAGGCATGGGAGCAGGCCGGCGGCTTCGACGAGCGCCTGTTTATGTATCTTGAGGACGTCGACCTCGCGTGGCGCCTGCAACTGCTCGGTTGGGAGGCGCGTTTCGCTCCGGCCGCGCGGCTCTATCACCAGCTCAGCGCCACGGGCGGTGGCACGCTGGCAAGCTACTACACCGGGCGCAACACCATCACGGTGATCGCGAAAGACATGCCCGGGCCGCTTATCAGGCGGCACTTCGGCAAGATTATCGGCGCGCAGTGGCGGGTCACGCGCGACGCCCTCCGCGCCTGGCGGGGAGAAGCGGCGCGCGCGCGCCTGCGCGGCCAGCTTGCCGGCCTGCTGCGCCTCCCGGCCGCGCTGGCCTGGCGCGGCGAAGTTCAGTCGAAGCGAAAAGCGTCTATCGAAGCGATTGATGCCTTGTTAGCGCGAGAGTAACGGAGGCAACTCATGGCTCTGATCGAGAAGCTCGGCAGTTTTTACCTCGGCAAAGAATATGATCTGGCGGGCAGGAAGTTGCTCGACGCAATGGTGAACTACGACGCGCGCGACTTGACAACGCACGCGGTCTGCGTCGGCATGACAGGGTCCGGCAAGACCGGCCTCTGCATCGACCTGCTCGAAGAGGCCGCGCTCGACGGCGTGCCGGCCATCCTGATCGACCCCAAGGGCGACATCACGAACCTGCTGCTCACCTTCCCCGACCTGCTGCCTGAGAACTTCCTGCCGTGGGTCAACCCCGACGATGCGCGGCGTAAGGGGCTGTCGCCGGAGGACTTTGCCGCGGCGCAGGCGAAACAATGGCGCGAGGGGCTGGCGAGCTGGGAGCAGGGACCGGAGCGCATCAAGGCGCTAAAGGCTGCCGCCGACTTCGCTATCTACACGCCAGGCTCTGAGGCCGGTTTGCCCGTCAGCATCATCAGCAGCTTCAACTCACCCGGCCTGGACTGGGACACCGAGGACGAGGCGCTGCGCGAGCGCATCCAGGGCACCGTCTCCGCGTTGCTCGGCCTCGCCGGCATCGACGCGGACCCCGTCCGTTCGCGCGAGCATATCCTTCTCTCGACCCTGTTGGAGGACGCATGGCGCAAGGGCGAGCCGATGGACCTTGCCAAACTCATCCTGGGTGCCCAGAAGCCGCCCTTCCAGCAGGTCGGCGTGCTGAGCCTCGACGCGTTCTTCCCGGAGAAGGACCGCTTCGGCCTCGCGATGGCGCTCAACAACATCATCGCGTCGCCGAGCTTTGCGTCGTGGCTCAAGGGCGAACCGCTCGACATTCCCGCGCTGCTTTACACGCCCGAGGGCAAGCCACGGCACAGCATCTTCTATATCGCGCATCTCAGCGACGCGGAGCGCATGTTCTTCGTCACCATCCTGCTTGAGACGTTCATTAGCTGGATGCGCAGCCAGCCGGGCACTACGTCGCTCCGCGCGTTGCTCTACATGGACGAGGTTTTCGGCTACTTCCCGCCGACGTCCAATCCGCCAAGCAAGCGCCCGATGATGACCTTGCTCAAGCAGGCAAGGGCGTTCGGCTGCGGCATCATGCTGACCACCCAGAACCCGGTCGACCTCGACTACAAGGGGCTGACCAACGCAGGGACCTGGTTCATCGGCAAGCTCTCAGCCGAGCGGGACAAGGCGCGGCTGCTGGATGGGCTGGAGAGCGTAATGGCGAGCGCCGGTTCAATGTCGGACACAAAGGTGCTGGACAAGCTGATCTCTTCATTGGAGAGCCGCGTCTTCCTCCTGCGCAATGTCAACCAGAGCGTACCCATCGTCTTCCAGACGCGCTGGGCCATGAGCTACCTGCGCGGGCCGTTGACGCGCCAGCAGGTGAAGGAGTTGATGAAGGATCGGAAACCCGCGGCAGCAGCCGGGCCTGCGCGCAAGCCAGTTGCGGGTGCAACCGCGACTGCTGCTGCCGCAAAGCCAGTTTCGGCGCACGTTACCCCCGCCGCCCCGGTTGCCGCTGCGCCCGGAACGGGCCTTTCCTCCACCCCGCCCGTCCCGCCCCCCGGCGTGAACCAGGTCTTCCTGCCCGTGACTGTGCGTGACAACGCCGCGCTCGTCGCGGTCGAGGATAAGGTAGGCGGACGGATCAGCGCGACCGGCCAGCAGCTCATCTTTGAACCCGCGCTCGTCGGGCTGGCGGAAATAGCCTTTGTCGACCGGAAGCTTAACCTCGACGAGACGCTGGAAGTGGCGCTCATGCTGCCGCTCGATCCGCAGGCCAACGTGGTCGACTGGCGCGACGCGCAACCCGTCGTTGCGAAGGAGCGCGACCTGCGCACCGAGGCGCCGCGTGGCGCGTTCTTCACTGGCGGCCTCCCGTCGAGCCTCTCCACCGCGCGCAGCTTCAGCAAGGTGGAAGCCGGTCTGGCCGACTACCTCTATCGAAGCCAGGCATTCACCCTGCTCTACAACCCGACGCTCAAGCAGTACGCGAAGCCGGGCGAGACCGAGCGTGACTTCCGCGCCCGCGTCCAGCAGGCCGCGCGCGAGGCGCGCGACAAGGCGGTGGACGCGATCCGCGACAAGTATGAGGCCAAACTGAACCGGCTGGCCGAGCAAAAGTCGAAGGAAGAGCAGGAGCTGGCTGAGGACCGCGCGCAGCTTACCGGCCGCGTGGGCGAGGAGATCCTGTCGGGGCTGGACAGCGTCGCAGGCATGTTCGGCCTGTTCGGCTCGCGTCGTCGCAAGAGCCTAACCGGGCTATCGAAGGCTGCGACCAGGCGCCGCATGACCGCAACCGCGCAGGCTGACATCGACGAATCCGTCGCCAAGATTAAGCAGTTCGACGAGCAGATCGCGCAGCTTAAGGAAGACATGGAAGCGGAGATGAGCGAGGCGACGGAAGAGTGGGCGAAGGCCGCGGAGGACGTACAGGAAGTCAAGGTGGCGCCCAAAAAGAGCGACATCGACGTCCGCCTTGTCTCTCTTGCGTGGAAGCCCACGTGGGAAGTGACTTACCAGGACGACCGAGGCCTCGCGCGCACGGAAGTCGTCCCGGCATTCAACACATAGTGGGACGCAGATCGAACTGATTGAACTGATGATAGGGATAGCTCTTAAAGGTCATGAGAATCAGTTCAATCAGCCAGATCGGTGTCCCATTCCTATCTCACCACCACAAGCATCAAATCGTTCACGTTCGTTTGCGTCGGGCCGGTGATAAGGAGGTCGCCGAGCGCGCCGAGCAGGTTATAGCTGTCGTTGTTGGCGAGCGCCGCGCGGACATCGCAGCCCATATCCCTGGCGCGACGGAGCGTGTTGAGTGTGCCGATTCCGCCCGCAGCGTCGGTTGGGCCGTCGGTGCCGTCGGTGCCAAGGCTGATAACCGCTACTTCGCGGCCTTCCGGCAACTCGTAGCCGCTCAGCGCCAGCGCCGCGCTCAACGCCAGCTCCTGGTTGCGCCCACCTTTGCCCGTACCCCGGATCGTGACCGTCGTCTCCCCGCCCAGCACCAGACACGCGGGTGCCGCGTAGCTGGACTGTCCGGTCGCGAT